>JAQCEJ010000057.1 GCA_027618475.1 Planctomycetota bacterium | reverse complement strand
CCACACACAACACCACAGCGCAAGTCGCCTCAGACTACCAAGTTAACCCAGAGTGCGCGCTGGCCCTGACCATCACCGCGTTCAACCTCGGCTATGTGTCGAGACATTTCGCAAATCCACTTTTGAGCGAGCTGCTCAAAAAACTGTGGGGAATATGCTTTTTGTAGTCGTTCCGTGGCGGACGATACGTCATCAGGTAATGGGGATGATGTTACCATGATCTGATAATAGCCGATTTTGTCCGCATTTCGAGAGTCTGTCGACCGGGACGAATTCGGATTGTTGCGACGAACTCTCGTTGGGATTTCGGAGGGAGTCGGCCGATTTGAATCTCGGATGGAACTCCTCCCTCGTAATCAATGCCAGAGGGCCAATTTGTGCGTGTGTTCCATCAGCAGTCAAGTGGAAAACGTTTTCGAACCGAATCGGAATGGTTCTGGGCAGACTTGATAACCCGGACGCATATAAACGTTGATGAGCAAACCGAGTGCAAAACAGGTCGCCAGAAGACTCGAACCACCGTAGCTCATCAGCGGCAAAGTGATACCGGTAATCGGCATCAGTCCGACCGTCATTCCCAAATTGACGATTGTCTGAGCTGCGAGCAAAGAAACGATACCGACGGCGAGCAAACGACCAAAGGGTTCGCGCGTCTGTGCCGCGATATGAAGTCCTTTGGCAAAAAGTATCAAATATAGTGCCATCACGACGCCGCAACTCCAGAATCCGAAGCGTTCACCCAGCAGGCAAAAAACGAAGTCGGTGCGTGAAGCTGGCAAATGATATGCAAGAGGATCGTCTGAGGGCATTCCTCCCCAGCGGCTTCCCCACGTGCCACCGAGGGCAAGAACCTGTTTTGATTGATGCAGGTGATATAGCGATCCTTTAGGGACATCCCCACCGTCTTCCTGAAGAAAGACCGCGATAATCCGTGACCGCTGTTCGGCGTTCATTTGCCACCAGATCACAGGAAGAGACGACACTCCCATTAATGCAATAAGCACCAGATGCCTCGGTCTTGCACCGGCGGCAAACAGCATCGCGAATAACACCGGAAAAAACAGCAGGGCGCTTCCAAGATCGGGCTCTTTGAGAATGAGCAACACAGGAACGATTGTGAGCAGAAACGGCACAATCAGACCGCTCCATGTTCGATAATTTTGCCGGAACATCAGATAGTGTGCCAGAGTCATAATGTATGCGATCTTGCTCAACTCCGACGGTTGCAGATTCATAAACCCAAGGGGAATCCATGCCCTCGATCCGTTGATCGGGGGCATCAGACAGGCGATCATCAATAGCACGAGACAGATCGCATAAAACAGATAGCTAAACCGCCGGAAGACATGATATGGTATCAACGTCGCACCCAACATGACGGGGAGTGAAAAGGCAATCCACAAGACCTGACGAGCTGCAAGCGTACCGTTACCAACGAGTTCATCGCCGCGCACAATACAACCGTAACCCCAACCCATCAGAATGAGGGCACAAACGACAATCAACCAGGAGACACGGCTGGCCCATTCGACAATGTGCATCGTCACATGGCTTTCATTTGACCGCGAACAGTATCGGAATATGGACTAACTCCAGACTTCCCCTTGACGGAAGGGAAGATGTAACCGATTCTTCCTGATGGGGGAACAGCATTCTCCCCCGACGCACGGTATCGGCTGGGTTATGTGTACATACTGTCAAGGAGAAAGGAGTTCTAGCCCTTCGTTATGAGCATTAAGACCCCTTTCCACATCCTTTGGATTTCCTGTTGCAGATTCCCAAGCACTATGCTTTGTGTTTTCCTCTGCTTGGGATTAAGCATTGCTGTGGAAGCATATGTTCGACGTGAACAAACAACAGAACATCATGCACGGCGCGAATTGATGGCAGTCGAAGGGTTGACCTATCCTCAACCACGCGGCATGAAATCGGATGTGAATATACCGTCAGGGCCGTTCGATGTCTGGGAGGGGGAATGGTGGCGGATTCCTATCAGTGCCTTTCATCATGGCAGTTGGTGGCATCTGGCAATGAACATTACCTCTCTCTGGTTCCTGGGAGCATTGCTCGAACCGCGGTGTTCTCGGCTGTCATATTTTTTTCTGTTGCTCGGGTCAGCGACATTCACCATGTTGTTGCAATATTTGAACGGTGATTATGCCGTTGGGATCTCAGGAACGATCTGTGCACAATTGGGGGCATTACTGGTCTTTCGTCGTCGGTATCCTGAACTGCAGGAAGTATTGAGTCCTCCATTTATCGTAGTCACGATGATTATGCTGGCCAGCGGATTGGTGATCAATCAATTCCCCGAAGTGATGCAGGGCGTGGGAATTGCCAATCTTGCCCACTTCAGCGGGCTCGGATATGGCTGGCTGTTTGGTTCAGTTTACAGCGTGCCATACGTATTTCCCAAATTGATGAGAATGCTCTTCTGGGGAATGCATATTTTCATTTGGCCAGCACTTAATTATTCGGTTGCTCCGATTTTCAATGCAGATTACCAGTGGTACCGTGGCTTCGAAGCAAATGATTTGGAAGAGTCGATTCGCCACTATCAGACGGCAGCGAATCTCGATCCCTTTCAATCAGTTTATTGGGATTTTTTGACTCAAGCTCAGTATCAGGCCGGACATCGACTTGCGGCATGGGAGTCGTGCCTGAACGGTTTACGCCATAACCGGATGGATCAGAGGGGGGTGCGTCTATCGCGATTGATTTGGGCGAATCTGGGAAATCGAAAAATGCGTCTGGAGGCACTGACTATCTTTGAAAAGGTTTTCGGTGATGAAGCAATCGACTGGAATTTGCGATTGAAATTGAAGCAGGTGATATCGATGAGAGGTCGTCTGGTGGTCGTTCCCAGTCAATCACCCTCGAACGCCAATTTGCTGCTCACGCCTTCTCAAAGGCAATTAACATTGCTCCCGGGATCAGAGACATTGCCTCCGCGGAATGACCAATTGTCGCCACGCAACAGGATCTGGAATCTTCCTCAAAACCCGAGTCCAAAACCACCGTCGATTGACATCGATGCCCCTTCGAGTGCTCTTGAGGGTGTGGTAATCTGATCAGATCGCATGGTCAGTATAATCCGTATCATCGGAATTCGTGGAACTTGCTGCATTTATCGTAACGGCATTTGACTCCCTCCTTCCGGAGCGCACAATTGAAAAACCGTGCACGGTCTCCTCAATGAATAGCCCTTACGCCCATGCCCATAAATTCCCCCACTTCCTCAAACGGAACAAATTCAATGACGTTGCCTGATGATACGGCGATGTCAGATCAACACGGCTCGTGTGATGAAATACCATCGTCGGAACATGGGAGCGATGTCCCCTTGGCTCACGCCGGTATGCTGGAAGACCATCTTCCCGAGCGCTGGCGCGTCACGTTGGCGGTACCACTGCTGACGTCGGTATTGGCCGTCATTTTTATCCTATTGAGTTATTTGCCATTGTGGCATACTGATCTGTGGGGACATCTTTCGTATGGACGCTGGATAGCCACAACCGGGCACATCCCTGTCACCGAACCTCTGATGCCGTTATCGACTGGTATGCCGTTTGTCGATACCGAATGGTTGAGTCAGTGGATTGGCTATCAGTCATATCAGCTCTATTCCGTAGCTGCGATTCAGGCTTTGTTTGCAGCGGGGATCACAGGGTGTCTGGTACTGTTCGTCTGGCGTTGTTATCGAAAGACCGAACATGTCGTGTGGACGCTCGCCGGTATGAGCGTTTTGATTGCTCTCAATTGGATGCAATGGAGCATCGCACGACCGCAGATCGCCGGTCAGGTTTGCTTTGCTCTCTTATGGTTAATGCTGACCTCGCGCCATCGAACGAGATGGCAATTGGTGACCATCCCGGTGTTGTTCGCGGCTTGGGCGAATTTACATGGGTCGTTCATCGTGGGGCTTTCCTGCCTCGCGGCATGCGTTGTCGGCCGTGCCTTCGATCTATTGAGGCGGACAAAAACCAGCGCAACGATTTGGAAAGATACATCGTTTAGGCACGATCTGCTCCTGTTGGAATTAGCAGCGACTGCAGTTCTGCTGAATCCATATGGAGTGCAGCTCTATCGCGAAGTGCTATCGTTTTCCGCGACATCCAACCTGAGCGATCTCGTCGAGTGGCAACCGTTGACGCTACGAATGCGACAGGGAAAAATTTTCGTCACAGTTGCGCTGGCATTAATAGCCGTCCTGCGGTTCAGTCCACGACGCATCTCTACTAGTGAGATACTCATCCTGATCGGGCTCGGCTGTGGGACGATGTGGTCATCGCGGTTCATCGTCTGGTGGGCACCGTGGGCCGCGTGGTTTTTCGCCCTGCATGGTCACGCCGCATGGAACGCGAGGAGATCGCGCAAAAGAGTCGAATCGGTTCGAGAAACCAAAGGGATGTGGACTGTTGCATCGATTGGCCTCATCTGGATTTCGCTGGCGATAGCACCATTGGGAGGAGCGATCATGCATGGTCGTATTCCTGAACAACAAAAAGCTGTCTCGCAATTCACGCCTCTGGGAGCAGTGAAATATCTGCATGAAAATCCGCCGCGTGGGCAAATTTTTAATACTTACGAGTGGGGTGATTATCTGCTGTGGGCCGGTCCCGAAAATCTTCAGGTTTTCGTCGCGTCACATGCCCACCTTGTACCGGTTGAAGTCTGGCAAGCCTATATGCACATTGTCGAGCTGGGCTCCGGTTGGGACGAACAACTCGAACGTTACGGCGTGAATACCGTGGTGATCGATCATCGATATCGCGAAGCCCTCATCAACGTAATGAAAAATAGTGACAAATGGGAACTCAAACTCGACGACGGGACCGCAGTGATCTTCGAGCGCAAAGTACCGATCTGACATCATTCGCCTCATTTCATAATCCTTCATGAATTCGCAGGGATGTCATCGACTATTATGTTGCCACGTTCAAGTCAATTATTGTTTTGAAATTCATACCGGCCGCCCCGGGAAATCGATACGGAATCAATTATCATGCGACAATCCTCCATTTCTACAAAATTCGTATTGATCCTGCAGATTGCGATAATCGCAGGCTGGGGTGGCTCATGGTCCTTGTCTTCTTCGACGAGTCGCACCATTTCAGTGCAAGAGGATGCAACGCTTGCGACATCAGCCACTTCGGATAAAGTCCCTCGAGAACTGCCGTTGCGAATCGCTGGATTGTACGACGAACCTGAAATGATCAGTGACGCCGATCTTGCAGCCGTGCTGTCGAAAGTACGTCCCCGTTTTGATCAGAAGCAGTTAAAGCCGAATTTTGTCGAACATGCACTGAGGACGTGGGGAGTCGATGCCGAATTCCGAGATCCAGAGGTAATGTCCGGCATCGAGATGCGAGATTTTCTCATCGATCACGGCAAGTATCTTGTCTCGTGGGGCAATGACGTTGCACCGTTATTGCAGGAACAGCCGGAAGGTATTTCCATTCGTTGGGGGCGCGAAACCGGCGCATCGGTACATCACGATCATTGGCTTGCATGCTTGACTGAAGCTGGGGTCTCATTACACGAGCCGGTTTTCACACCCGGCCAAAGATCGATGACAATCGAAAGTGTGCTGCATCAGTCGTTGCTCGATTTTCGTCTCGATGAACGTGAGACCGAATGGACTGTTCTTGCTTTCGGATTGTGGTTGCCACCCATCAAACAATGGACGTCGCAAGATGGTCGTACGCTGTCGTTCGATGATCTTGCCGAACGACAACTCCGTGGGCACAACAAATATGGTGTCTGCTCCGGAACGCATCGACTGTATTCACTGATGGTGCTTATCCGCCTCGATGATGAATTCGATATCCTCACTCCATCCGTTCGAGAAAAAGTGTTGGCGCATCTCGGCGACATTCGCGATATTCTGGTTGTCTCACAACTTCCGGACGGACGATGGCCCGACAATTGGTGGCTGGGAAAGACGGCCGTCGAGACGCCGATTGTCAGCCCCCTTCACGAAGACGTGATTTCCACTGGTCATCATCTCGAATGGTTGTCGATCGCACCGAAAGAACTGCATCCGCCGCACGAGCAGATCGAACGTGCCGCCAAGTGGATCATCGAGACGACGAAGTCACAAAACTTTGAGGCAATTCAAGGGAAATTCACCTTCTACAGCCACGTTGGCAATGCACTGGCACTTTGGCGACAAACTCGACCGGCTGATTTCTGGAAGCGCTGGGAAGTAGAGCATCCGGAAGAAATGGAAGATTTCACAGCGGTCGATGAATCAAACGCGAAAGGTGATGATTCAGCACATCATTGACTATCATTCCCGAAAAAGGATCGATCGCGTTTTTCATAGTCGTGATAACCGAGAAGCTCGTACAACTCCGCTCGTGTCATCATGTCACCCAGGTTTTGCCGCTGAGTCCCTGTTGCAGCAATCTCATCGAGCATTTTTTCGGCAGCTTTCATCGCCGAACGTAGCAGCGTAACTGGAAACAGCACGCCCGCGTAGCCGAGCTTTCCAAGTTCAGCGACGGACAAAAGCGGACTCTTGCCGAATTCGGTCATATTGGCGATCAACGGGACTCTCATTGCTTGTGCAAATGAGGCGAATTCTTCGGGTGTCTCCAATGCTTCAGGAAAAACGACATCCGCTCCAGCGTCGACATACGCCTGTCCTCGTTCGATGGCTCCGGCTAGGCTTTCGACTCCTCGTGCATCGGTACGGGCGATAATCACAAAATCAGGATCTCTCCGACCAGCAACGGCGGCACGAATTTTCTGCATCATCTCCGTCGTCCCGATCAATGATTTTCCGCTGAGGTGCCCACATCGTTTCGGGAGTACCTGGTCTTCGATATGAAGTCCTGCGAGTCCCGCGGCTTCGAAGAGTTCGACCGTCCGTTGAACGGCGAATGCTTCACCGAAACCGGTGTCGGCATCACTGATAATCGGTACGCTCACCGAGCTGGTGAGATACCGCGACTGCTCGGCGAACTCTGTCTGTGAAACGAGGCCTATATCCGGCAGTCCAGCCAACCCTGCGGAAAGGGCTGCACCCGATTGATAGAGGACCGAGAACCCTTTACTCTCGGCGATTTTTGCCGTCAGCGCATTAAAAACCCCCGGAATAGCGACTGGGCCTTGTGATAACACAAGACGCAGTTGTTTTCCGGGAGAATTTGGATTTGCAGGCATCATATCACGTAAACTGCGTCACACCCGGCATCGCGACAGGAGCAACCGAGAGCGGTCCCCATTCGTAAGAGGGAGGCGTAAGATCTTCGGTCGAATTCCAGGCCTGTTCCCAGGTGATGTCGCGTCCTGTATATGCCGACATGCGCCCGATGATTGCCAGCATCGTGCTTTTTGTCATGTACTCTCCGTTGTTGATCGGCTGGCCGGCACGAATACTGGCGAAGAGTTCATCGTGCTCGGTCTGGTACATGTTGTTGTTCTTGCCTTCGAACTTCCAGATCACTTTTCCGTCGAGGTCGTGAATCCGGTGCTTGAAAATATCGACACGCCCTTTCGTGCAGTAGATGTGGTCGGAGACGTCGTTCTCGCAGCCATCCTGTTGACGGCAACGGGCAAAGGCTTTCACTCCGTTCGCGTATTCGTAGACTACGGAGAAGTGATCGTACACGTGGCCGTATTCCGGGGCGATTCGCGTTTGTCTTCCACCGGTGCCGCTGGCCATAATCGGTGTTTCATCGTTCATGGCCCAGCCCAGTTTATCGAGGCTGTGAACATGCTGTTCGACATTGAAATCACCCGAAAGCCAAGTGAAATACAGCCAGTTACGCACCTGCCATTCCATGTCGCTCCAGCTTTCCTGACGGGGGCGTGTCCACAACCCTTGCGTGTTATAGCTGCATTGCATGGCGACGATATCCCCCGCAGTGCCTTCGTGTAATTGCTGGAATGTCGCTCGCATCCCATTGTGATAGCGCCAGCAGAGACCGGAAACCAGCGCGAGCCCTTTTTCAGCAGCGAGTTTGCTCGTTTCCATCACACTGCGGCAACCGGGAGCGTCGACGGCGATCGGTTTCTCGGCGAAGACGTGCTTTCCTTTTTCGACAGCGTACTTGAGGTGAGCCGGTCGGAAGTGCGGCGGTGTCGCCAGCAGTACCACATCGCAACTGTCGATCACACCTTTGTAGGCATCGAAACCGACGAATTGATGAGCTTTGTCAACAAGAATACGATCGCCGGCCCCGGACGACTCTTTGAGATTCTTCAACGAATTCTCTACCTGATCACCGAACGTATCCCCCATCGCCACCAGTTGGTTTTGAGGATCAGCGGCAAGTGCCTGCGCAGCCGCTCCAGTACCTCGTCCACCGCATCCTACAAGACCGATTCTTATGATGTCGCTTCCTGCGGCATGAGCCGTCGATTGCAGGCTCGAACTCAAGGCAAGACCAGCCATCGTCGCGACCGCACCCTTTTGTATGAATTCTCGGCGATTACTAGAGCCTGTACGTGTTTGTTCGGCCATCCTCTTGTGCTCCCAAGTAAAGAAAGTTTGTGTTATAACACATCAATTTTTGAGCTTTCATAATAACATATCGGTGAGGTCAAATGTAAGTCAGAAATTCGGTCAGATGTCGAAGTTCGAATGATGATTAGTGATAGACTTTGTTACGCGGGTCTTTCGATCTTGTCAAAGAGCGACATTCGTATTTGACACGTCGACTTTACTTCGAGCTGGCAAAAGGCCTGAGGACTTCCAGTACCTGCTCTTTCAATAACGAATTCACCGCTACACCTTGACCGGAATAGATCGACGAGTTGCCGTTCCAGTCAACGTAGAATCCCCCTGCCTCTTTGAGGATCGGAATCATAGGGGCAGCGTCCCAGGGGTTGAGGATCGGGTCGACCATAATTTCGGCGCGACCGGTGGCAACGAGGGCGTAGCCATAGCAGTCCCCCCATCCACGGGAGAGCCGCGTATATGAGGTCAACGCGTCGAATGCCGGTTGACATCCGAGTTTATCCCATCGTGTGAACGTCGTCATACATACGAGCGCGTCTGAGAGGTTCCCAACGGTGTTTACTTTCGCCGGGCGTGTCGTCCCGTCTCTCATTTGCCACCATGCGCCGAGTCCATCAGCAGCGTATACAATTTCCCCTAGCGCCGGAAAACGATTAATCCCGAGCACGGAGTTACCATCGACTTCCAGAGCGAGCAATGTTCCAAATAATGGAACGCCGTGCATGAACGATTTTGTCCCGTCGATGGGGTCAAGAATCCAATGGCAGCCGTTTTTTGACGCCGTTTCGCCGAATTCTTCGCCGAGCACGCCATCTTGAGGAAACTCCCTGGTGATCCGCTCACGCAGCAATTCCTCGGCTCCCCGATCGGCGACAGTTACGGGAGACCGATCGGCCTTCCAGTCGACTGATAACAAAGTACTCTGATAATGCTGCAGAATAAAAACTTCGGCTTCTGCGGTTATTCTCAAAGCAAATTCGAGTCGTTGTTGAAGTTCTTGCTGGTCCATTTTTCTCAACTATGAGGTTAATCTTGAAATGAAAACCTGTTGACAGTGCATTCACTGTTCCAATCGGTAAAGCTGCTCGCCGGCTTTACGAACGAGCAAGATTCCTTCGTCTTCACGGTCGGCGAAATCTTTGACGTTAATAGTCGCCGGATCCCGGTAACCGAGGTTGATTCGTTCGCAAACATCACGCGGAATTTGTGTGGCCAGCGTCACTTGCACACGTGGATGCTCAACGCCGTTGTCGTACGTTCCCGAGCCGCGAACGTGCGTCGAGTGGGCAAGTACGCCCCATGGTATGTCTTTGAAATTTTCCCATTGTTTTGTGAAATAATCGCGGACATGGTACCCGACCTTCTCAATCAACGTGCCATGCGTCACCGAAATTTCACGTAGATGAGGGGCATAAATGATGAGTTCACCTCCGTCGGCAACGACTGGTTCGAGTTTATACATACATTTACCGGCGACCCAGACTTCATCGTACATTGGTGGAGCACATGAAAGCACCTGACGAAAGGGGCGGGCGACCCGCACGATATGGACTTGGGCCGAAAGATCGGCCGCGTCGTTCCACGCGTTTTCAGGTGAACCGAACGAAAGTCCATGAAGTTCGCACTGCGCGTTGACGACGAATGCCACACAACGGCGAATCTGCGGTATCATCGACGCTGCGCGATCGACGACCTGCCGAACAGGCGTTGTCTTCTGTCCAATGATGCCTACGTTGGTTATTAATGCTCCGAGCCAGTGGAAGAAATTTAGCAACTCTGGTCCGGAGATCCCCGGAAAGAAGTATTTGTTCCCACCGGAAAAACCGACCACTTCATGTGGAAACACCGGCCCAAGAACGAGTAGTACATCGTAGTCGAGTATCGCTTTATTAATGGTTACTGCGACTTCGTCGACCAGAACGCCGCTGGTAATTGCCGAGGTTTCGTCGCGTGTCAGTTTTCCCAATGTCGTGAGTTGTGACGGTTGGTCCCAGGCGTGATTCAGCAGTTGTGTCTCATTTATGCGAGGCAGGTCAGACGTGATGCCGAGCATTTTCTGAATCGATGCCTGTGGCATCGGGGGATGAGTTCCGAGAGCGACCATCACATCGAGTTTTTGTGCAACCGGTCGTAGTCGCCGATAGAGCAAAGGAAATAACAATTCGAGTGGTGCTGTTCTCGTTGCATCGGGGACGATTACCAGCACTCTTCGGCCGCGAAAATCATCGAGCGGAATTTCCCTTTCGAACCAGTTGCTGACGTCAGCATCCGACAGTATGGGGAGTTTTGCAGTCATTGAATTACGGGAACCTAAACGAGATCGGGTTGTTGAAAGTCACTAACCGGTTCTCCTATAGCATACCGGAATAGTTCTGGCCAGCCTTGATGATTCAAACGAAGCGGTCAGGTCCAACGCTGTACATGGAGTCGGATACACGTGCTCAATCGAATTGAATTTCGCACGGTATAAATTAACTGATTCTCCTAAGATTTGCGGATTCAGGGGCGCGAGACTGTCAAACAGATTGAAGATGTATTAACCTGCAGATTTGGCGATTTTCGATGTGCGGTAAGGAGGCCAAAACGGCGTTCATCCCGCAAATCAACGTCTGAAGTTGCGACACGGAATGTATTACGGTCGCCGGTTTATCAATAGAAATGACAATCAACACGGTTCATTGACCGTGATCCGAGTCGAAATCAAGTCTTATGACTCTTGTGACGACGCGGGATAGATTCGATCGGATGAGGAACGTGGTATGACGCTCGCAGAAGTCTTGGGGACCAGATTTCGGGGAGATATCAAGTTTCGCGGAGCCGCCTACTGGGAAGCCGAACGTGTCGCACTGACACAGGTAACTCCCAATCTGGTGTGCGGCATCGTTAAGGACGGTCAGGATTTTCACACGCAGCTTTCACGTGAAAGTGATCAGTTGCGAATGTTCTGCAACTGCTCTAATAACGGTCAAAGCGATGCAACCTGCAAGCACATCTGGGCGACTGTTCTTGCCGTCGATGCTTCTCAGTTGATGAACGGCACACCGAAACCGGGGCATATCCCCGAGTTCGCTGTCGCCGGGCGATCGTCTTCGTCTTTCGATCAGACGTTCGAGTATGACGTCGACGATGATGACGACAGTCGCGATCTATATCAGCCGAAAGGTATCCCATGGACAACTGCCGAAACAACAGCGGCTGTCGTGCAGCGCAAAGAATGGGAGGCCAAACTTGATCAGATTCGCAGTCGGCTCGATCTTTCATGGGATGACGGGCAAAAGTCGATGGCCGGCGAACGAGAAATCTATTACGAAATTGATATCGAGGAGAGCCGTGCCGCGGGGTGTCTTGTCGTGCAGACGTCGCAGCGTCAACGCCGCGCAAACGGTCATTGGGGCAAGCTCAAACCGCTTAAGCTGCGTGCCGCCGGACTCGCTGAGATCGAAGACGAACAAGACCGCCAGATTCTTGGCTATTTATACGGCGGCGTTCCCGAGCGAACCAACTGGTATGCGCAGCAGACCGAACTTCAGGCCCCGGCGCACAGGTTTCGAATTTCTTACGAACTAGGTTTGCAGTTGGTACCTTTGATTTGTGAAACGGGGCGTTTGTGCTATTTGCACGATAAACACAAGTCTGAGACGGAATCGCAGGAAGCCGAACGATCCGAAAAAGTGCGACGTGAAAAGTCGCGAGGCGTGAAATCGGCGAGTGAGAAACAAACTTCGTCTTTACAGTGGGACGACGGGGTACCATACGAAGTCAACCTGCAACTCATCTTCGATTCCGACAAAGGATCGTGGATATTGCAGGGACAACTACGACGTGAAGAATCGATAATTCCCTTACCGAATGTTGTTCTGGTTGTTCCGGGGGGATTCGTATGCACCCGGACTCATCTCGCTCGGCTTGATGACATGGGAACATTTCCTTGGCTGGAACAGATGACTTCCAGCGGGCCGATCGAGGTTCCGGCCGGCGATGAAGAATCGCTCGTCGAGCGATTGCACGATATTCCGTCGTTACCCAGACTCGATCTCCCCGAATCGTTGCATCTTGATGAGGTTATCGCCGAACCTGCACCGCAACTCGTGCTCCGGTCTCCTAAGGGATTTCGTTGGCGCAACGAAAAACTGATCGGAGAAGTCCAATTCCGATATCTCGATACCGTCATTCGCGGATCGAGCCGGCAATGGGCCATCGTACAGCGTGAGGAGGGCCGTTGTCTGATTCGTGGACGCAAAGCCGAGAAAGAATTTTGGGATGTGCTGCAGCGGTTAGGATTTCATCGCATTCAAAATACACCGCGGATGCGCGAAGGCGATGTCGAAATTCCTGCTCGCGAACTGGGTCCTGCAATTCGTGAATTGCTCGCCGAGGGATGGTTGGTACGAGCAGACGGTCAACCGGTGCATCAACCGACCCCGGTCGAATTCAAAGTCCAGTCGGGGATTGATTGGTTCGAACTGCATGCCAACGTTAACTTCGAAGGGCAATCGATTCAGCTCCCTGAGTTGCTTTCGGCACTTGCGCGAGGTGATTCGACGATCCGTCTTGCCGACGGTTCACTGGGACTTATCCCCGAAGAATGGGCCAAGCAATATGGCTTTCTCGGCGGATTGGGAACTCTTGAGGAAGAGCATCTCAGGTTTTCTGCCACGCAGGCGGGGTTACTTGACGCATTGCTTTCGTCTCAACCCTTTGTCGATTATGACGAAAAATTTCAGGAACTGCGTGACCGCCTGAAACAGTTCGACGGGGTCGATTCAGTTGCAGAACCAAAGGCCTTCAAAGGATTATTGCGTCCGTATCAGCGCGAAGGATTGGGCTGGCTGAAATTTCTTCAGGATTTCCACTTCGGCGGATGTCTCGCCGACGACATGGGGCTCGGCAAGACCGTGCAGTTGCTTGCACTGTTGGAAGACCGATATACCCGTCGTAAGAAGAAGATACCCACGCTGGTTGTAGTGCCGAAGTCGCTGCTTTTCAATTGGAGTATGGAGTGTCATCGATTTACACCCAATCTCAAGATCATGGAATACGCAGGAATAGACCGAACCAGTTTACGCGATCAGATTCCGAAGCACGATATCGTGCTTACCACGTACGGCATGATGCGTCGAGATATATTATACCTCAAAGATCTCGTGTTCGATTACATCGTGCTCGACGAAGCGCAAATTATTAAGAACGCTAACTCGCAAGTAGCCAAAGCTGCGCGGTTGTTACAGGCACAACATCGTCTGGCTCTGAGCGGTACGCCAATCGAAAACCATCTTGGTGACTTGTGGTCGATCTTCGAGTTTCTCAATCCCGGGATGCTCGGTCGGAGTTCACTGTTTAAAATGTATGTGTCCGAGTCGGAAGACCCCGAGTCACGTCGCGTGCTGCAACAGGCGCTCCGTCCATTTATACTGCGGCGAACGAAAAAACAAGTTGCCAGCGATCTTCCAGAAAAGATTGAAGAAACGATTTACTGCGATCTCGGCAAAAAACAACGGCTTCAATACGAAGAACTTCGCGATCATTACCGCGCGGCGCTTTTAGGGATGGTGCGCGATCAGGGAATTTCGAAGTCCAAGATTCATGTGCTCGAAGCGTTGTTGCGGCTGCGCCAGGCCGCTTGTCACCCTGCTCTCCTGGATGACTCCAAGATTGATGAACCCTCCGCAAAACTCGATGTCCTTTGCCCCTATCTCGCTGAGTTGATCGACGAAGGGCATAAAGTTCTCGTGTTTTCACAGTTTACAAGTCTGCTCGCCGTCGTCAGAAAACATCTCGACGACCGAAAGCTCACCTATGAATATCTCGATGGCCAGACCCGCGACCGCAAAGCCCGCATCGAACACTTCCAGAACGATCCCGACGTTGGTATTTTTCTTATCAGCCTCAAAGCGGGAGGGTTAGGTCTGAATCTCACCGCGGCCGACTATGTGTTTCTTCTCGATCCGTGGTGGAATCCCGCAGCCGAAAGTCAGGCGATTGACCGGGCGCACCGCATGGGGCAAACGCGTCAAGTCTTCGCCTATCGACTGATCTGCCGGAATACCGTTGAAGAAAAAATCGCCGAGCTACAATCCAAGAAAAAAGAGTTGGCACATGCCATTCTCGAAGAAAACAGCTCATTGCTGCAGCAATTGACCACTGAGGATCTGGAGCTTCTCTTGTCGTAACATTTTGTTCTCTTGCTCGCACTTTGGGCTCAATCGTTATTACCTCAGTCAGCGCAGGAGAACACTTATGGAACCGCTTAATAAACTGTCAGAAGTCGATCCCGCACGCGTCACGTTTTCGTTGTATGAAGAGTTCAAAAAATTCGCATTCAAAGGGAACGTCATCGATCTTGCCGTTGGCGTGGTTATCGGCGGAGCATTTGCGAAAATCATCGATTCGCTGGTCAAGAACATCATCATGCCCGCGGTGACGCTGCTCATGCCGGTCGAACAGAGTTATCTCGAACTGAAGTTCCCTCAGACCGAAAAGGGAATTCCGTACGGTCTGTTCATCGGCGATATCATCAACTTTCTGATCGTTTCGTTCGCGCTGTTCATCTTCATCGTCAAATTCCTCGGCTGGTTGACGCGAAACAAAGCCAAAGCGGCAGCAGTACCCCCTGCCCCTACGAAAGATCAACTGCTACTGACAGAGATTCGCGATTTGTTGACGGAACGGACGGTGTAAATCACTTCGCATTCGAATCATCCAGTACTTCCGTCAGCACACGGCCGTCGACGTCGTCCAACGTCAGACCGAGCAGACGCGCCACCGTCGGGGCGACGTCGATGTTGTTGATGACGGGCAATGTCACGCCCGGTGTGATCCCCGCGCCGGAGACGACAAATGTGGCATTCATCCTGGGATCGGTCGAAAGAAAACCGTGCGTACCAAGCACGTTGGTGCTTGGGATTACGAACTCGTCGCCGGTCGCTGTGCCGGAAAAACCATAACCTGGTTTGGCGACAAGAATGATATCGGCCATCTGCTCGTACTCGTCGGGCTGCGGTAAACCGTATTTCGCAAATTCATCGGGAAGCACGATCGAATCGATTCCTTCAAGACCTCCGAACAACTCGACGACTTTATTACGGTCTTCTTCCTTCTTCTCGGGGACCGTGAGGTACAACATTCCGATCCCTCCTTCGGGAAAGACATGTGCACGCGTGGCGGTGACTTTGTTCGCTTCGACCGTCAACAATCCCGCTTGACGAAGAACCACATTCGGCTGCAACGTTTTGGGAATCGTGTTGAATCCATGATCGGAGACGACAAAAATCGTCGTCGTGTCTCGAATCCCCGCATTGTCGACGGCATCCAGCACTCGACGAATGCAGGCATCGGCGAACGCGACCGCCGAATACCCAGCCCATGTCTGCGGTCCATAACGATGATGGACGGCATCGACATTCAGGGGATGAAACAACACAAGGTGCGGTTTTTGCTCGCGGATCACATGGCAAACTGCATCGGTCCAGATTTCATCACGCTTCACGACGCTGTACTTCGTAAAATTGCCGATCATCTCATCGGAGAGCAAATTCGCTTGCTTCAGGCTGTCAAGAAATTCCGGCGTGGAAAACTGAAACGTATCGGGCGAATCGGGGAAATCGACGTCCAGCGTCCCGGAATTCCGCGTGCAGGGCCAGTTGATACCGGCCGTCCGCAGTCCTTGTTCGTGGGCAACGTCAACAACAGTTCGCACGCGGACGAGTTCTGATTTGGTTTTGTGTGGATTGACGTTAATCGGCAGACCTGGCCCTGCCTTTTCGAGCACGCCGTTGAACAGCACGCCATGTTTTTCAGGCCGTACACCAGTGACCAGCGACGTATGGTTCGGCCACGTCACCGATGGATTCGACACCGTCATCCCGGCGGCGACGGCACCGTTCGCGGCGAGCCCGCGAATCGTCTTCATCGAGGCATTGGGATCGTCGAATAAATAAGCGGGTAAGCCATCAACGCTGATCACGATGACATGCCGCGTGGTTTTGTCATCGGCTTCCGCGATGTTCGCTACATTAAACATCAAGCCAAGTAACCCGAGATTGAACGCGAAGTGAAAACAGCGACGAAGCAAAACCATGTAGATCTCCTGACGATCAGTGCGATCCAGAGGCGATTACGCAATCCGATCTTAATTGTTTTTATTGTTGTCACCGGGACGAAAAGCCCGTACGCGGTGATTCAGCGTGTCGCCGATGTAGACGGTTCCTTCGGCGTCGACGCAGATACCGTGCGGCTGGGCAAAGCAGGCTTTGACGGCGGGACCATCGTCGCCGCAAAAATCGTGGCTGCGACCAATGCCGGCGATCGTACGAATGGTCTTCGTCTTCGCATCGATCAAGCGGATCGCGTCGTTTTCGGAATCGACGACGTAGATGTTTTTCGCCTTATCGACGGCGATCCCTTTCGGACCGTTGAATGTGGCTTCAATTGCGGGGCCGCCGTCGCCCGAGTAACCCGATTTCCCGGTACCGGCGATGTGGTGCAGCATGCCGGAATTGAATTCGATCCGCCAAACCGAGTGACCTTCGCGTAGCACAACATACAGCGAATCTTTCGTCGCAGCAATCGCCCGTGGTCCGGGGAGCGGATGCCCCTTCGCCTGATTACCCTCCTGGGGAAGTTTGTTCTCTCCGGTCCCGGCGATCGTCGTGATAATCCCCGTTTCGAGATCGACGCGACGGATGCGATGGTTGCCGATGTCGGCGATGTACAAGCCACCGGCGCCGTCGAGCGTGATGCCATGCGGCACACGGAGATGGGCTTCGGTCGCGGGACCGTCGTCACCAGAGAAACCTGCTTCACCGGTCCCGGCGATCGTCGTGATGACGCCTGTCTTTCGGTCGATGCGACGAACGATGTGGTTCTGCATCTCGACGACGAACAGATTGCCGTCACCGTCGAATCGGACTTCGTACGGTTCGTTCATTTTCGCCTCAAAGGGATCGCCTCCGTCGCCGGTGTAGCCGATTTCTCCAGTGCCGGCGACGACGGCGAGTTCGCTGGTCTTACGATCGAGCTGCCAGATGCGATGATTTGCCACTTCGGTGATAAACAGGTCGCCTTCTGGGCCGATCTCAACTCCGAACGGCTGACCGATATTGATTTTATCAGCCGTCCCCTCGTGACCGTTGTTCTCGTTGTGCCCGGTCCCCGCAACGGTGGTGATGATGCCCTCTTCGGCTAAGATGGCCGACGTCGCGAGAGCGAGCAATAAGAACGTTGAAATGATTTTCATGGACGAGTTCTCGCTGCATGAGGAGACGGTCGTTGAATCATCCGACAGAATAGCCGGTGTGTTGCGGCGATGTCCAGAAACAATGGCGTATTGATTCGCGTGAAAAGCTCGCGGCGAATTGTAAAATATGAGACAATCGATACAGTATCGGAATGAACTACGACTTTTTTATGCCGGGGCAGACGATATTCGGGTGGGGACGCCGTGATGAGCTTCCACGGTGCGTCTTGCGGTATTCGGCGCGGGCATGGATTGTCTCGGGCTCGCAGACCCTCAACAGCAACGGCGTTCTCGATGACATTTTTGCCGGCTTAAAGCTGGCTGAGATCGAAGCGACGCTGCTGACGACCATCCGTCACGAACCGGAAGTGCGCGACGTCGATGACGTCACGGCAACGTTGCTGGCCTCGGCTCCCGCAGAAAACGACGTCATAATCGCCATCGGCGGTGGTTCGGCAATCGACCTCGCGAAGGCTGTTGCTGCGATGGCCAAGAATCGTGAAGGAGAAAGCGTTGCCGATTATCTCGAAGGGGTGGGGCGCGGCCTTCGGATCAAGCGGGCACCGTTGCCCGTCATCGCCGTGCCAACCACAGCGGGAACCGGAAGCGAGGCAACCAAGAATGCGGTGCTCTCGTCGTACGATCCGCCGTTCAAGAAGAGTTTGCGGTCGGAGCTGATGGTGCCGAAGTGCGTGTTGTGGGATCCGGAATTGACGGTGAGCTGCCCGCCGCACGTCACTGCCCAGAGCGGGATGGATGCGATCACGCAGTTGATCGAGAGTTACATCTCGCGGTGGGCCCAGCCGATTCCGCAAGCGTTGGTTCGCTCGGCGTTCGCAGGGGCGATGTGTTCGATCGAGAAGGCGGTGGCAGAACCGGGAGATCGATCGGCCCGCGAACAGATGGCCTTTGCGGCGTTTCTGTCAGGCGTATCGCTGGCGAATTCGGGGCTGGGATTGGCACACGGCGTCGCGGCGGCGCTAGGTTCGATCGCCCGAGTGCCACATGGTTTGGCGTGCGCCATGATGTTGCCGAGCGCTCTCAAGGCGAATCGCGAGGTAAAAGAGAGGGAACTGGGGCCGCTGGCCCGGGCCGCTCTGCATCAGCTGACCGGTGATGACGATGCCGTCGCCGCGTTGATCGAACGCATCTACGAATTGCTCGACCGTCTGAAGATACCTCGACGGCTGTCGGACGTGGGAGTAACGGAGGCGATGATCCCTGCACTGGTGCAGGGATCGCATGGCAATAGTCTTTCGGGAAATCCCCGCGATATCAGCGATGAAGAACTAATGCAGATTCTCAAGGAGATGCTGTGATTCTCGCCGCGGGATTGTCCCCCGCATGGCAGCAGATCCTTGTGATGGATGAATTCCACCGAGGGGAAGTCAATCGTGCCCGGCAAGCCGTCTGGTGCTCGTCGGGAAAAGTTACAAACGTCGCACTCGCGGTACACGCACTGGGGGGGGCGCTGATGACGTTGACGGTGCTCGGGGGTGACAACGGCGAACAGATTCGTCGAGAATTCGAGTCGATCGGCCTTCCGCTGCGTTCAATTCAATGCACCTCAGAAACGCGAGTCTGTACTACGGTGATTGAAGAACGTGAACGAATCATTACTGAATTCGTTGAAAACGCCCGTCCCCTGACGCCCTCCGAATACACAGATTTCATGTGCGGATTTGCTGAGGAGGTCTTGCAGGCCAATATTGTCGTGTTGACGGGATCGATTCCACCTGGCGTACCGACGGCGATGTTTGCCGAATGCCTGGAAGCGTCCCATACCGACGTACGTTTTGTTCTCGACATCCGCGGAGGCGAATTATTGCACGCGCTGCCGTATCGACCATTTCTGGTAAAACCTAATCGAGAAGAACTGTCCCGGACAGTCGATCGAGAAATACACACGGAGGAAGAGATCGTCGCTGCCATGCGCGAACTTAATATGCGAGGAGCCCAATGGGTGCTGATTTCTCAAGGGGGGGGAACCGTTCTGTTGACGAGTCTCACCGAGTTTTTTCGTTTTCATTCTCTCGATGTACCGGTGATCAATCCAATCGGATGCGGTGATTGTCTCGCTGCAGGATTGGCATTCGGTCTCGATCGCGGCATGTCGTTGGTCGAGGCGGTCCGAATCGGCATCGCCGCCGCTGCCGATAATGCGGGTCAACTGCTGCCGAGCCGATTAGACTTGGACCGGGTGCAAGAACGTGCTCAAGACGTATGTGTAGACGACTCATAAACGCCTTCACCAGTGTATGGCAGGCGGATAAAGAAACGGGAGTCGTAGCGTTTGAAAGTGGCAGTGCCTCGTCTACGCAAGAATGTCCCAGATCACTTTTCCATCGTGTGCAATCGATCGAGGTCGATTAAGCGCGTCGGGAACCATCGTATGCGGATCGATGCCGAGCAGATGGTATAGGGTACAGACAATATCTGCAGGTGACGTTGGATTTTCTGTCGGATACGCTGCCTGCTTATCGCTCTTGCCGTAGACGGTACCTTCTTTAATTCCACCGCCAATCAACAGGCAGAAGCCGCATTGCGGCCAGTGATCGCGCCCCGCTTTGTCGGAAATTTTGGGTGTTCTCCCCATTTCTCCCATTACCATAACGACCGTCGAATCGAGTAATCCCCGTTCGTCGAGATCAATCACCAATGCGGGAAGCAATTGGTCGAGGATAGGAAGATTGAAATCCTTGAGCATGCTGAAATTCTTTTGATGCATGTCATACGTAAAGCAGTAAGGAATGAAATTCTCGGCGTGTATGCTGATGTACGGCACTCCCGCTTCGACCAGGCGGCGAGCGGTGAGCATGCTCGAACCAAACAGGTTTCGACCGTACTGATTACGCATGGTATCGGACTCAAGATTCAGGTCAAACGCGTCGCGCACCCTGCTAGACGTCAACATGTCGAAGGCGCGATCTTGAAAGTGTTGCATGCGATGAATTGCCGACGACCGGCGTGCGACTTCAAACGGTTCGTCGATCCGTTCGAGTAATCGTCGTCGAATTTGAATCTGTTCGCGGGTAATATGCGCTGTTGCCTCTGAAACTTTGGGAAGCATAGGCTCGCACATCGGAACTACCGGATCATAGACCTGATATTTCTCGCGCTTTGCGTACTTCGGTTCACAGACACTGAAGAGTGGATCGTATTGATTGCCGAGATAACCGCCGTACGGGCCAGGTCGACGAATGCCAGGATATGCGCTGCTTTCGCCCCATCCCGGATAACATGGGAGACAGACTGCCCCCGGCATGTCGCTCGGGCCGAGATTCAGAAATTGACAAACCGCACCGATATCTGGGGGATCGGTGGCTTCATTCTTGAGCTGTCCTGGCGGGCCACCGGAATAGCCCGTCATGATCGGTAGCGGATTATGGGCATTGTAACCATGCGTTACCGAACGAATGAGCGCCGCCCGGTGCATGATGCGGGAGATGCCCGGCATATGTTCACAGATTTGCAATCCCGAGAGCGACGTATCGATAGGTCGAAATTCGCCACGAACCTCGACCGGAGCTTCGGGTTTCAGATCGAACATGTCCTGATGACTCGGGCCTCCCAGTAGATTGAAGAGGATAACCGACTTGGCTTTACGTTCCGGATTACCGATGGTCGCGTCCGCCGCACGTAATAGCCGAGGAACATTCATCCCGGAGAATAAAGATAAACCGCCGATCTGCAAAACGTCTCTGCGAGAGAAGCCACGCCCACGTTCGTTGTGATCTGTCGAGAATTGTGGAACCTTAAATGGACTGCGAGACATGTGATTGCTTTCAACATCTCTTCCGCGTCGTTTTATGCCCTGGAAAGTGGAATGATCACTGATGAGCCAAAAAGACCCCCAAACGTTATGCCAGTATATCCCAAAGAACGTGCCCGTCGTGCGAAATAGAAATCGGACGTCCAAGCGAGTCGGGAACCATCGTATGCGGATCGATCCCCAGCAGGTGGTAAATCGTGCAGACGAGATCAGCCGGTGATGTCGGGTTTTCTGTCGGATAGGCTGCCTGCTTGTCACTTTTGCCGTAGACGGCACCCTTCTTGAACCCTCCACCGAAAAACAGGCAGAATCCGCATTGTGGCCAGTGATCGCGTCCAGCGTTACTGTTGACTCGAGGAGATCTCCCCATTTCTCCCATCACCATGATGACGGTGGATTCTAGCAGTCCTCGTTGTTCCAGATCCTCGACAAGGGTCGGAAGCATTTGATCGAGAACTGGAAGATTGTAATCACGCAGCATCGCGAAATTATTCTCGTGCATGTCGTAAGTGTAGCCATGTGGAGGAAAGTTTTCGGCATGCACGCTGATATACGGCACTCCCGATTCGACTAGCCGACGTGCCACCATCATGCTGGAGCCCCACAGATGCCGTCCGTAGCGATCGCGCAAGTTGCTGTCTTCGAGAGACAGATCGAAGGCGTCACGCACTTTGCTTGACGTCAACATCGAAAAAGCACGTTTTTGGAAATGTTCCATTCGGTCAATTGATGCCGATTTCCGCACCGATTTGAATGAATCATCAAGTCGATTGAGCAATTCTCTTCGTTGAACGAGTTGTTGCGTGGTGAGTGCTGATTCAGCGGCGATGTTGGGAAGTTTCGGTTCGCCGTAGGGCCAGACCGGTTCGTAATACGGAGTCTTGGGGAGATACGCGAACGTCGGCTCGCATACCGCAAATAGTGGATCGTACTGGCTCCCTAAAAAGCCACCGTAAGGTCCGGGCCGTCGGATGCCAGGGTAGTTTGCTGCTTCACCGAATCCGGGATAACACGGCAGACACACTGCCCCAGGCATGTCATGTGGGCCGAACTGCAAATACTGGCAGATCGCGCCGATGTCCGGCGGATCGGTGGGTTCAGTCTTGATTTGTGCAAAATTACCGCCTGTAAACCCTGACATGATCGGCAGGGGATTATGCGCGTTGTATCCATGAGTTACCGAGCGAATCAGCGTAGCTTTGTGCATAATTCGCGATATGCGCGGCATATGTTCGCAGATTTGTAAACCGGGGACCGAGGTATCGATGGGATTGAATTCGCCGCGTATTTCGACCGGGGCCTCAGGTTTCATGTCAAACATATCATGATGGCTGGGACCACCGAGCATGTTGAACAGAATTACTGATTTGGCTTTAGGTTCTTCGTAAGCGTTCTTGACCGAGGCGTGTAACAACTTGGGGACCGTCATGCCGGTAAAGAGTGACAATCCACCGATCTGCAAAACGTCGCGGCGGGATAACCCCGGTACAGAAGGATTCATTCGAGAGTTCTGCGTAGAACGTTTCACTGAAGCCATTTGATACCTTTGCTTCGGTACTCAACCGTTACTGACTTTTTTCGCTGCTCGTTTATTGAAGAGTTCAACTCGTTTCAAGACACTCAAATGTCTTATCGACAAAAACGATTGTGAGACTCACGAATCAAGATGTTCTGATGCGATATTGTAACATCGTGCAACTCGTTCTGTGAAGACGGAAGAGTGCGGAAATTGTGGGAATCCCAATGAGTTCCGACGGCTATGATCCTTATGGTTTTATTTGCAGTAAGTGGATTTTTATTTCGAGGCAGGAAGAAATCTTGCATAAAACGACCGGAGTAAGGCCTCAGGGTATAACCAAACGGCGAATTCCCGATTGTATCGAATGCGCTGATCGCGTGCCCGGTCTTGGAGTCGTAGCATTTGAGCTTCCTGAACTTTTACCTGTTCGGCAAGGAAGGGGAGCAGTCGTTCGTTGATCTCCCGTAATCTTCGATAGCGGCGATGATTTTCGGCACGGTGTTCACGTCGTTGGGAGGCCGTTTGGACCGGCAGTGCATCGATCTCACGCTGCTGACGGCAGAGTTCGTATTTCTCTGCGATCAGAGCGGCAACGGTGGCGTCATCTGCCGCGGCGAGATATCGATCGGGGTTATATCGAAAATCTCTCAATTTGTGTGACGCATCTCCCACTTCATCGTTGCCGATGCGAGACTCCGTTCCTAAGACCGAATCAAGTGGTAAATGCAGCGTTGAAGTTAAAGTGAAAAACTGCGGTCCGCGGATTCCAAAGAACCGACTCATGATACGATCGGTTATCTCATCGTACTGAGCACCACCGATGCCATGAATGAAGAGATCACCGATCCCGAGGCGGGCGAAGAGTGTTGTCGTCAAGGCTCGCATCCGCAGGCGATAACCGAGTGTTTCGAGATGACATAATGTTTCTATTACAGCTTCTGGAGTCTGCGGCGCCGACAATGTGCCCAGATGTTTCCGACCGTCCCACAAAACGACAAGATCCTTTTGATACTGAACGAACAAACGACGGCGTTGGCTTTCGCCGGCTTTCCAGATCCAGAACGGTACTTCGCAAACGTCATCGTCAATTTTCAGAACGGGGACCGGGTGCGTGCTACTACGGATGCGATACAATTGGCGATATTCCGCCAACACGAGATTGTGGATTTCTGCAAAGGATCTTGCGTGGTGCAGAATGTGTCCAACAAAGAGCTGGCAAGTCGGCAGTCCGCACATCCGACTGATCGGCAACTCGAGGTTGTTGACTCCCCAGCGCAGTTCAACCTCGTGCCGAGCGGCGGAAAGAAGGTGCGATAGTCGGTGTGTAAAAGATCGATACTTAAGGACCGTTGGCCAATACTCGTCCATCAGTGGATTGATTTTCCAGCGTTCGCGCATCCATTGAGAAAGGTGTGAACCAAAGTCGGCAAATAGTGTGGCAGCCGAATCGCTATCAGAAACGTCGATTTCCTCCCATGGTGCGCGCGAAAGCTGCTCGACGAACGGAATCGTGTGTACCGTCAATCGGTTATCATTTAGCGAAGGGACTGAAATCGCAGGCGTCGTCAGTAGATCGTTGTCGACGATAAGATTGAGCGCAACACCATTCGTATTTCGGGCCATCCAGTGGGCTGCAAAATTCTTGCTCCAGACGCCGGGATGAGCCATTATCGGTTGATGTCCGGTTACAATCCACGGGAGGTCTGCTTCGTTTCTGGATGCCTTTACTTCCCAGCCGAACTCCTCAGCGTACGATTGAGCCGCCTTTGCGACTTCTTCGCGACAGCGACGACGAAACTCAAGTAGCGGGATCCCGGCAATCGAGCCATCCGATTCGCGAATGATTTTTAGGTTTTTCGTCAATACGTCGCGAAAAGATACAATCGGAGGGCGTTCGAGCCAGCCTGGTGATTCGTGCGGTGCCCTCAGTCTTAGACGATTCCACGGGCGTTCGATTTCATTCGTCAAACCCACCGTTTACCCCTGCCGATGAAACAGACTCCTTCCGTTCCGATGTGTTTCAGAAATCTCCGCAACCTAAACCGGTCATGATTGATAACGCCGACATCTCACGGTGTAATACTCGACGATAATAGGAGAGCCGCAATGTTGCATCGTCGATCGATCCTCCGAACGAGCGTTCTTCATCGAGATAAATCAAGGGAACGGGAAATTCAAGGATGTTCATTTCTGCTGCAGCGGCTTGTGCCCACAACTGCAGCGGCATCGCGTAACCAAGTTCGGTCACATGAAATTTCTTCAGCGATTCGACGCGGTAAGCCTTGAAGCCGCAAAACGCATCGGTCAATCGCCAGCCGAGCTGACGATTCAATTGCCGTGTGATATCCAGATTGATGCGGCGACGCTCTTCGGGAGGAATACTATCATTCGGGAACTGCGTCAAATACCGGCTTCCTGAAACAATATCAATTGGCTGACTTTCGGAAGAGAAGAGCTTTTCGATCATTTTGGGAATGAGTCTTGGTTCGTGCTGACCATCGCAGTCAATTGTGACAAGTCCATCGAATTCCTGAGCGATTGCATAATGAAAGGCCGATCGCAACGCTCCGCCATATCCCTGATTTTTTGCATGTGTGATCGTATGTAAGCCGCTTATATCGGCGAGCAATTGGGCGGTTCCATCGGAAGAACCGTCGTTGACCACAAGTATTTCGTCGCAATATTTACGAACTTCCTGTAACACTGAGAGCAGATGACTGGCTTCGTTGTAAACAGGGAGTGCCGTCAATGTACGCGTCATACCGACTTCTTTCAAATGGAACGTAAACGCCCTCAAAAATAGATGATTCCCCATTTTACGATGCACGCAGCCGAAGTCAATCGGCAGAAACGGTGCGAGTTCTGCTCAGTGAAATCCTGTTTTATTGACCAAAGCCGAAAAAACCGTGGTATGCGTGAGTTGTACTTAATCAGAGAAATCCTAGAATACAGGTGAAGGAGATTCGAAACCACATTGTGCCAGTCAATTTTATTATCTGAGGAGGAAACCATGGCTTACACATTACCCTCTTTGCCGTATGCTTACGATGCATTGGAGCCGCATTTCGATGCACGTACGATGGAAATCCATCATACTAAACATCATCAGGCATACATCAATAACGTCAACGCCGCTCTTGAAGCCCATGCTGATCTCGCTGCAAAAACGGTCGAGGATTTGGTAAGTAACCTTGCTGCTGTCCCAGAGTCAATTCGGACAGCGGTTCGCAACAACGGTGGCGGGCATGCGAATCATTCGTTGTTCTGGACGATTCTCTCTCCTAAGGGAGGGGGAGCCCCCTCTGGTGCCGTAGCGGAAGCGATCAATGGTGCATTCGGCACGTTCGATGCCTTTAAAGAGCAGTTCAACAAAGCCGCCGCCACGCGGTTCGGCAGCGGCTGGGCCTGGATGTCGGTCGATAAGGGAAAGCTTGTCGTCGAAAGCACGGCAAATCAGGATACACCGCTGTCTGAAGGACGTACGCCGATTCTTGGCCTCGACGTCTGGGAGCACGCTTATTATCTCAATTATCAGAATCGTCGCCCCGACTATATTGCGGCGTTCTGGAATGTCGTCAATTGGGACGAAGTGAATCGACGTCTCGGTGCTGTAAAATAGTTCCCGGTCTGTTGCGGAATAACGAAATCGATACCTTGGCCTCTCACGATTCCCTTGAGAGGCCATTTTTTGTAGGGAGTCGCTGGGAAAAATGCCGATAATACCGATTAGAAGAATTGGCGAATTCTTTCCAGGGGGCATATCAAGATGACAGTTAACGCAGTGAACCTGCGTCGAGATCGCAGTTTGCAACGGCGATCGCCGCGGGTCTGCGGTCTTCTATTTGGGTTATGGGGATGTTTTCTTTCCGGATGCATTCTTCCCGATTACCATTTTCCGCAGGGTTTCAGTAGTACATACCATCGTGCCTTGTGGGGACCATCGAAGTCCCTCCCTCGTGAATACCTTCCGCAGCACGTTGACGAATCAACCGATCCGCCGGGAGTGTTTTTTCCCAATTCCATCACCAATCCCGTGCCGACTAGGTCTCCGAGAGGTATCGCAATTCCTCAGGATCGAGGAAACAATCGATCCTATCCGACTCTCAATTCACCTGCGGCGCAAGTTCTCCGAAGTCGGCTTTGACAGATTTCGGTGGAACCACTATCTTGAGCGGCGCGGTCGTAATTGAACAGGGATGTGAATTGCCGCCGCGATCGGGAACGATACCGTACGTTTTCAGTATCAATCCCATCTTGTCTCTTGTTGTCAAACTCCTCTCAAGGAAGGGATTTGGAGTGATAGAACCGTCCACGGTCGTGCTTTGGGGTGGTCAGTCCGAGACCGAAGAAGTTCTTAAGGCGGTTTTTGAGCCGAGGGGTCATACGGTTCGTCTCTGGAGAAGTAACTCATTTCCTGCTAGTGAGATAAGTGACGGAATAGGCGTCATGTCCGGTCGTGCACCCCAGCTCTTGGTCGTGGATGAACATGATAATTCGGTCCCCCCGTGCGAACAGTGGGCTCAAATTCCGCGAATAATCATTGGAAAAATTTCGTCGGCAAAAAATCCAGTGGTAGAAAACGGTCGATACAAGATGCTTTCACACCCCTTTGAATATCGCGAACTGGTAAGCGCCATCGAGTCAATGCTGTAATCGCCTCACGATGGCCCTGTAATTCCTCTTGATTGCGATTTCTACTCACTCTTCGCATGTTGACTATTCTTGTCGAATTCGCGTACGATAGGGGGGTGAGTAAATTCTGGCAATTCTCACGGGTCGCGGTGCGTACTGATGTTGTGGCGTAAATTCCACCCGATCCTCGTTACACTTTGGGGGGCCGTTTTAAAAATAGTATGTTTACATGGAATTCGGATCTCGATGATTGACTGGGGACGATGACATGAACTGTCGCAATCAATATCGCGCCGGCGGGACATTTCGCACTTCGTGGCCGACAAATTTTTACACTGTTATCCCGTCGATTGCTATCGTCTGGAGCTGTTCGATCCTCAATGGTTGTGGTGCCGTCATTGACGAAGAACCGCAAGTGAAAAAGCCGTTGCCGTCGGCACAGCGCGACGTTCACCAGGAGGGGCTCGCCTCTCATCTTGCTACCGACGATCGTCAATCGAATGACGAAGTCGATCGCACAAGCGATGTTCCTCTCAGAGACCAACCTAATATCGAACTGCCGGATGATCCGGTTTCACAACTTACCGACCCCGTCGAGCCGCAACCAATAAAATCGAAAAATCCGCTCATCCGCGGAATCGAAGGATTACTCGGCTCCGATCGGATCATTCAAGGCGATCAAAAAGATGGCCTGCAGGAAATGCTCGAAGAAGCCGACGATACACTGACACGCGTCAAACGAGAAAATCGAGCTGCGCTCAAGAACATGAATCGTCAGATTCGCTTGAATCAGCGTCGGCCTCCCAATGTATTACTGATTCTAGCCGACGATCTCGGTCCCAGCGAACTCGGTTGTTATGGTCAGACGCAGATTCAAACGCCGCATCTTGATCGACTGGCCCGCGAAGGAATTCGGTTTACCGGTTTCTATGCCAACAGTCCCGACGGGGCGATTTCCCGCTGGTGCTTGATGTCTGGCCGGCATACGGGACATCTTCCGAAAGAGGTCGAATGGCCCCCCGCACTTCAGAGCAGCAACATGACGCTTGCCGAGATGATGTGGCAGGCAAGCTATGATACCGCCTGGATCGGTAAATGGGGAATGCGTGGTGACACGGCGGATGATTATCCTTTGTCGCATGGATTCGATGAATGGTGGGGAACGGCTGACACTCTCGATCAAACCGATCTGTTTCCTGAAATCATTTGGAGTAACCATTCGAAGATCGGAATTTCGGCGAATGCTGATGGCAAGCAGGGAATTGTGGCAACCGAAATCTTCACTGAGGAAGCCGTAAGATATCTGGAACGTGAAGATGAACGCCGTCCGTTTTTTTTGGTAGTTTCTTATCCACTCCCGTCGGCAAATGTCGAGACACGTAACATTCCCGATACGCCCTACGCGAACGAGAATTGGCCCGCCGGCAAGAAACAGCATGCCGCACGTATCACACAGCTCGATCTCGAAATTGGCCGATTGCTGGAAACGCTCGATCGTCGGAATCTTGCGAACAACACCGTTGTGATTGTCACCAGCGACAACAGTCCGCATCTGGGGACACCCGGACGCGAATATTTTGCCAGTACTGACGACCTACGAATGGAACCGGGCAAGCTCCACGAGGGAGCCTTGCGTGTTCCGTGTCTGATGCGTTGGTCTGGTCGCACAAAAGCGGGTTCGGTCTCCGACTACCCGGCTACATTATGCGACCTGTATCCGACCATCGCCGAAATCGCGAGTGCCCAGCGGCGACCGAGAACACTCGATGGTCAATCACTTGTAAAGATCTTTGGTGGATCCGATGCACAGCGAGACGATCTGTTGTATTGGCAAATGGAATCGCCGTCATTCACTCAAGCGGTCCGCAAGGGAGAGTGGAAAGTCGTCCGCCCCGCCGGCGTCGACGGTATGGAAGATCTCGAACTCTACAACCTCAAAACCGACCCCGGCGAAACAACCAATGTTGCTGCCGAACATCCAGAGGTGCTCAAGTCAGTGATCATATCACCTCAGCGAAATCGCGGAGTGTAGGCCGCGTCAAATGCGGGTAGCGGCGAAAAAATGTTCGTCTCGCGATCAGATGAATGATCATTGGGAATCTGTGTAAAGCGTAACGGCACGCAGTGCTTGTGATGGCATTGCAAGACCGGATTTCAGGTCGATTCGTTTCACCGCAAATAATATCGAGGAACCTACAAGTTCTCGACGTCGGCGGAGCGGTTCGCAAATCCTGCTGCTTCCATTGCCCGTCTGACGTAGATCGGCCGGTAGTCCATTTAATGGGGAAAATGCCGATGGGTCCATTTTCTTGAGGCCGAGCATCGCGCCATGTTTTCCTCTATCGAGACAGCAACGACAACAAGTCAGTCGCCCGATTAGAGCACTCCGCAATGTGAGATGGAACTGTATAGTCCTCACGTGGCACATGGATTTGTGAATTCACATATCGAAATGGTTAGAAGATCATCATTTTACGAGCAGATATTTCTCGAACGGCTTTTTCATGTTTCGTAAATATAACACGTCAACCGAGCCATCAGCGAATGCGAAATATGGTGGGCCAACCTGTCCTGAAATTCCTGGCAGTCGTACGTCAGCGGGCCATTTCTTGGCATCACCAAAATTTATATCGCGAGGCTCAGTCCAAAGGATGTCGGAATTGTACGATTCGGCGAGTTGAACGACTTCGTTTAATGGGTTTTGGATATTGCTTTTTCTAATCGATTCCGTGTTTAGCCACATCGTTTGTTCGCCAACGACTGCAATGTATTGGGCACGAGAGTGAATCATGTTTTCAACAGGAATCGAGAAGGGATTCCGTTCTTCATTGGCGATTCGCAGATTGGCTTCGCTATTCCACGGTTCATCAAATCGGTATTTCTCATAAACTTCATTTTGCCCAAGATATGGTAAAATCAAAACACGCCAACTATGCCACGGCAAACCGTCGGGACCGGAGACATACGCTGGCGGGAACGCGTCGAACCGTTCATGATATTGTTGAAGTGCGCGTGCTATTTGGCCGAATTTCTTTCCACTTTTCTGGCGATGTTGCATCGTGTCAGAACTAAGATAGGCCATGACGGCCAACAATGATGACGAAATCAAAACAAATGCCAGTCCCCAATACCCTCGTTGTTGTTGGATCATAGATTTCTTCACTTGTGGCTGTTTTAATGTGACTTTCAGCGGTCACTCATCCAACACGGGCAGCGCTAACGGCGGAAAGTGAAACGATCCTGCGTAATATCCTGTCTGGCCTGCCGGTTCGCCTGAGATCAAGGCGGCTTGTCCAGCGCGAATCGCGGATTGCAATGCTTCGCGAATGATCCGACGGTGTTCTTCATTGCCCGTCAGAATTGACTCATACACGAATGCCTCGGAGGCGTGGAATGTCGGCGAATTGTAGGCTTGCGGGGGTGAATTTCGCTGATGTATACACGATGTCAGATAAAATGACTTGTGTTCTTCGCTCCACCCTTCGCGAATCATCTGATCGATGCCGACGGATAAGGCATTCAACACTTCGGGATCCTGCGTGATCTGATGATAACGTGCGAGTGCCGTCAGCGTAAATCCGAGCATGTACATGTTGTTCCCGTGGCAACGTTCCGCTTCACGTTCTTTGCTGCAATGACCGAAGGCGAGCATCACCACCCAGCCATTGTCTGCGTCGAAGTTGTCTTTGAGAGTCTGCCATTCGAGATCGAGGGCTGAGAGGTATTTCGGGTCGCAGGTGACGTCATAGGCATTTAACAGCAGATGCATCGGCCAACCGATCCAGCGGATGTGATCAGTGTATTTGGTAGGACACATCTCGGCTAACGAATCGGCTGCCAGAACGCCGACTTCGAGTGCCCGACGGTCTCCAGTGAGAAGATAATAATCGAATACACCACCGATCCAGACATGGCCCAGATCCCAATATCCGACTTGAGGTGCCCCTTTTTGTTTCAGCGGTGCTTCATCTTCGTAGTGGTCATTGACCCAGCGTTCGTAATATCCACCCGTGTGTCCGACACTGTGCGCCCAAATCTGACCGACTCGCATATTACTCGAACCCGGATATTTTTGTACGGCAGAATTGGTCGCGTGCAGCACGTCGACGTCGAGGTAATGCCGGGCGGCCTGTTCGGCGCGATCATAATAACGCCGGTTGCCTGATCGCAGGTAATGGGTAAACCAGATGCGGGCTGTGTCGTATTCGAGATTCCCCCACGAATCCCAGTTTGTGTTATACCAGTCGCCGAAGTTAAGCATGCCGAATTCACGGACCTTTTCGCGGTCTTGCAGGTGAAAATCGAAGAATTGGTCCATCCAGGCATCGTACCCGACGTATTTGTGATGGTTGGCAGGCGGGAGCTTACCTTTAGCATTAGTCTCGGCAAGATACTTCGTAGTAAACTGAGCGATGAGCGGTTGTTCGGCGGCGCGATAGAAGTTCGTCAGCTGCGGAATGTCCGGCTTCCCGTCGAAGAACAAGGCGGTGACTTCGTGTGTACGCGAGACTCCCACTTTGAAAGAATATCGCCCGTTGCGAAGATAGTAATAGAGTTTGCATTCTTCAGTCAGTGGATGCCCGTCGTACATCCCCGCAGCAAAATCAGGACAAATTCCAAGGCGAAGTTCATTTTCTTTTGCGGTGACGCCCTTCGGCCAGTTCTGCCAGAACTGGCGCAGGCCAAGAGCTACGCCATCGCGATCACCAGCTATCGCCCCCCAGCCGAGGGCGTGACCTGCGTGATTCGTTCCGTTTAAATTGTAACTGCGATCGTCATTTTGAAATAATCGGATCGCATTGTCTCCGAATGTCTTCGAAGGCTGCCCCGCGACGATGTATTGCGCGGCATCGGTCACATCATGCCGCGCGATAAGTTCGATCGATTCGATGTCGGTCATCAGGTCGACAGGATGGTCGTTAATGAACGTGTAGTGACACTTGACGAACGGTAGTCCTGCGTATGCATGCAGACGAATGACATATTTGAACAGCGAGGACTCGCCAGCACGATGGCGGCCTTCGATACGAACCGACGCTCGCATCGGCCCGGCATCTTCGACGGTTATCGCCACGGGCACATCGTCGGTACGATAGATCGTTCCGTCGACTGAAGTGAGTTCAAAGCCGGAATTAAACGTCGAATCCGCAACCAATTCCTCGTCGGATAAAAGTCCATCGCGATTTCGATCGAGAGCGACGGCTTCGAACAGGTGGAAACGGTCTCGTGAGAGTTTGAATTTCAAGGGACCGGTATGGATCGTCACTGTGCACCCGTCATCCACGAGTGTTACGCTGCTGATATCATCGAGGTTGCGAATCTCAGCGTTTTCTTTAAGCACGAACGCTTTCGTTTCCGAAGGCAGTAGATCGATTTGAAAATCGAGGAGCAGCCACTTGATCGATCCATCAGACCAGCGGGAAAGAACAGTCGTCTGCAGTGGAACTCGTACATCGGATGCTGTGAAGAGAGCGACTCGGCTGTCGTCGGTAAGTCGGCCGCGCGGGATTGGAATGCCAGACGTCACCGGCCAATCTTCGCGTTGGATACCTGATGGTTCGGTAATTGTGAGCGGAATTTCGAAAATTCCTTCGATTGCACCTAGCGAGATGCACAAAAACGACGCCGCAGCGATGACATACATTCCCAAAATCCTTTGATCCGACATTTCCCAGATGGAAACAGTCCCCGCCACGCTGGCAGTGATTTGGGTTCATGATATCAGCGGGT
>JAQCEJ010000056.1 GCA_027618475.1 Planctomycetota bacterium | reverse complement strand
ATGCACGACCATGGCGTTGTGCAAAGCTTCATCGGTGCCCATATCTCCCATAGCGAGCCCCTGCTCTTCCAGAGCGACGACGGCTTGGGCACTCCGTCGAGCCATCTCTCGCCAGATGGCCTGACCCGAGGGGGCGAGAGCCGAGTGAGGGAGCGACATGCCGAGCGCTTCGGCGACGACTTGCGACGTCGCCGCCGTCCCGAGAAACTGGCACCCCCCCCCTGCACTGCCGCATGCTTTGCAACCCATTTCCGCGGCGTATTCTTTCGTGATCTCGCCATGAGCGAACCGCGCTCCGATCGACTGCACTTTGCCGGCGTCTTCGGCGTTGCGTGCCGGAAGCGTCACACCGCCGGGAACGATCACGCACGGCAGATCTCGAAACGAAGCGAGCGCCATCATCATCGCCGGTAGTCCTTTGTCGCAGGTGGCGACGCCGACAATCCCTTTTCGCTGCGGCAACGAGCGGACCAAACGACGAAGCACGATTGCCGCGTCGTTTCGATATGGCAAGCTGTCCATCATGCCGGGGGTTCCCTGCGTGCGTCCGTCGCACGGGTCGCTGACGTAGGCTGCAAACGGAAGACGTTCAAGTCGATTGAGTTCTTCAGCGGCAGCACGCATCAGGAGTCCGACTTCCCAATGCCCGGTGTGATAACCGAGCGCAATCGGGTGACCATCCTCGGCACGAATGCCCCCCTGGGTGCTGAGAATCAGAAATTGTTTTCGTAACAGGTGATTCGGATCCCATCCCATGCCCGCATTCTGCGTCAGTCCGAACAGATCTCCACTCGGGCTTTCACGGAGAAGTTCATCATCGATGGGTAATTTCCCCGCCGGACCTTCGCCGGTGGTAGCAAGTGTGCCGAATTCATCAATATCGGACCGATAAAGTTCATCGACCGTCAGATTCAGGGGGCGAGTCATTCGTGGTTGATCCGTCTTTGTAGGAGTCCTGGCTTCAGTCTGCTGTCTTTGTACGAGAACAGGAATGAGCCTGCTCTTCGCGTTTGGTATTGTATCAGATCCGCTGAATCATTTTCTCCCCTCATCGAACTGGAATTCTTATAACTAATGCGAGAGACTGGGCGACTTTGAGAAGGAGTTCGAAAGTCAACAGGCGAAAGCCTGTACTTCTACGAAAGCACTGACCATGCAGCGCGTCACGCGAGACAAAATCAGCTATGTGTTCGATCACCGTCTGAAGCCGGTCCTCACGGTGAAACCGGGGGAGACATTTCTCGTCGAAACCGAAGATTCCCGCACGGGGCAGACACGGACGCCCGAGACGATTACGGCGGAATACGTACTCTCGCTGCGGAAGAAAGGCCCCTACTACGGCAATCCGGTCACCGGACCGATTTTCATAGAAGGAGCCGAGCCCGGTGACACGCTGGCGATTCGTATCTTACAGATGAAATGCGACACACAAGGGTTCTTCGGCTACTGGCCGGTGCTCTATCACATGCAGGACTGGTTCGACGAACCGGTGACGCAGCTTGTCGAGATCAAGGAGGGCCACGTGCATTACGAACTCGAGACGGCAACGGGCAAACTTCCGCTCAAAATCCCCACTAGACCAATGATCGGCTGCATTGGCACAGCCCCACATCTCGAAGCCCTTACCGCCGGGGGAGCAGCACGGCACGGCGGCAACCTCGACGTACCGGAAGTTTGCCCCGGTTCGACGGTCTATTTGCCGGTGAGTGTCCCTGGAGCGTTGTTATTCCTCGGCGACTGTCACCCTTATCAGGGAGACGGAGAAGTTAGTGGTTGTGAAATGAGATCGGAGGTGACGCTCTCGGTCGATGTGTTAAAAAATTGGTCAACCTCGCAGAACGGTATCCGTATCGAAACTCCAACCCATCTCGTCACCGTTGGGGCGGACCGCCCAGCCGAGAGTGCTCAATGGATTGCGCTGCGCGAGATGATTCTCTGGTTAGGTGAACGATACGGTTGGACGAAAAAAGAGGCCAGAAGTTTCATCAACCTTGTCGGTGATTTACGTCCCGGTCAGATGCAGGTTGCAACGTATTCGATGCGGTTCATGGTGGAGAAAAATTTCCTGCCGCAGAATTAGTCAATGAGCGAAGTCAGCTTCGCTGTTGCGGTTGCCGCGTCGTTCAGTTCCAGAGCCTCGAACGCTTGCCTCATGAGCTGACAGTGCCGTTCCGTCATCGGTATCGCCATTTCATTCGGGGGAAGATCGGAGAATAATCGATCGACCATCGCAGTGATTAAATAGTCGATCCCCTCGCTGGTTTTCGAAGAAACGTCTAATCGGTTGTCGAATTGGCTGGCGTCCCATGCAGGCAATAGATCAATCTTGTGTACGACCACGATCGCTTCAGGAAACCGAGCCACCAACTCTCTGCCGAAATCATGCAGCGGCTGGCTACGGTCGAGCAGGATTATCTGACAATCGGCGAGTCGAAGTTTATCAATTGCCCGTTCGATGCCGGATTGTTCCAGATGATTCGTCGTTTCATGAATTCCGGCGGTGTCGGTGAGAGCGACGGGCCAGCCATTGAAGGCGGTTTCGGCGGTGACGACGTCCCGTGTGGTTCCCGGCTGGTCGAAGACGATCGACCGCGTGTAGCCGAGCAGTGCATTGATCAGCGACGATTTGCCGACGTTCGGCCGACCGGCGATCACAACGTTTGCGGGTTGCGTCAATCGGCGGCCGAATGTCGACCACCTCAACATTTCGCGGAGACGATCGATGCAATGTGGATAATTCTGGCCGCTTATGATCGCGTCGCGTAGGGACTTGATCTCACCGGCGAACAATCCGTTCGCTTGCCGCAAGACATATTCCGCGGTTTTCAGTGTGGTGGTTTTCGAAAGCAATTGACGAAATTCAGCTTCCAAAGTGCCTGCTTCAACGGCGAACAACTCATGCCAGGGAACGACCGTCACGCCGGAGGCTTCGAGGTCGGTAAGAATACGTTGAGAAGCGACAAAACCGCCGTGACAATGGATTTCCCAACTCATCTCGTCGACGTGGCAGACGACAACATCTTCGGCGCGGTCTATTCCCCATTTACCGTAACGAATCTCACCGATGGTGCCGAACAAATCGCGATCGCCGCGCGGTTGGAAATGTTGAGAGAGGATAGGTCTCACATGACCTGGTTCTCCTCGCAAACGAATTGATGCAACGGCTCCACGACCATGCGGCGTGAATCGTGCTGCGAGCGGTGATGGGAATTGATGCTTCATATATTGTCAGGCAGGATATGTCGTCCATACGAACGTGTTCTCACAAGAGGATTCCCGAACAGCGTTACGCGGATTCATCCCCCTACATCAGCGGAGAGTATGAGTAACGCGTCGCCTGCGATCAACGCCTGATTACCGTCAGTTGTGAATCGATGGCCGTTGATACAGGCCAGGTAACCCGATTTGAGGGCAGGGCCGTTGAGGCATTCGTCGGCGAATATAGGTAATATTTCTGCAAGCGAGAGGAGCACGTCGTGAAGTGTTCCCTCCGGGATGTCGATTACGTCGACTCCAGCGCGGCTACGAGGGATGCCGTAAAACTCAACTCGAATCACCAGCACACTCCTGTCGGATGGCACGCCCTGAAGAATCTGTCATTATTCAAACAATGACGTCTTGACCGAATTTACGCCGAATTCTTCACGGCTGGCAAACGGTTCTGCATACGCTTTGCCGATGGTCCAGCCCCAATAACGGGCTCGATCGCGAATGTCATCGATGGGTGTGGGAAATGTCTGCGAGCGACCGGTTATAAACTGACTTTCGTAACAACCAATCGCCTGCATCTTGCGATCGATATAAGGTGAAATATCCATCACAAACTTCGGCTGCGGATGGATTCGCAGATGAATACTCCAGAAGTAAAAAATCTTGGGAGGCCAATATGGATCACCCGGCATGTCAGTTTTCGTCAGCTTCGACCAAAACCTCGCATCGTCGATCAATCGACTGGCGGCAACATGGTCGGGATGCACGTCTTCCCAATAGGGAGCCAGTATGACCTTAGGTCGAGTTTGACGAAAAACACTGGCGAGTTGTTTTCGCGCATCGATTGTTGGTTCGAGGCTGCGGTTCGAGAGACCGAGGTTTTCACGCCAGTTAACTTGCAAAATATTGGTGGCAGATACCGTTTCCTTTGCGCGGATTTCGGGCGTACCGTGTGGCGTTGGTTCGCCATTGGTCAGCTCGAGGATACCGACAGACAATCCCTCATCGACAGCACGTAATATTGTCCCGCCAACGCTGATTTCGGCATCATCGGGATGCGGAGCGACAACGAGAACGTCGAGTGGAGTCATGTTAACACCAAATAACTCCTGGAACTGGTTTCATAACCTGGTTGGCGACTGAATAAATGGTCAAATGGCCCTGAAAAATCCGTCGTCCATAGGGATATGAAACTGCTTGTAAGGCCTTCACGTTCGGATGAGTGGCTTGTAGTGGATGCGATGAGGACGATCGGCTTCTTCACCGAGTCGTTCACGCTTCTGAATCTCGTACATTTTATAGTTTCCCTCGAAGAAGACGACATTACTTTCTCCTTCAAAGGCGAGGATATGCGTGGCGATACGATCGAGGAACCAGCGGTCGTGGCTGACGACCATCGCACAGCCGCCGAAGTTCATGAGACCCTCTTCGAGCGACCTTAGCGTTTCGACGTCGAGATCGTTGGTCGGTTCATCGAGCAGAATCATGTTGCCCCCCGAGCGCAACAGTTTCGCCAGATGCACGCGGTTACGTTCACCACCGGAAAGCTGTTTGACCAGTTTTTGCTGATCGGGCCCTTTGAAGTTAAAACGGCCGACATAACTGCGGGCATGAATTTTTGTCCCGCCGACGATCATCTGGTCTTGTCCCCCCGAAATTTCTTCGTAGACGGTCAGATTGGGGTTAAGCGCATCGCGTGACTGATTCACGTACGCCAATTCAACAGTATCTCCGATGCGAATCGTGCCGGTATCGGGTTGTTCCATTCCCAAAATCATTTTGAATAGCGTCGTCTTACCGGCACCGTTGGGGCCGATCACTCCGACGATTCCACCGCGTGGGAGATTGAAATTCAACCCTTCGAAGAGCAATTGACTGTCAAACGCCTTTGAGACGTTTTCTGCGCGAATCACAAGATCACCGAGTTGTTGACCGGTTGGGATCTGGATATCGGCCGAGTCTTCGCGTTCCTCGTATTGCTGGGCGGCAAGTGCTTCGTAGTTCTGCAGGCGGGCCTTGTTTTTCGTGGCGCGGGCCTTGGGGGACATGCGAACCCATTCGAGTTCTCGCTTAAGTGTTTTTTGCCGGTTCGATTCTCGCTTTTCTTCGACTGCCAGTCGAGCTTGTTTTTGTTCGAGCCAGGAGGTGTAATTTCCTTCGAACGGATATCCCTTGCCACGGTCGAGTTCGAGTATCCAACCGGCGACGTTATCCAGGAAATAACGATCGTGAGTCACCGCGACAACTGTGCCGGGGAATTCGTGCAGGAACCGTTCGAGCCAAGCGACCGATTCGGCATCAAGGTGATTCGTCGGTTCGTCGAGGAGGAGAATATCGGGATTCTGCAACAGAAGGCGGCACAATGCAACGCGGCGTTTTTCACCACCCGACAACAGACTAACCTGTCGATCACCTGGTGGAAGACGCATAGCATCAGTGGCAAGTTCAACCACTCGGTCCAGTTCCCACAGATTTCCTGCATCGATAATGTCCTGCAATTTTGCCTGTTCTTCCAGGAGTTCCTCCATCTCCTCGGGCGAGATCTCCTCTCCCAACTTCATGTTCACATCATTGTAACGGTCAAGGATATTCTGCGATTCGACGACTCCTTCCTGGATACATTCGTCGACTGTTTTCGACTCGTTCAGTCTGGGTTCCTGAGGAAAGTAACCAATCCGGATGTTTTTGGCGGGACGGACGGTTCCCATCACGTCAGTATCTTCTCCCGCCATGATGCGTAGTAACGTACTTTTCCCCGCCCCGTTATTGCCGAGAACACCAATTTTTGCGCCGGGATAAAACGCCAGCCAGATATTGCTGAGGACTTCTTTTTGTTCGAAGATCTTCGTCAAACCTTCGATAGTCATTATGTACTGCTGAGCCATTATTGTTCCGTATCTTATTGTTAATAATAGAGTTGAGAAGAATATGCCATCGAATCGGCGTTCGGATACGAATCTACAGCCTCTGCGTTAGCGTGGTGATGTTTTAGGGAAAAGCATCATCCGAATGTAGGGTTGTCCTCTTGGATTTGCGACGATTGTATCCACGAAATCCGATTCCTCAACTCGAAAGCCATAGAAAATTCCATCCAGACGTGATGGATCCTCAGTAGACTGCACCAATTAGAATGTTCATAACATTATATTTTGTAATTACTTGTGGAAAATCACCCGCCGAGACGGTCAACGATATTTGATATTCGTCGTGATAACGCGAATGGAATCGACCATTTGACTACGCTTGTTTTCAATATCGGTAGAGTTGGAAAAATCGTTATTTTCGGAACAATCGCTACAGATTACCAAGTCGACCGTCCGATACTTCCGTTAGGTCCGTTTTCTCTGCGCTCGGTGTTGGTCATTGCGTCAGATGCGGACATGTCCGTCTGCCTGTAAGGGCAGTTAATTATCGCTGAATAGAAGGACGCAACGATGCGGCTACGTCGCTGGCTCACACCATTGTTTAGCGCTTGTCTTGTCGCGACAATCGGTCAAGGAACCTGGGCACAGTCCACTCCGAATTCATCGGATTCAGATGAGGGCCGCGCACAGGTTTCAGCTCCGGGAGAATTTATCTCCGGAGTTCCCGCCATGCAATATGGCACCGTTGGATATCCTCAATCGAGGTCGATGACACCGGCGGACTCTGCTTGGGCAAGCTGGGGTCAACCGGTCGCTGAAGGTTATCCTCCACCGGGGCCCGGAGGAGCATCGCAGTATCCAAATCCCGGAATGTACTGGCCGGGAGACGGTCAGGTTCCCAGTCCGTTTGCCTCCCGTTTTAGTCAACATACAAATTCCGATGGCTTGTGGCAGTTTGAATCGAACAATCGACCGAACCAATATTTCTTCGGGTTGGAATATCTTTCAACGCGAAATAAACGTCCGACAAAAAAAGCACTCGTTGGTAACCCCCAAAGTGTCACCTATTTTCAAATGGTTCAGGATTCGATCACTGAAATCGATGACGAACTCGCCGACCAGTTCGAGAACTTTGGATTTAACTATTACGATGCTCAGAGCGTCGGTATCCATAAGGAAATCAAGTCTCCCGGCATGAGAGGCCGATGGGGTTTCATCCGGCCGGACGACTCGGGTTTTGTCCTCGAGGGCTGGTGGGCAGTCGACCAGACCGATACCTGGGACGCTGCGACGTTGGGATCATCGCGCAGGCAGGATCCATCCGAGATGGCTGACCTATTTGCCTTGCTTAGTGCGCCGGACTATCTGACGACCGACGTTTTCCCTAATACTGCCGACGAAATTCTTCAGCAGAATCTGTTGAACCTTCGCGGTCTCCCTGTGGATGATGGTTCGCACGGCGGCATTACCATTCCTTACGATCTGGGTTATAAGCTAAAGGTCTCTTCAGAATCGTTCGGAGCCGCGGCAAATATTCTCACGACGCCGATGATGAAAACGAACACTTTCATGCTGCGACCGTTATGGGGTGTTCGTTATTTGAACATTCAGGAAGGTTTCACGTTTATCGGGCAAGACAGTGGATTACTGTACGACGATAATGCGGACACTACTGACCCGGCGACTCCCGATTTGAAATTGCAGTCGTTACCCAACTACGCAGATACCGATGGCGACGGAATCGTTGACAATGCCGGTATCGTCGAAGGTATTGTCGAACCTGACGACTCTGGGAGCGATGGGGGTCAGGACATCGAAAACATTACCGATGAAGTTGGCTTTCGCATCATCACGGATCCCTATACGGCTTACTTGAGCAATACCGTTCGCACCAATTTGGCAGGTCCCGAAATCGGCGTGAGATACGACTTGGGAGGATCTAAACTTCTCATTTGGGGACAGTCAAAAGTCGGTCTGATGGGGAACAATGAAAAACTCGCCATGCGGGGCGATAACATCGGTATGGCCACCCGTGGCGATTTACTCGAAGCCACGCCCGATAATCCTCATCCGAACCGTTTCTTCGGCAACGATGAACACAGCCACGTGTCACCTATTTTCGAACAAGGACTCTTCGCTGAAATGAACATTTTCGGCGATATTCCACTACTCGACGAGATCTATTTTCTACAGGAAGCCAAGTTGAAGTTCGGCGTGACATACATCGTCGCGGGGGCCATTGCCCGACCCTATAATAACATCGTGTGGAAGGGAAATCCGCAAGAGGGATTGTTCCCGCTGCTCAGAGTCGACCGCGAAACCTGGTCCACACTAAACTGGAGTGTCGGTATCGACTGGGCGTACTAACCGCGTTACGATGACAAACGACCAAATACCGGAAACGAGCAGGGCTTTCAACTTAGCTCTGTTCGTTTTCGGTTTTTTCACAACGACATTCTTTGTGTAGCGGTGGTTTCGTAAGACAAAGTTTCGCGTGGGCCGATGCGATAAAATACCGCATCGCATCGACACAGCCAAAATGTGCCAACAACCTGAAGGGTCATGCCAGGAGATCGACGATCGGGTTGCCCCCTTGTGCGATCGGCATCGGCCGGCCCACGCGATCGTTGACTGTCATATGTGGATCGATCCCCAACAGATGGTATATCGTTGCAACCAAATCGGCAGGCGAGACGGGGTTTCGTGTCGGGTACGCCGCTTGTTTATCGGTCGCTCCGTAAATCATTCCCGGTTTGATACCGCCTCCGGTCAGTAAACTGAAACCGCACTGCGGCCAGTGATCGCGACCCGCGCTTGAATTTACACGTGGCGAACGTCCCATTTCTCCCATGACGATAACCAGCGTGCTGTCGAGAAGTCCGCGGTCTTCGAGATCCTGTACAACTGCCGGATAGACGAGATCGAGAATAGGTAGATTGACGTTACGCAGCATGTTGAAGTTGTTGCTGTGCATGTCGTAGGCGTGGCCATAATGCTTGAAAATCTCCTGATGGATGCTGATATACGGTACCCCCGCCTCGACCAGCCGACGGGCGATCAGCATACTCGCACCGAACAAATTACGTCCGTATCGGTTACGAGTTTCGTCCGTTTCCTGTGAAAGGTCAAACGCATCGCGAGTTTTACTCGACGTGAGCATAGAAAAGGCGCGCTGCTGAAATTTATCGAGCCGCTCCTGGGCTTTTGATTGACTCGTCTGGCTGAAACGCTCATCGACTTGATCTAGCAGCGATCGACGATTGGTGAAGCGATCGACCGACATTTCGGGGAGTTCATCCATCCCTGGTAAAACCGGTTCGCCACATGCCATCACCGGGTCGTAATGTTGAAATTTCGGTTCGCGTTCGAATGTCGGATTGCACAATGAGAACAGCGGATCATACTGACTGCCAAGAAATCCACCGTAAGGTCCGCCGCGGCGGTAACCTTCCTGCCCCCAGCCGGGATAACAGGGCATGCAGACCGAACCGGGCAAATCGTGTGGTCCAATGCCTAGGTATTGGCATATGGCACCAATGTCGGGCGGATCGGTCGGCTGTGCGGGAAGTTGCGGATTAGCACCGGTGTAACCGGTCATCATAACCAGTGGGTCGTGTGAATTGTACATGTGAGAAAAAGTACGAATCACACAGGCTTTGTGCATCAACTTGGCTGTGTTCGGTAACAGTTCACAGATCTGCAGACCGGGGAGCGATGTGTCAATCGGCTGAAACTCGCCGCGAATTTCCGGCGGAGCCTCGGGTTTCATATCAAACATGTCCATGTGGCTTGGGCCACCAAGCAGGTTGAACAAAATTACCGACTTTGCGCGCGGTGCGATGTGCTGAAAAGATATCTCTGCACATTGGAGCAGATTAGGAAACGTCATGCCGCCAAATAAGGACAGTCCACCAATGCGGAGCAGCTCGCGGCGTCTGAAACTCACTCGGTCATTCAATTCACCATATCGCACGCTGAACATGAAATCATTCCTTATAAGTTTTCCAATCCTCTGCGATCTCAAGCGAAGTCGTTAAGACGTTAAATTGCGTATCGGCGCGTTTGAATGAGCCTGCAGCTGAAATATAGCAGTCTTTAACATTCGGTAGTCCTTTTGGGGACAGCAGATGAATTGTATGATGAAACCGTTACGTCTGACAATTCAAATGTGCAGAGATTCAACATAATCGTATCTTTCTGCATTGAGGTAATGAAATGAATGATGCGGGTCAATTTGGCGTTTCGCGTGTCCTGGTCATAATCGCCATGTTGGATGCAGGTATTACCTCTGCGGCCGAGCCGAAGGCGCACCTTGACTCCATTAGACCATTGATTGGGTTTTCGCAACTTCAGACCAATCTCCCAGGCGGTCGACATAACAATGTCCGCACGATGCGGGCTGTCGTCTGTAGAAGCGACGGTTCTGACCGACATCTTGTCGGCGAACATCTCGCTGACAAGCCCGATGCGTGGACGCAGTTTGCGGGTTGGTCGCCTGATGGCAGAACGGCTATCATAGGTCGCGGCTGGCAGGATCCAGAAAACGCCAAGTGGGAAGAAGAACACAAGTCGTTTCGGATGGAACCGGGGAAATGGTCGCTCGATTCGTATCTGCTTGAGATCGACTCCGGCATGCTGACAAACGTTTGTGCCGTCGATCGCGTCAGTCATTACAACTCGGTGACGTACTCGGTAGATGGAAAAAAACTGTTGATGACATCACTGGTCGGTGGTACGTCGAAACCTTTTCTGATGGACCTTGACGGACATAACAAGCAAGATGTTTCCGGTGGTTCCAACGGTTTTACTTATGGATTTTCGGCGTCTCCCCAGGGGAATAAAATCAGCTATCACGAGTCATATCAGGTCTATATCGCGAATTCAGACGGTTCGGAGAAAATGCACATCGACACAGGCAATTCATTCAACTTCGGCCCACAGTGGTCGGCTGACGGCGAGTGGGTCATGTTCGTCTCGGGCGAGCACTACAATTGCCATCCGCACGTTGTTCGTGCCGATGGATCCGGATTGAAGAAAATCGCCGACCGGGGAGGATACACCGGCGTGACGGAGTTTCTCGACGTCCCCGACTTTCATGGCGGCAGCAGTGATCTCCCTGTCTGGTCCAAGACCGGCAATTCGATTTATTTCACAGCAAAAGTCGATGAAAATATCGAACTATTTCACATTGCAATCGATGGTGAACCGATTCGGCTTACACACTCCTCCCCTGGGACGACCCATTATCATCCGCAATCTTCCCCGGATGGAAATTGGCTGATTTATGGATCGAAACGAAAGGGTATTCGGCAAATTGTCGTCCGCGATCTGGCAGATCAATCGGAGACACAAATCACCGATCTCGCTGTTGGCCACGGAGCCATGTGGCCGCACTGGCAACCTTGTCCGGGTGCTCAGTCCTTGAAATAGTCTTTCGGAATATCGAGCGACCAGACTTCACTGCTCAGCGGCTGGGCATGTCCGCCGGCGATCCAGAGTTTGTCGTCTTTGACGAAGACCGAGTGTTCGTGACGTTCTTTCCATGTCATTTCGGTTTCGAGTTTCGTCCACTCCTTACCGTCTTTCGAATGCCAGACATCGCCCCAGTTTTGCGAAGGATTGTTCGACCATCCGCCGAGTACCCACATACGGTCGCGATAGATGGCCCCCGAGAACCAGATGCGCGGCGACCACGGGGCCGCTTCGGTCACCTGCGTCCAATTCTCGCCGTCCTCCGAGCACCAGACGTCGTTGTAGGTGAAATATTCGGGCGTGTAGTTTCCGCCTCCCATCACCCACAACTTGTCGTCGTATACCAGAGAGACATGATACGCCCGCGGCTTCCAGCCGGCGTGTTCGTTGACCAGCGTCCATTCTTTGCCGTCAAGAGACGACCAGACGTCGTTCTTGAGGCTGTTCTCGTTGCCAAAGTAGTAATTCTCGGTCCCGCCGGTGATCCACATCTTATCTTTAAAGACCACCAGCCCCGCTGAGAGACGCGGACTCCATCCAGCGTTAAAGGTTCCCTGTTCCCATTTTATTCCATCGGTCGAAAACCATGTCTCGTTGCTGGCGCAGTAGCCGGGTAGTCGACCCTTGTACCAGCCTCCCATCATCCACATTTTGTTGTCGAATGTCACCGACATCGGCAAATCACTGTGAAACCACGGTGCGTTGCTTTCGACCATTTCCCATGTCTTTCCGTCTGCCGAGCTCCACACGTCGCGCGGAGGTGGCGCATACGATTGAAACCAGCCACCGAAGATCCATAGTTTTCCGTCGTAGACCACTTCCCCTTGTGAATCTCTCGGCTGCCAACCGGCCTCGGCAGTGACCTTTTCCCACGAGAGTTTCTCGCCAGCATAAGCCGACAGGGTCGCGGACAACAACAAACAACTCAATGTGGAAACCAATTTCATAGGATACGACTCCTGGTGTGTGAATGATCTTGTTCCATGCGAATGTAAAGGATCTTATCGATCTTGTGACAGAATACTCCGGAAAACACTTTTGTTTCCACTCTACGGACGGTGATTTCCCCGGCGAATTGATTCATAATGGGAAAATGCCATCTTGTAGGACATGACGAGAGCCGATTCCAGGTTTCTACGAAAGGAAAAATATCGATGGTCATTCGTGCGTTCCGGCTATTGTTCATCGCGTCTCTTTCGGTTGTTGTGTTCTTGTCAGCTGATTCAGGCTGTATGAGCGACGATGACAAAATCGTTGAAGGGTTTTCGGAACATCTGATCGCGGACGGATACGGCTATGCCTTTGCCGTCATGGCGGGGGACATCGACGGCGACGGCGATCTTGATCTCTCGAGCGGGGATGCCACCGATAATTTTTTGTACTGGTACGAAAACGACGGGGATGGTCGCTTCACGCGACATTTCGTGCAGAAGGACGATCCCGGTTGGTTTGAACGGCACGACCTCGGTGACGTGGATGGCGATGGCGACCTCGACATCATTATTGTGAAGAATCAGGTCGGTCAATTGCACTGGTTCGAGAACAGCGGCAACCCTCGTGAAGAAAAACTCTGGAAAAAACACACGGTGTCGAGCGATTTCAAAAGGGCTTACGATGTCGCTCTCAAAGATCTCGACGGAGACGGTGACCTCGATGCCGCCGCAACGAATTACGTGAGCGGGCAAGTTGTGTGGTTCGAGAATCCTGGGAAGTATCCTGAATCGGTTGAATGGAACGAACACATTATCGATAAAGACATCGGTGAGACGCGAACGATTCGTTTTGCCGATTTCAACGCCGATGGAATCTTCGATTTGTTCACAACGACCCGTACGACGGATCTTGTTGTGTGGTATCAGAATCCCGGTAAATCGACTGATACGCCCTGGAAGAAACATATTGTCGACGATAAGACCATACAGCCGACGCATGGCCATGCGGTCGATTTCGACGGGGACGGCGATGCCGACATTATTCTCGGCGCCGGAATGCTGGCAGACACACGCGAAGAAAAATCGAACGAAGTCATCTGGTACGAAAACGTCGGTACACCGGGCGATGGAAGCACTTGGGGTAAACATCGTCTCGCGCGATTCGAATTTGCCTTCGAAGCATTCGCTGGCGACATCGACGGCGATGGCGATCTCGATGTTGCGGCAACTGCGTTCGGTGGAAACGGTGGTGTCATCTGGCTGGAAAATAATGGCGACCCGCACGCCGAGTTCACGAAGCACATTTTGAAAGAAATATGGCCGAAAGCCAATCAAATTATTATGGCCGATCTCAATGGTGATGGCCGTCTCGATATCGCCGCGTCGAACGAACGGGGAGCGAACGAGATTCGCTGGTGGCGAAATGAAATACGAGCTAAGGGGAATTAGACAACAGATATTGACGACGTGCAAGCGGGAGACAGCAGAGTCAATCGGAAAACATCGGGAGTTACAGCCAATGTATTTGCAATACGAGAATAGACTGAACAAGGCGACGTATAATTTCGTACCAATCATAATATACTTAATGGTTGGCTTGAGCTCAAATACATATGTCGTTGCTCAGGGACTCGAATATGTTAAAGCAAATTATACGAAGCACGAATTCAAAATTCCGATGCGTGACGGCATAAAGCTATTCACTGCTGTGTATATGCCAAAGGATGTGTCAAAGTCGTATCCGATTCTTTTTTCTCGCACGCCGTATAGCTGCGCTCCGTATGGAGTGGATCAATATCGATCGGATCTCGGGCCATCGCCGTTGTTTGGGACGGATGGTTACATCTTCGTTTATCAGGATGTGCGCGGTCGGTGGATGTCGGAAGGGGATTTCGTACACATGAGGCCGATCGTTGCCGACAAAAAGAGTTCGCAGGATATCGATGAGAGCTCCGATACTTATGACACAATTGACTGGCTGATCAACACTCTCGAAGGACACAACGGCAAGGTCGGATTGTACGGTATTTCGTATCCCGGGTTTTACACGTCGAACGGTGTGATCGATGCACACCCCGCGCTGGTGGCGGCGATGCCGCAGGCACCGATCAGCGACTGGTTTGTTGGTGACGATTTTCATCATAACGGGGCATTGTTTCTACCTCACATGTTCAATTTCTTGTCGTACCACGGTCGCGAGCGACCGCAACCGACAAACAAATCGGGGACACGGTACGATTACGGCACACCGGATGGTTATCAGTTTTATCTTAATCTTGGGCCGCTCAATCTGGTTAATAAAGATCTGCTCGACGATGAAGTTCCCTTTTGGGACGATGTGATGAAGCATGGTACTTATGACGAATATTGGAAGGCGCGCAATCTCCGTCCCCATCTGAAGAATATTAAACCTGCTGTAATGACCGTCGGCGGCTGGTTTGACGCCGAGAATCTGTTCGGGGCGCTGGAAACGTATAAGAATATCGAAGCGAACAGTCCCGACGCCAGGAATACGCTGGTGATGGGCCCATGGCGGCATGGTCAATGGGCGAGAGAAACCGGCGAATCGCTTGGTTACTCTCAGTTCAACGCGAAGACCGCTGAATTCTATCGCGAGAAGATCGAATTCCCATTTTTCAAGTATCATCTCAAGGGAGATGGCGACGGCACGACGCCTGAAGCCTGGGTATTCGAGACAGGAACCAACCAGTGGCGAAAGTACGATCAATGGCCACCGGCGGAAGCGAAGCCAGCGTCTATCTATCTGAAATCCGGTAGCGGTTTGTCGACGAGTGCTCCGAAAGACAACGATGGTTTCGATGAGTTTATCAGCGATCCCAACAAGCCGGTTCCGTTCATCGATTGGATCAATCCTGCCATGCCGGCGGAATATCTCGTGGCCGATCAACGCTTTGCCTCCCGACGAACTGACGTAATCGTCTATCAGACTGAGATTCTCGAAAGAGACATCACGCTCGTCGGAGAAGTCGAAGTCGATTTCTATGTTTCGACCACGGGAACGGACAGCGACTGGATTGTCAAAATCATTGACGTTTATCCCGATGATTACCCCGATCCTTCGCCGAATCCGACACAGGTTCGCATGGGAGGCTTTCAGCAACTCATTCGCGGCGACGTGATGCGCGGCAAGTTTCGCAACAGTTACGAAAATCCCGAGCCGTTTGAACCAGGTAAACCGACTCGCGTGAAATTTACGCTCCCCGATACCTATCATGCCTTTCGCACGGGACACCGGCTCATGGTGCAGATTCAGAGCAGTTGGTTTCCACTGGTCGATCGCAATCCGCAGAAATTCATGGATATCTACGCCGCCGAAGCCGGTGATTTTCAGTCGGCCACGCAACGGGTCTATCGAACCGCCGACATGCCTTCTCGGTTGAATGTGAGAATTCTGAAATAAACCCGATAGATGTTATCTCTCGAAAGAAGGGTGAAATTCATGTCGTTCTTGAAGAGGTCTTTTACTCGATTCGTCTTAACGGCGATGGCTGCTGTGTTGATGTATTCTCCGTTTTCAACATCCGTGAACGCCGATGATGACGTGAAAATCATCACAGACGTCGCCTATCTCGGTGCCGATCGTGCCGAGAAAATGGATTTGTATCTCCCCGCGAACTACGAAGGAGAAGGGAAGCATCCCGCGGTGCTGATCATTCACGGCGGCGGCTGGTATGCCGGCGATAAAGGGGCAGAACGCGAGATCAACATCGGCACGACGCTCGCGAAATCGGGATATATCTGCGCGAGCATCAATTATTTGCTGGCGGAGAATCAGAACGACGAATTCATGAAGACATTGGCGACTGTCTGGCCAAAGAATTTGCACGATTGCAAAACCGCCGTGCGATTCTTGCGGAAGTCATCCGCGAGGTTGCATATCGACCCTGATCACATCGGCGTCATCGGCGGCTCGGCAGGAGGACATCTGACGGCGATGGTCGGTCTCACCGACCCCGACGACGGGCTCGACCCGACCGGTTTGTACGATGGCCATTCATGCCAGGTACAGGCGATCGTGCCGCTGTACGGCGGATACGATCTCGTCGCGCTCGCCAAGGACCGCAAGATGTACGACGGCCTCTCCGATGAATTGAAAGCCTTATGCGTCAAAGCCTCGCCGGTGACGTATGCGTCAGACGACGATCCTCCCGTGCTGTTGCTGCACGGCACTGCCGACGATCAGGTTCCGGTCTCGCAGTCGGAACTGTTCTACAAGACGATGCAGAAAACGACGGTTTCGTCAGAACTTGTGATCATCGAGGGGGCCCCGCATAGTTTCCATCTGCAACCGAAAGAACGCGATCTGAGAGAATTGATAATTGGGTTCTTCGATACGCATCTCCAGAAATAAGGATGCCAAATCATGATTCGCATCGGACATTGTCAACTCGCAGCGAAATACGACGACTTCGACGGCAATCTCGCGAAAGTTATCGATGGACTGAAACGCGCCGAACGAGACCGCGTCGAGATTCTTTCGTTTCCCGAATGTTATTTGACGGACTATCCCGACACCGGCGAACTCGCACGCAAGACCGCATTCGCGGTCGATTCGCCGCAGATCATGCGCGTACTCGATGAAACGTCGACGTTCGACGTTGTATGCATCGTCGGCTTCAACGAAATTCGCGGCGACGATCTCTACAACACGGCACTCGTCGCCTACAAAGGGCATCTGCTGGGAACATACAGCAAATGTTTTGCGTATCAGCCGTTTCATACGCAGGGAAGAACGTTTCCAGTCTTCGAGCATCACGGTGTGAAATTCGGCGTGGTGATCTGTGCCGACGGCGGTTACATCGAACCGACGCGAATTCTCGCTTTGAAAGGAGCCCGCATCGTCTTTGCCCCGCATTATAACTACATTGGCGAGCAGGGTTTACTCGATCATTTCATGCGGGTCCGTAGCGACCACACCGCTCGCGCGATGGAAAACGGCATCTATTTCGTCCGTGGCAACAACGTCGTTTATGGTCACGACCCGGCGATCACCAGAAACACCGGTGTCGGTTACGGCGACAGCTATGTCGTCGACCCAATGGGAGAAATCCTCGTCCGCAGCCGTCGGCATCAGGAAGATATGATCATTGCCGACGTCGACTCGAACCATCCGTATTACGAACGGGCCGTCAACAAGTCGCGGATGAGTTTTAATGAGTTGGGGAAAATCTTTCTGGAAGTGGTGGATGAGTAGCGACAACAAACGTGACTCAATGGAATGTTGTTGTAGCTACCTTCGATTAGACCGGATCGACATCACCATATTGTTCAACCGCGTACGGTAACAATCCACACGCACTCAATTTTTCTACCGGCGCGTGGAACGTCACCTGCACGACGCCGGGGTGCCGGCCGATTTCGATGGCACCGGCGATGGTGGCGCGGTTACGGACTTCGGGAACTGTCATATCGAGGAGCTTCGCGGCACGGACGAGGCCGTTGTCGGTCGCGACATTCAAATTGCCGCCGGTACCAATCACCGAGATCGGCAGCGTCTCTTCGATGTCATTCAAACCCTGCTGTTTGGCGATATTGCGTGCGCGCGACTTTTCTTCTCCGGAAAACGGCTTCGCCAGATATGGCAAATCGTCGACGACGGGAAACAAGATCGGCCCGTCAATATCTAGCGATTTGAGCAGATGCACTTGTAGTGTAACCAGGCCGGCCACGTCGCATGTGTGACCGGCGATCTCGCCGTCTCCTTGCATGGCATGCATGTCCCCCATGTAAAGGCCGCCACCGGCCGTTTTCACTGGGCAGACAAGAATCGCCCCGGCTCGAACAGCGTCAATGTCCATATGACCGTCGGTGCGCTGGTTGAGTTGTTCGGTTGTCAGCGCGAGTTCGTGCGGTGCCCCGATGAGGAACATGCCGAAATCACCGGCGTTATGCGAGTCGGGCATGGCCACGCCGGGAGTTGTTCCCAACTGACCAAGAAACGGCCGCAATCGTGCGGGGACACCGACGAGGTCGTGCGGTGCAAAGGTCAAGATGGAATTTTGAATCGAATTCGCCGGCAACGCCGCATAATGAGCGGCATCGTGAGCCATTTTATCAGCGGCGGGCTGATCGACGGTGACTCCCATTGTGTGCTGCTCATCGAAAGCAATCGTATAGCCGTGGCTGATATGAAACGGTGTCGCATCGGCACCGCAGTTCGCACAACGAATGGCCGATTTACCAATGCCGTCCCGTTTCGTTGGGGGATTCATGGCACCGCAATCGGGGCACTTCGCCGCAACAAACGGGTCTCCCAAGTATCGTCCTTCGAGTGGTTGATCGGTCCCAGACGAGGTGGCCTTCGATGTGATGGTAATTTCCTTGATGCGAATGACGATCGCATCGCCGACGTCGGCTCCTGCCACGGCGACCGGCTTCGTCACCTCGTGACCGCCGCGAAGTTGAGGCGTGATCATCGGCCCCCAGCAACCGGGGGCCGTGTTCGCGATGATGTAACCGCCGTCCTGCACGGGTCCAAGCATCGGACGCGTGGGGTCGAGGACGGCGTCGGTGAACTCGTTGACGTAAATTGTTTGTACGCCTGGATGTGATGACTCCATAGATGCGAGGTGATTCGATGAAGGTGTAGCAGCAACGGGAGTTTTCATGATGTCGATCCCCTATCATAATCGATTGAAAAAGACGTTACGGAGGCTCATCATATGTAAGCTGTTAGTGATAGAGAGTATGACCAATTCCACAGAGCAAAGCACCAATGATTCTCTATCGAAAAGGTTTGTGCTGTTGAAGAGAGTCATCTCACATGAGATGGATTCCGAAGACGGGTTCTTAACTCACGGTTATGACGATTTCGGCATTTCAGGAAATCCGGGCGGCAAGCTGCGAATATGAATATCCCGCTGCGGAAACGAAATCTCGATGCCAGCGTCAGCAAAGGTCTTGTAAATTGCCTTGTGGAGTTCGTCGGTCGCGACCAGGCGGTTATTCAAGTTCGGCAGAAAGCAGCGCAAAACCAGGTTCAGAGAATTGTCACCAAAACTCTCGAAGGTTGCCATCGGCGGAGGATCGGTAAGGATCAGCGGATGTTCATTAGCCGTTTTGAGCAGTAATTCTGTCGCCAGTGATGCATCAGAGCCATAGGCAATTCCGACGTTAATGATGACACGGTTGATCTGGTCGGAAAGAGTCCAGTTGAGTAAACGACCGGTGATCAAGTCTTTATTAGGGACGATGAATTCTTTGCGATCCCAATTTGAAATGGTGGTTGCCCGCATGCGGATTTTTGAGACGACACCGCTGACGTCATCAACCGTGACGATATCTCCTATGCGAATAGGCCGCTCGAAAAGAAGAATTAATCCTGCAACGAAGTTGGCAAAGATTTCCTGCAGGCCAAACGCGAGCCCGAACGTGAGGGCGGTTACCAGCCATTGCACCTGCGACCAACCCAGTCCCAGAAGATTAAAACCAAAAATGATGCCGAATACGATGATGAAGTATCGTGCCAGCGTTGTGATGGCATACCGGACCGAATTATCCAGAGGCAATCGCTGCAACAGTGCCATTTCCAGCATACCTGGCACATTTCGCGAAGCGACAAATGTCACGATGCCTATCAGGATCGCCATTCCCAGATCGACGACTGTCACTGGTTCGATGAGTTCTTTTGTATTTGTGACCGTACCTTCCTTTCCATCCGGAACCTGCTCTGTCACCAAAACTGATGTCGATCCGATTTCCCATCGATTAAGTTGGTTGATAGCCGGAAAGACTTCGCTCCAGATAAACCATAAGCCGATGAGATTACACATTAGCAGCATGGTGGAAACTATGCGTTTAAACTGTGCAATGTTCGCGCTGACGTCAAATCGCTGGGTAGTTTCCGGCGCGATCTTGCTCGGCGAGAGGCCCGCTGTGCTGGCCTGCTGAGATTCTTGTGCGGCATTCATTGCCCGTTGGCGCGATTCGTTGATACTGACTCGCCGCCCCATGACTAATATGGCGCGAAAAATGGCCGAACGCAAAATAATCATCGCCACGAGCAATTCGAACGAAACGAACAACTTAAAGGCGATTTGGCGTGCCGTGTAATGATAGCCGAAGAAACTCAGTCCGATGATCGTCACCACAAGACTGATTCCGAGCCAGGACCAGAAGGGGCCAAGCCGGTCGATCCATCCCCCCGAATACAATGCACGGTACTCGCGGAACACGTTTCCTTCCGATCGCAGCAAACGGTGCAGAAACCAACCGACGATCGCGATCACCAGCATAAACGCAACCCGTTCGAGCACATCCTGTCCGTGGAGCGGATCGGCCGCTTGCAGGGTGTGAATGACGAGCACGAGAGGCAACATCAACACAAACAGACGCGGTTGACCTGCCTCACGAATTTCGGACACTCGGAGGCACAGTTAAGACGCGAGTTTGGCGTTGTTGATTTGGTGCAGTCGTTCGAAGTCGACGGGTGTTTGATAGTTTAACGCGGCGTGTCGTCGTTTTCGATTGTAGAACATTTCGATGTACTTGAAGAGTTCCATTTGAGCGTGTTCGTGCGATTGATATTCTTTTTCGGTCATCCATTCAGTTTTGAGTTTGCCGAAAAAACTTTCGACGGGTGCATTGTCCCAGCAGTTCCCTTTGCGACTCATGCTGCGGACGAACAGTCGTGTGGCCAGCAGGTCTCCGTAGGCATCGGAGGCGTACTGGCTGCCGCGATCGCTGTGATGCATGAGTCCTGGAGGAGGATTCCGTTGAGCAATAGCTTTCTGTAAAGCATTCCTGACGAGCGCGGTATCGACCGAGGAGGATGTGGCCCAGCCGACGATGCGGCGTGAGAACAGGTCCATCACAATGGCCAGGTACAACCAGCCTTCGGCCGTGCGGATGTAGGTGATATCAACTCCCCATTTCTGGTCGGGTGCGGTGGCTTCGAAATCTCGATCGAGCAGATTCTCGGCCACAGGAAAGTGATGATTCGAATCGGTGGTGACCACGAACTTGCGTTTGACCCTGGAAAACAAGCCTTGTTTGCGCATGGCCCGCCGTACCGATTCGAGGCAGCAGTGCATATTTTGCTCCTGGAGGTCTTCGTGGACTTTGCGATAACCGTAGATGCCGTCGCTCTCGCGATGTGATTCGCGCACGGCCTCACGGATCTGTTCGCGCTGCTGCGCTTGCGAACTCGGCTTGCGCCCTCGCCAGTGATAATAACCGCTGGCGCTGACGCCGAGCACCCGGCAGAGCGTGCGGACGGGGTATTGGTCGCGATGCTTTTCGATCCAGGCGTACTTTACAGCGACTCCTTCGCAAAGTACGCCGCCGCTTTTTTTAGGATTTCAACTTCGAGCTTAAGTTGCTGGTTCTGCTTGCGGAGTTCCCGCAGCTCGTCGGCCTCGGCGACAGCCTGATTGTCGACCTTCAGCTCGCCGCGTTCGCGAAACCGCACGATCCACCGCGAGATCGACCAGTTCGCGACACCCAGCTTGCGAGAGACTTCGGCGACAGAATACCCCTGCTCGACCACCAGACGAGCCGCATTCAATTGAAATTCTCGATCGTAACGTTTCCCTTTGACCATGTCAGACACTCCTTGAAAATGATCATCATAATCTTACTTCCGAGTGTCCGAAATTCATGAGGCAGGTTAGGTAATGATTTGTGGATATCGACACACACCGATGTCGGCCAGTCGAAATGCGATTCAGCCAGTCCGCGCGGTCTGCACATTTGTCGGACGATTTCGTTTAACACGTAAATCACGGAGATAACGAAAAAGCCAGAACTCAAACCCTGTACCAGTTGATCCTGATCTGAAATCGCTTTCAACCGCCAACTGAGAAAAAATAACAGGCCCGGTGCAGGCAACGAAATAACCAGCGTGAGGATCATTGCTTGAACTGTCGGCAGGAATACGATGCAAGAACTCCGCTCGGCGGACTTCGCCAGGTCTGTCAGGTCGCGGCGAAGCTGCCGGCCCACGTGTAACAGCGCGCCAAACATCAATAATGCCGATAAATAGATGACAGGTGCCGATACGACGTCGGCCAACATAAAGTGGGCAAGATTTTTCCACGACCGTAACTGCAGCCATTTTAAATCGGCTTGATCGAGTTCGAAGTCGGCATAGAGCGGTTTGGCACTGCGAATCCAGAGTACCCGTTCGTCAATATATGTGCGGTATTCAGTCGCCAGCGATACGAGTTCCTGTTCGGTGGTATCGAGTTCGAGCAGCGACTTGAAATAGACATCATAATTTCGCAACAGAAGATCGAGATTGGTGCGTTGACTTTCGAGAAATTTTTGCGTCTCATCTTTAAGTAAGCTTTGTTCTGCATCGTCGCCTGACAAATCAACGGAAGCGAGAATTTTCTCGATATGCGGATCGAGGTCCGTCAGGTCATTTTTCCGATCGTTGTATTCGAGACTGGCAAATTGTGTATCGTCGATAATCTGACGGCGAGCGGCAATGCTTTGTTCGGCACGGCTGACGTTCGGCAGTTCGTTGCGTTCTTTTCGCAATAGCAGGCCAACGGATCCCGTCAGGCCGACGGCATCGACCTTTCTCTTTGTCTGCGCAATTTGTTCGCGCAATTTTTCGAGGCGTTGTTGGGCCTGTTGCCGGTTGGCTTCCGTTTTGAGGTTCAACTCGTTCAGCGTTTTCGCCTCTTGAGCGAGCCGTTCGTTTTCCTCGAAGTAAGGCTTCAGCGCCGGTAAAGCGCCAATCATTTCCTTCTGCGCTCTGGCAACCGCAACCTGGGTCTCAATTTCTCGTTTTTGCTGAACTGCCGATTTGATCAGATCGATTTCGGCTTGTGTCTTCTTGATCTGAAGAACTTGCCTGTCGCGACGGAAGCTGTTCAGGTCGGCTGCGTCCTCTGAGTCGTATTTCGTGAACTCATGTTGGCCAACCACCGATTCCAGCTCCAGCAACCTGCGTCGGGTCAACAAGTCGGCCTGTTGAGCCTGAGTGACAAGTGCCGGTTCGTTTTCGGGAGGGGGCACCTTTAACTTTTGTTTGATCTCCTCTAATTGAGAGGGAATCTTCATCAGATTCTCGCGAAGCTCTTTTCGCCGTCCTGCTCGTTTTGCGGGTTCTGACTCCAATTGAGCCTGAGTCGATTTTTGGTCCTGCAACAACAGGTTTTTCGTAGCAAGCAGTTGCTCCAATTCAGGGAGCGGCAGATTATCCGGTTTCTCGGGTTCCTGTGTCTTGAGCGATTCGATGTCGGCGCGAATGGATTTTACGCGCTCTTGGACTTCGTTCACGGCGGCCTGGAACTCATCGGCCTGCTTCCGCAGCATTTCCATCCGCTGAATCTGCCCGATCGCACTTCGAAGTGGATCGGTGATTTTCTTCTTGGCTTCGGCATCAAGATCGGTCGATTCTTCGACCTGCTTGATCCTTGCTTCAAGGTCGGCGACAGTGAATTGTTCCACCGGATTGGTGGGAGGAACTTCGACTTTAGGTGTCTCGGCTGCCTTGTCCTGCGAAAAGACAGCTGTTCTGCTCGGTGAAGGCACAAGCAGTGCAAAGAGCGAGAAAATGACAATAAAAATGTCGGTACGCGGAAATCGACGGGATGGAGAGTACATAGCGCGCGTACAATAACTCAAAGGCGTCAATCTGACCAGTCAGATTTATGCTCTTCGGCCTCATTCTCTGCCAGGCAACACAACACACACGATTTCGTTATCGCTTCGAGCATATACGCAGTTTCCAGAATACGCCGGATGAGCCCATGTCGTCTCAATGATCTTCGTCCGAGAGTCTTCGTTGTATCCCATTGGGTTGAGGCGGATGAGTATCAGGTCGCCATCGGAATTGAGCACGACGGCACGGTCTTCGTCGCTCAACCAGACCATCGTCGCCTGCGGATTGCGTCCCTTCGGCGTCATACGATTATCATCGTCCCAGATTTTGGTTCCTGTCGCCAATTCAAAACAGGTCAGGCCGGATCGCTTATCGATGAGATAGGCGTAACCGTCGCGGTACAACGGTTGTGACATCAGACCACGAAGGTTGCGCTCGTCGTGCCAGACAACGTCCGGTTCGGTTGTTCCGTTGGATATACGAATCGCCTGACTCCCTTCGTAGTAACTACTGACGAGCACCAATCCTTCGTGATAGATCGGGTCGGCGATCGACGTGCCGTAGTTGACTTCGAACGGAACTGACCAGAGAAGTTGTCCGGTTGTTGGTTCTAATCCGCGGATGTTTGTCGGTGTCCACGCGACCATTTGTGGCTTATTTTCGTACTCGATCATCATTGGAGTGGCGTAGCCGGCCCCGTCTGAAAAATTCCTCCAGACCTCGTCACCAGTCATCCGGTCGAAGGCGATGAAACACCCTTCCGGTTCCGCACCGGGGTGTACGATCACCAGCGAGTCGAAAATCACCGGCGACGCGCTGAGTCCCCACAATGGTACGCGGGCTCCGAAATCTTTGACAAGATCCTTCGACCAGATGACTTCGCCACTCGCTCCGTCCAGACAGAGCAAGTGCCCGACCGCCCCTAGGGTGTAAACTCGACCCTGGTAAATCGTCGGCGTCGCTCGTGGTCCGTTGTCATACGCCACACCCGAATAGTCAACGGGCCATGAATGTGACCAGAGCACATCGCCGGTTGTTGCATCGAAGCAGAGAATTCGTTCGACATCCATCGGCTCTTTCTGACGGTCCATGACGCACACGCGTCCGTTGGAGACCGAGATTCCACCGTATCCACCGCCGAGATCGGCTCGCCAGTCCTGTTACAGTCCCGCTTCCGGCCACGTCTCAGGAAGTCTCGGAGCACGCCACGTTCCGTTTCCCCTTATGCCGCGCCAACGTGGCCAGTCCTCTCCGTCAGCTGGCCGTGGCTGAGTATTGAGTTCGCTTCCGGTGGGTGTTGTCGGGGTTCGGGATTCGGACATTCCCCCGGCGGCAATAATCGGGTCGAGTGTCGCTCCTTCGGATATCAATTCGCACACAACTCGCATGCCGAGGGCATAAAATCGACCGTCGGGGATGTCGGCGTATCGAAACGCACACCGGCAATCGCGACCGTCGCTGTACCAGTCGCCGCCGCGAATGACGCGAGACGTACCGGTCTGGGGGCCACGTGGATCAACCTCGGGCGAATGGCTGTAATATTCCCGATCGAACCGATCGAGGCACCACTCGTTGAGATTGCCGTGCATGTCATACAAACCCCATGCATTCGGTTGATAGGAGCCGACGATTGCCGTTCGATTGAGGAATGGTCCTTTATCCGCTGCACCAAAGGGATGCGCACCGTTGAAATTCGCCTGCGTTGATGAGAGGTCATCGCCGAAATGAAACGTACTCTTCGTCCCGGCACGGCAGGCATATTCCCACTCCGCTTCTGTCGGCAATCGATAGACACGCCCCGCTTTTTTCTCGTCCGGCAAGTGGGACAATCGCTTGCAGAACTCGACGGCGGCGTACCACGTAACGTTATCGACGGGGAGTTTTGAACAATCAATTGCCTCGGGAGCATCCGCCAATAGTCCCGCGCGCGAAAACGAACTGGGGTTCGTCTGCATCATCATTTCAAATTCGTCCTGAGTGACCTCATAAATACCCATATAGAAGGGCTTGCTGATCTGCACCCGATGCTGCGGTCGTTCGTCGTCACGCGAGCCGGGATCCTCCTCGGCAGACCCCATGAGAAACTCACCGGCGGGAACACGTACGAGTTTCATGCCGATGGAATTCGTCATCGATTTCGCAACCTCCGTGTCGTCGCTCGAAGAGCAATTCGGCCACGCCAGAACGCTGATGATGCTGAAAATTACAGCAATGAAGGGAATGACGCTACGACCCATCGGTACTCCCTTTTTGAATCCCCAATTCAGACTGCTTGCGAATGTATTGCACGTTGACCATACTATCTCATCAAACGATGCCAACGCAACAACGCCCATTCGGATGCTCGATCGAAAGTACGATTGCCGCTGAGGAGTGCCATCATGAGACAAAATATTCGCCAATTCATGCTCGTCGTTCTGACGATTTTCGGTTTGATTTCCGGTATCGGCTTCACCTCCGAAAAAATCAAAGTGGAGCAGGCCGGTGATCGGTTTGTGAACTTTGTGCTGGACGAGATTGAAATCACGCGAGAGTCGATTCCACACATCACGCGGATTGCCGATCTGGCGGCCGAACGAATCGTCAAACGTAATGGCGAATTTCTCTCGGCGGGAGATCAAAGCTTCTCACTCGAACCGGTTTGGCGGGCCGGTGGTATCGCGTTCGCTCGGCAATACTTATCGCCACAAGACAAAGAAGCCGCGCAAGCAGCGGTGAAGTCGGCGAGCGAAGAGATTCCGTACTATCGCACGAAGGAATTTGTCGATCATTTTACGATCCAGCAGGCCGGACCGAACGACGTTGTATTACTTGGTTTCGAGAACGAACAGGCCGAGAGTAAACTCCTGATACCTACGACGAAAGAACTACTCAAGGAGGGAGCCCTTGTCATCTTCTTCGGTTCCCAGGCCGGTGCTGAAAAGCTGGCCGACGAGTTCGGACATCTCGAAAACCTTTACGTCATAACCCATAACGTGCCCGATGGCGGAATCATCGATGTGAAGGGCTGGCCCGAAAAAATCTGCTCAGGACGAAGCCTGGTCAATCGATTGTATTTGTGGACGTTTCAAGCTGAGTTGATCGGCGCCTTCATGCGGCAGGGAAAAATCCCCGGCATCTTGCTGTCGGTGACGTACGAGAGTCCGCAAATCTGGAACACGCCTCTGCTGGAAAGATACAAGTTTGTCCCGGCATTCAATGTGACTCGTGTCCCGGAAGGAGAACTCGGCAATACCTATCTCGATCACATCAGCCGCATCGTCAGCAGCATTGTGCCTCCACAACGCAAGAAATTTCGCCAGGCTGCCGAGTGGCTCGCCGAGGCCGCTCAGAAGAAAAAGACGTCGTTCGCGCTCTTGATACACGGACTGGCCCCCGAAGGGCTGCCGGGGGATCCGGGACTTTATACCGTCTACAGTGAAGGAAACGCTTACTATCCCCAGATGGATACAGAAATGAAGAAAGACGACGTCGCCCTCTTCGTCGGCTACAACTGGTATCCCGATGAACTCGCGGCGGCGGTTGACAAGGCCGAGGGAAAACAGATCCTCTGTTTCACACTCGTACAAGAACAGCCTCCGACCCCCGCCGTGTATGGTGAAGTGGGAGTGCTCGAACACTTCACATCGTTCGACGAACTCCCTCAGGCCGACAATCGCATCTACATCGATCTCAAATTCGCTCAGTATAACGCTGTGCTCAAAATTCCCGATTATCCGATTCCCGCCCTCGAAACGTCAGCGTTCGCCGAGGATGTCGTCTATTGGAAGCTGACCGCCGATACCGTCGAGTTGCTGGCGAAGAAAAAGAACTAAGCGTCGTATTCACATTTCATGACCTCAGGATCTCTCCAACATGGCCAAGAAGAAAACTGCGTCGAAATCTGCCAAGAAAACCAAACCGGGCCGCATTGTGCTGCGAACGGGTGAAGCGCTGGTCGAGGCCGAACCGAGCTGGTCAGCGGCGGAGCCGGAGGTCGTCATCGGCGAACTCGACGGCCCGGTCGGTTATGCCATCGCCAATCTTATCGGCGGACAAGTGAAGGGACACACCCGCGTCTTCGCGATACTCAACTGCGACGTGCAGGTGCGGCCGACGACGGTGATGGTCAGCAAAGTGACCGTCGATAACGAGAAGTACACCAACATCTTGATGGGGACGGTGCAAGCCGCCATCGCTCATGGCGTGCTCGACGCCGTCCGAGCGGGGGATATCCCCAAGAGCAAAGCGAACGATCTCGGCATCATTGTGTCGACTTGGCTCGATCCGAGCGTCACGACGACCGAGATCGATCCCGAAATCCTGTTCAAAACCAATCGCGAAGCGACGGCGAAAGCGATTCGCAAAGCGATGAACAATGAGCCGACGATCGACTGGTTGCTGAAAAACCAGGAAAATGTGCCGCACTTCTTTCATCAGTTGGCGCTGGAGAAGAAGCTCTGAAGAGGTGACGTTATCAGGTCTCGTTTCCTCGCCGCCGCATCAAACGTTCGGCAGGATCTCGCCGGTGCCGTATTCCCGCGAGTCTACTCGGGGCGGAATGGGTGAAACAGCACGGCACGATGAAGCGCGGGGGCAACCCACTCGTCGCAGCAATGGCGAACCAGGGTGGGGCAACGTGACGATCGGGAGGGGGGAGCCGCGTGGCGGCGGGTGACAAGCCCGTCGCATCCGTTTCGCACGCCAACAAGCACTTTCAGCAGGAAACGGAAAATGTTGTTGTGACTCTTTCGGAGTTTCGCATTCATCGTTTCGCTCCCCTCGTGCTGATTCGTCTTCACCTCGCGTCTACCCCTTCGGACGTGGTTGCGCTTTCCGGTGAATCGCAGTATTTTTGTTATTTTCTGGAACCTCGCAATCGTGTTTGGGGGTGGTGAAATGCGCGCAAAATGCGCGAAAATTCATCACTCGCGCGCCCTTCGCGCGCGTTTCGCGCTCAAAAATGCGCAGTTTTGCGCCATTTTTGCACATTCATAAACACGAGCGCAACCCGCGTCTGTCGACCACGTGATTCTTCCTCTCCGAAGACGAAACCGGCATTGGGAATTGGCATCAGTGTTTGAGAATATCATCTTCGACGAGAAAAAGTCCCGCACCAGACACTCACGACCGGCGGGTGGATGGGGCGCTGACTGGCGTTGCAGGAATTCACAGAGTGGGTGCGCAATGATCGACCATGCGTCGAACTGATCCCATGGCCCCAGGCTGCCGGGGTAACGTTCACATGCCATCGACTGGGGCCGTGGAGGCCGGTTGGAATTCCATCTCTCTTGCGAAATTGATGGTGAAACTTTTTCACATGCTTTAGAATGCCCCAGCCACCCGCCGCCATTCAACCACCGAGTAACCCCTCAATACAGCACGCAAGATCGTCCGCTACTGGACTGATGAAGCGGCAATGGATTAACATAACCTAAAGAACAGCGGTCTGCTGTGAGCCGTGTTGGATCACGAATCCGTGACTTCAACCGAAACGTGAAACACGCAATCAAATTCGTCAGGAGTTCTCTATGTATAGGAATTTAATTCCGATTTCGTGGGGTCTGACAATTTCAATCGTTCTCTGCATCGCGGGTCATGAATTGTCTGGCGATGATGCCACGCCATCGACGTCATCCCCGGTCAACTTTGAAGAACACTTGATCTCCGACAAATATACGTATGCGTTCGGGCTCTCCGCCACCGATTTTGATGGAGACGGCGATCTCGATCTCTCGAGCGGCGACGTTCGTGGAGCCAAGCAACAGTCGGATCTGTACTGGTATGAAAACGACGGCAAAGGATCGTTCACACGCCATCTCATCCACGAAAACGAAACGGGTTGGTTTGAACGGCATACCTACGGCGACATCAACGGCGATGGCCGCGCCGATATTGCCATCGTGAATAAACGCGACGGTCAGCTCACGTGGTACGCCAACCCCGAGCACCCGAAAGCCGGCACGTGGGAACGTTACGTGATCTCGACGAATTGTCCGCGGGCGTACGATGTGGTGCTCACGGACATCGATGGGGACGGCGACCTCGATGCCTCCGCTTGCGGTTACGCGAGCGGATTGATGACGTGGTTCGAGAACCCCGGTCCGAAGGGATGGGACAACGAATGGACGCGTTACATCATCGACGACAAAATGCCCGAAGCCCGCACGGTGGCGGTCGTCGACATGAACTTCGACGGCAAGCCCGACATCCTCGGTGCATCGGTCGGGGCCGAAAAAGTTCCGGCCGATGTAACCGACATCAATCAGCATGTCTCGTATCTGGCCTGGTATGAGAACCCGGCCAATCCCAAAACCGACACCTGGACCAAGCATATTATCGACGACACCGGCCGGGCGCAGATTCAAGGTCATCCCGCAGACGTTGATGGCGACGGCGATACCGACGTCGTCATCGCCCAGGGAATGCGCGATACGTTGCTCCCGCCCGAACTCCATGTCGTCGTGTGGTATGAAAACGTCGGTGAACAAGGTCAAGGGACCGAATGGATGAAACACACCGTCGGCCCGATGCCGTTCGCCTTCGAGGCTATTGCGACCGACTTCGATAATGACGGGGACGTCGATATCGCTGCGTCGAGTTGGGCCAAAGGAGACCAGGTCGTCTGGTTCGAGAATGGAGGCAATCCTCGCCAGGAGTGGACGAAGCATATCGTTAAAGAGGAATGGCTCGCTGCCAATCAGATCATCGCCGCCGATCTCGACGGTGACGGACGAGTCGATCTCGCGGGCACGTCCGACGATGGTTCCAGCCGAGTCAGAGGATCGCTCGAACTCCGCTGGTGGCGAAACGCACCGCGCTAAACCCTATCGCGGGTATTCATGTTCGAAATCTCGGCTCTGCGGTTTGAGCCTCGGAGAGGCGGTCGTCAATAGCTTGTGGCGGAAGCCCCAAGGGACGAATGTCCTTTGAGTAAACTCCATGAGGGGCGACAGTCTTTGAATCCCTTGTCTAAACTCGAAATACCGGGCTTTTTGCGAGAGATGGACTATTACGGAACAGGGGCGCTATTCGTTGCCGTTGTCATTCGAACGTTGTTGTTCATCCGGAATATGTTCTTTAATCACGGTTCCCGAACGTGCGAACGAAATTCCCTGTTGGCCACTGGTGTCGATCATCACGGTTTCGATGATCGGTTCGGTGACCGGTTGATTCGCGATCCATTCGACGATGAAATTGGCGCCGCTTCCTCCTGAGGTATCGGATCGCCCGATCAGAAATTCCGTCGTCGAGAGAGGCCCCAATCGCATCGGTTTTTTGAGATGCGATTTGACCTCTTTCCCCTTCGTATCAAAATATCGCACCGACGAAATGACGATGTCGCGATCGAGACTCGTGTTTCGAACGCTGAGCGTCACCGTCAGCAGGTGCGGCCTGCCATTTTCGTGATACACATGAGAATACGCCGGCACATAAACGGTTTGCCCCTGAACCGGTTCGAACAGTAATTGATCTTTGGCGGAATCGTCGTCGGATTCGTCGGACGATTCCGGAGCCCGGTATTGCAATGTCTCTTCGAATGAATCGAGGCGACGGTTGAGATACCAGGTGTAAATCAAAATCGGCGTCGTCAGGACGACACCGCAGAGAATCAGTATCATCATAAAGCGACGCATGAAGGCTTCGGCATCGATTTCCGGTTTCTTATTCATCGGATGCTCCTTAGGTATCTACACTTTCTCGATGTTGCCCGGTTTCGACAATAGCGAACGCGCCGGCGGCTCGCAATTGATGGTCGTCAGAAACGGGATCTCACCCTCGAGATCCTCCACGATGAGAAGTACGATGACGCACCCGGGATATCACTGTCCGGACGTGGTACATCTCTCGGCAAGCGGCAAGCGGCAGGTGGCTGGGGCGCTGACTGGCGTTGCAGGAATTCACACAGCGGGTGCGCAATGATCGACCACGTGTCGTAATGATCCCATGGTCCCAGGCTGCCGGGGTAACGTTCACAAGCCATCAACTGGGGCCGTGGAGGCCGGTTGGAATTCAATCTCTCTTGCGAAATTAATGGTGCAACATTTTCGCCTGCTTCAAGAGCGCCCCAGCCACCCGCCGTTCATCAACTCGCAGGAATCGCTGCGATGGACCGAGAGAAGCGAAAAATCTGCGTTCATCTGCGGACCCGTTTTTGTTCTGTAGAAATTATCTTCAAATTATCGGCGGGGACGGCGGAGACGGCGGAGACGGCGGGGGTGAATCCCGCCGCTCGGGCTTGCATATCACGCGAGGATGCCTTTGACGATTTGGCCTTGGACGTCGGTCAGGCGGTAGTCACGGCCCTGGAAGCGGTACGTTAATGCCGTGTGATCGAAGCCGAGCAGATGCAAGAGTGTGGCGTGCAGGTCGTGGACGTGGACCGGGTCGGCGGCGACGTTGAAACCGAAGTCGTCGGTCTGGCCGTGGACGTGTCCTCCTTTGATGCCGCCACCGGCGAGCCACATGCTGAAGCAGCGATTGTGGTGGTCGCGGCCGTCGTTCCCCCCCTGCACCATCGGCGTGCGTCCGAACTCACCTCCCCAGATCACGATGGTATCGTTGAGCAGGCCCCGTTCTTTGAGATCGGTGATGAGTGCGGCGGAGGCCTGGTCGGTTGCCTGGGCGTTTCGTTTCACGCCGTTGGTCAGATCGCCGTGCTGATCCCAGACTTCGTTGAACAACTGCACGAATCGGACGCCCCGTTCGACGAGGCGACGGGCGAGAAGGCAATTGCGGGCGAAACTGCCGTCGTTGAGATCTTTGATGCCGTATTTGTCGATCGTTTCTTTCGATTCTTGTTCGAGGCTCATTAGCTCCGGGGCGCTGGTTTGCAGGCGATACGCCATTTCGTAACTCTGGATGCGTGCCGCGATTTCGGGATCTCCCACGGCCTCGAACGACAGTTCGTTTAGGCGATTGAGAGCATCGAGCGACGATCGCTGCGTTTCCTGATCGATTCCCGGCGGGTTCGAGAGATACAGAACCGGGTCGCCGGCGTTGCGGAACGGCACGCCACCGTACACCGTCGGCAGGAAACCGCACCCGTAGTTGCTGGCGCCGGCACTGGTTCCGCGGGCGCTGGTGAGAACGACATAACCCGGCAGATCGGTCGATTCGCTGCCGAGGCCGTAAAGCGACCACGATCCGAAACTCGGCCTGCCGAATTGCTGCGAGCCGGAGTTCATCATGATTTGAGCCGGCGCGTGATTGACCGCTTCGGTGTTCAGCGTGCGAATCAGGCAGATATCGTCGGCGACCTTGCCGATGTGCGGCAGAACTTCACTGAGTTCCATGCCGCATTCGCCGTTGGGAACGAACTTGAACTTCGGGCCGAGCAATGCCGAGTTCGGATTGATGAACGCGGCGCGATATCCTTTCAGCAATTCGGCCGGAGGGAGCTGTCCGTTGTGTTTGGTCAATTCGGGTTTGGGATCGAATAATTCGAGATGGCTGGGGGCTCCCGCCTGGAAGATGTAGATCACGCGCTTCGCTTTCGCCGCGAAATGAGGTTCGCGCGGCGCGAGCGGCCTTTCGGCGGATTTCGCCTTCGTCTCGTTTGCCAGCAGCGAACCGGCGGCGATGCCCGCGAGTCCCACACCGCAATCGCGGAGGAACCAGCGACGGCTGAGATAACGGGCGCGAGCGGCGTGAAATTGTTCTTGATAGTTCATGGTCGGCTCACAATGTGATGGATTCAGTTTTTGGTGATGGTTTCGTCGAGATTCAGCAAGACGCGAGCAACGAGCGTCCACGCGGCGGCGTCTTGAGGCGTGCAATCGTCGGGAAGTTCGGGAAGTTTGCCGGGGTCGCCGGTCGTGATTTCGCGTGGATTGATCCAACCTTCGGCGATGCGTTGTCGATGGGCCTTTAAGACG
>JAQCEJ010000055.1 GCA_027618475.1 Planctomycetota bacterium | reverse complement strand
AAAACTCGCCGTATTGGCGAAAATAGACCGAGGGGACTCCTGGAAATCCATAACTCTTTATATTTCATTATTTTAAGAAATTCATTGCGTGATTCCACTACGCATCACGTTCACATAAACCGACTCGCATACACTGATATTCTGTTTCAGTAAATCGAATAAATGATGTGTAAGTATCGCAGAACAAAGGAGATGGTGGGGTTCTCATAAATTTTTATAAAATTTATGTACACTTAATTTTCACAAACCACCATGATATCAATCGCTGTCGTTGCGACATTTGATTTTAGCATTTGTCCAGAATTTTAGGCGAGCTGTGGCCGTGGTGTTTTGTCAACGATTGGTCCATGAAGGCAGCAACGGCGTTCGATGGTCCCTCTTTTGATCGCCGGGTGAAAAAAGAAAAATTGGTTGTTTTTTCCGCTTCTCCATAGCGAGATTTCAACGGCACTCAGATAAGATATCGACTATTGGAACCGACAAAATACGTTGCCGCATCGATGATGCATCGCCGCGCAACTCTCCATTCTTCTCAATAAGGATCCCCTCTCATGTTGCGAAAACTCTTCTTGTTGTGCGCGTTATCATCCAGCCTCTGGATGGTGACCGGATGCGGCGGTTCCGACACACCCGCTCCCGATGATGGCGGCGTCACTCCGGCTCCGATTGAACCGGCCAAAGGTGCCGCCGGTGCACCCGATGCAGCAGCTATTGATGACACGGCCGATATGCCCTCGGATGATACTACTCAGTCTGGTGACACCACCGACAACTCGCTGGCTTCGAATTCGAAGCCGACACCGCCGACAACGACTCCACCATCGACCCCGGTGAAGGTTTCGGACGAACCGGCCGAAACTCCCGATGCCGCAATGCTGGCGATGATCCAGGGAGTCCGCAATCAGCAACTCGAGGCCGCCTGGAATTTCATGCCTCCGAGTTACCGCGACGAAGTCAATAGTCTGGTACAAGCGTTTGCCGGCAAGATGGATCCTGAAATCTGGGATCGAACTTTCGAAGTCCTGCGTCATCTGGTGACTGCCTTGGAATCGAAAAAAGAGATGATTCTCAGCGACCCCAATCTCGAAGGGGCCCCTCTCAGTTCCGAACAGCGTGAAGAGGCATTCGGCGCCGTGATCGCGCTGCTGACAACGATTACCGAATGTGAACTGTCTGATCTCGATAAACTCAAGGAATTTCATGGCGGTGAATTCTTGCGTGGTACCGGTTCCAGCCTCATGGCTCAGGGCCTCGCCATGGCACAGATGATGCCCGGCAACCCGGTTCAGTCTGAGTTTCTCGACAAGCTGGACAATACAACGGTGACTGTGCTCACTTCGGAAGGAGACGCAGCAACGGTGCAACTCGAAGCACCGGGCGAAGAACCCGAGGAAGTGGCACTGGTTCGCGTCGAAGGTTACTGGATTCCCAAAGATTTCGCGGAACAGTTTCCCGGTTCGATCGAACAGGCCAAGGCCCAGGTTGAGATGATTTCGCCCGAAATGATCGACGCACAAAAAGATCAGATTCTCGCCGTGCTCGGCAGCGTCGATCAGATCGCCAGTGGCATCGAAGCGGCGGAATCCCGCGAGGAATTGACCCAGACATTGCAGCAGGCCATTGCTCCCATCATGATGATGGCAATGGGTGGCGGCATGGGAGGCCCCGGTAGCGGAATTGGTGACGATCCGACCGATCTTGTCACCGTTATGGTTCGCGGCAAAGTCGACGACGACACCGCCGCAATGATTGAAGAAGCCCTGACGGCCGCTGCCGACGATCCCGATGCAGCGAAAGATAGCGTCTCGACGTTGAAGGTCGAAGACCTGCTGAGTATCGATGTGGCTCCGGTCACCGACATCCAGGCCTTTGCCGATAAGATCGAATTCGGAAAAGTGATCGACGTCGACGTCGAAGCCAAGATCATTACGGTTGAGGTCGGTGAAGAGTCGGAGTCGGAGTCGGAGGATGAGAATTCCGAATCGAACTGATTCGCCTATGCGAACGGTGAGACTTGAAAAAAGATCGGGTCGCGGAAACGAATATTTCCGCGACCCGATTTCGTTTTTAGGGGGGTTCGAATTCGACGAACGGCGAACCGACTAAGCCGCTTCGGAGATTTCTTCTTCCTGCTCGTATACGAGATGGAATATGCTGGATGCCGCTTCTTCGAGGAAGAATTTGATGTTTTCGCTTTGACAGATTTCGATCAGATCATCCAGCGCCGCGACGACGCGGTCGACTTCGTCGCTGGTGATTTCTTCGAATTCTTCATCGCTGTTTTCGACGGCGGTCTGATGAGTCAGGGTTTGGCTTTCGAGCGACGCGCGGGGGGCAAGTTGATCCGACACTGTTACCTCCATGTTCACAGAGAGAGGGATCGATCAGGGGAATTCCTATGACCGATGGGTCTGGAAAGACGAGTTTTTGAGAGACGGGAAAAGAGATGGGATGTGTTGAGGCGATTCAAACCCCGTTCGCGGCGAGATGTCGCGAACGCAGATCAAATTCCGTCGATCAGGATTTCGACTTTTTACTGGCTTTTACCTTACGAGCGGTTTTCTTGGCTGTGGATTTGACCGCCGATTTTTTGGCGGTCTTTTTCGAGGAACCGGCGGACGTCTTTGATTTCTTTCCGCCGCTGAAAACCTTGTCCCAGCCTTGACTGAATTTTTCGTTCGAACCTGTGTGTACTGTGTAACCTGTCATGAATCCTGTCTTATTCGCTGAACCGTGATGACGACCAATGAGCGTTTACCATGTTTCGTAGCGGACACGCTATAACTGGAACTTACCAATTCCTCAAATTTGACTCCAGAGGATTTCGGCCCCGAATTCTGAATTTCGGAAAATCGATTTTCGTCGGACCGGCCAAATACGCGCGAGACGAAAATCGACCTTGACACATCGCACGAAAACGAAGCGTCGCGGACGCCGTGTCGTCATGGTTCGAGTTCGAGCAGGCGACGAATTCCCTGCCAGGGTTGCAGGTATGTCAGCAACGGTAACCCGTCGACCGTCGCCTCGGGCAATCGCGTGACTCCATCTACAGCGGGACCCTTTGCGATCATCAGTTCCAGCACATGCCGCTGATGTTCGCTCCCCCAAGGTGCGAGCGATTCTCTCTGCCCCGCGAGCAATAATGTCGCTGCGGCTAAAGCAAAAGCCCCCCAATTGCTGGTGCCGGCGAGAATGTTCCAGTCGGTCGCGATGCGGCAGGGAATCAACGGAGCCGTCGCGCCGGGAAGGTGTTCGGTGAGGACTTCCCAGGGGAGTTTCCCCATGCCGATTTCGTTGCCACCGTCGCCGATACCGATCGTTCGTGCCTTGGGACGATAGTGCGGCAGCTCGTCGAACAAACGGTGCAGGTCGGCGGTGAATTCGTCGATGATCGTGCCACGCATATTGTGACAGCGGTTTCTGTCGTCGACTGGAACCATGTTTGTAAATTTTTCAAGCGGGGCGTTGCCCGACCGAATTTGAGTTGCCAACGACTCCGGCGTATGACTGGGACCAACCCGTTCAACGGCGATTAAATGCGAGAGATTGCGTCCTCGTCCCCGAGAATAAAATTCGTCGAGCCATTCGGCACAAGAGTGAGGTGCCGCGAGAATGCGTTCCGTACCGATGTCGTACGCTTGCCCCGCGGCGCGAACGGCATCGGCACATCGTTCGTCGGTGATAAGGAAACTTTCCATTCCCAGTTGTTCCAGTGCCGCAGCGAGCAGCGCGGCTCCGGGTGGGCCGTCAGTTTCCGCCGATGGGATTTCGGCCGCCGGAATGAAAAACCCGGTGACGATGCCGACGGATTTCCCATTTTCGGCCAGATGACGAGAGGCGGTCAGAAGTTCACCGGGACAAAGAGGATGCGACGCTTCATCGGTGCTGAGCAACCCTCGTCCCGCCGGGTCGATGCGGACGAAGTCTTCAAATCGAGCGATCAGTTCATCAGGAGAGGGCATTTCATCAACAACCCGGAAGCGTTCCACAAAGTCTTCGCCACCAACAACGCGACCGAAATAGTAGCAGTCCGTTCGAGACGATTACAGTCTCTCGCCACAACAAAAGCGATGAGAGATTACTGCGGCCGTTGGGGAGGTGGATCGCGACCTTCACCGGGACGGAAGGGGCGGGACGGGTATCTCCCCTTTTCGTCGGCAGGCCCACTGAACCGTGGCGGAGGACCATCTTCCGGACGCGGGCGTTTCATTCGTCCTCCCGGTTGATGAGGGAAACCTTCGTCGTTCAAGCGTTCGCGCCCCAGATAGTTTTTGGGGATCAGCTTTTTGAAAGCGGCGATCTGGCGTTCATAACCTGCCTGACCTCGTGTCAGACGATAAAACAGCGCGATGCGTTTCTGGCGTTGCTGCGGAGTCAGTTTCTCTTGAATGCCGCGCATCGGCGCGCTTTCGTCGCGAAACTCGGGAGGGAAGTCGGATGGCGACACAGTCTCTGTCAGATCGTCGATCAATACCCCCAGTAACGAGCAGACAACCACCTGACGCAACTGTTGTTGAAACTGTACCGGCGACTGTTTGACGTTGTTCAATCGTTTAACGACAGACGACGTCGTGATCACTCGGCTGACACGATCGGACAGCGATCGCAACTCCTGCTTCGCTTGTTGATCGACGGGGCGGGTGCGTCGCGACAACTCATCCAGAACGGTGATCCCCCGCTCCCACAACGGTTTCGAATTCGTGACGGCAGAGTCAGGTCGCGAGGCGTTTCGCTTCCCTTGTTTTTCCAGCAGGTCGACGACGGCGGCCAATTCTTCGTTGGTCAGCCGGTCATCACGCTCTACAAATTCCATAACGTGATGAACATAGACGACCCACGAGGCAGCCCAGTTTTGTTGCGGCTGAGGCCCTTTGTCCGAGGGATGGCGGTCGGGCGGCGACGGAATTCGATGCAGGTATTTCATCACTAGGTTGATGCGATCGTTCGGCTCATTCGGCTCGCGTAACTCTTTCTGCTGTTCGGGAGGAAGCGATTGAATCCATGTGCAATACTCGTCGAGCATTTCCGCCAATTCCGGGTCGCGTTCGATCGCCTCGCTTAACGCCTTGAATTCATCGCGGAGATACGGGGGAGAATTCTCGTAGGCGATGAGATTCGCCTCGAGATGCTGTCGCGCGTCGGCCGACATTTTCTCGATCTGCTGCTTCCTCGCTTCCGTATCCGGGGAGGAACCCATTCCGACGCCGATAATCCACGGCAAGAGCAACGTGAAGATGACCGCGGCGATGCAAAGACTCACGACATCGGTCGACCGTTTAAGGGAGAGGTACACGATCGGACTCCCCTTTCTTCAGATCTCGATACTGCTTCAAGAATTCGAGACTTCCGACGTCTTTGAACTTGTCAAATTTCTCAATTACCGGGAAATCTTCCAGCAGGCGGTCGGTAGAGCGTGGGACCATTCGGTTTGTGATCAGATAGCCGGCTGCTGCCGAAACGGCCAGACCCAGGAACCACGCCGCGATCGCCAGAGGAGGTGTCGTTCCCGCACCAGTGCTGCGCTGGGATACTCGCTGCTGCGAACGGACTTCGCCTGTATTGATCGAAATTGCACCGGTCCGGCTGCCGGCAGTGGGATTCGTTTCGATCTTGAGTGAAGCGACCGTCCGGGTGGTAAATTGCTCGGTCGCCCTGATCTGCGGTAGTTCGTCGAGCAGTTCCCATGCTTTCTGATACGCCTCGACGTTACGCCGGAGGAGAGGGTTCTGTGCCAACTGTTGTTCGACGTCGCGCACCTCCGTTTCGGGAAGTTCACCGTCGAGATACGCGACAAGGTTTTCGTGTAGCTCGACAGGGGAATTGGCGTCGCGCGGCAATTTTGGATCAGAGGGTGGGGGTTGGTTTGTCATAAAACGTCAATGGCGCAAATGGTGTTCCAATTCGGACCGCAAGACTTCACGGGCACGGGACAGTAACGACTTCACCGCCGAAGTGGAGAGATCCATCGTCTCACCGATGTCGGCGTAACTCATGTGCTCGAACTTGTGCAGCAGAACGGCGAGCCGTTGCCGTTCGTTGAGGGCATCAAGCGCATTTTGAACCAGATGACGCACTTCCTGGCGATCGGCCATGCGCACCGGCATCAACGACGATTTGTCGGCAAGAATGCGGCTATAGGTTCCCGATGTTTCGCTTCCGGGACGGGGCTGCGACAGCGACACTTCCTTGCGTCTCCCTTTGTTGCGACGGGCATTACTGGCAAGATTGTTGGCGATACGGAAGATCCACGTGACGAAACGGGCTTTCGGTTCATACCTCTCGCGATGGCGATAGATGCGAAGAAACACCTCTTGCGCCAAATCTTCGGCCGCTTCCTGATCGCGAACGAGAAGAAACAAAACCGAGATTAATCGATCCTGATAATTCGAAACCAATTGAGTAAACGCCGCATCGTCCCCCTGCCTGACGCGCAACATCAGCTGAACGTCAGGATCACGCAAATATTGAGAAATGGACGATTCGACGGACGACACGAAGTGAGTAGCCTCCAAACAGTTTCACGTAACTGAAACGTGTTGCTCACACAGTATGGTTGCTATTACGCTCCCCGGTCAACCAAGAGTTGCAGGTGCGTTAATGTCATTCTTAGAATCTAACACCGTAAGAAGAATGAGGTTTCGCTGATTGCACAACGGACAACGAGGGAATTCGTTCATGGCACAGTCATTGACCCTCGTTTTGCACAAGAGTTGTCCTCGTAACTAACAGAAACAACACAACTTATACCAAGACCTCTATTTTTCTTTGACCGTGAATTTGCGCAATTATTTGGTGAGAATCGGTTTTGTTACAGGTGGGAAACATCAGACGCATTCAAGCCGATTAGATCAACTCAATCCCCAGTACAGGTCTGAAACGGCTGGTGGTCTTTTGATGAGGATTGTGCCACAATAGACGACGTCATCGACTATCTGATTTTGAATTGTATCTGAGGAAACGACCCCGCTTATGACGCTTAGCACTTTGCCGCTCAGCTATTGCACCAACGTCCATCCGGGACGGAGCGTCGACGAGGTTCTCGCCGGGCTGTCGGATTACACCCTCCCCGTACAGAAACGATTTGCCAATCCCCTCGCCGCAGGACTCTGGCTCGCCGCCCCCGTCATCGAAGAACTTCAGGCCGACCCGCAAAAACGGACAACACTCCGTGAGACATTGTCAGCACATCGGCTCGTCTGTTATACGCTTAACGCATTTCCCTTTGGCGATTTTCATAGCGCTCGCGTGAAAGAACGCGTTTATCTCCCCGACTGGACCGACGTCTCGCGTCTGGACTATACGCTGGCGTGCGCGCAGATTCTTAGCGACCTCTTGCCACCAGGAACGGAAGGATCGATTTCAACCGTTCCGCTCGGCAGCAAATTGTTCGATCAGCCCGCCGATTTTATGTCGCGGTGTTGCGAGCAGTTGATCAGGCTGGCACACGGCCTGAACGACCTGCACGACGAGACCGGCTGTTGCATTCGTCTGGCCATCGAACCTGAACCGTTTTGCGTGCTCGAACGAACTGACGAAGTCCTGCGGTTTTTCGACGAATTATGGAAACTCGCCTCCCAGCAGGACTGCGAAGCGATTGTACGCCGGCACATCGGTGTCTGTTACGATGTCTGCCATCAGTCGGTCGAGTTCGAAGATATCGCTCGGTCGATCACATCACTAAACGAAGCAGGCATTCGTATCAACAAAGTGCACATCACGTGCGCGTTGCAATTGCCGCGGCCGGGTGAAAACGCTGCGGGTCGCGAGGCGTTAGAACGTTATATCGAACCACGTTATCTGCATCAGACGATGGGACGATTACCTTCCGGAGAGATTCTGCGATCTGGTGATCTGACCGACGAACTATGGGATTTGGAAGACCAGACCGCACCGTGGCATAAAGCCGTCATGTGGCGCATTCATTTTCATGTCCCTGTCAACGCCGAGCGAATGGGACCGCTGGAAACTACGCGAGCCGACCTCAAAACCGCATTACAGACGGTGGCACAGCTGGACTATGCTCCCCATTTGGAAGTCGAAACCTATACGTGGGAAGTCCTTCCGGGCCGGCAGACGACATCTCTCGTCGATGGTCTGGCCCAGGAACTGAACGCAACTTCAGAAATGCTGCAAGACATCGCATCGGGCAAAAAATAGTTGGAAACAGATGACGACGCTCATCTGAATTGATTTTCGTAAAAAACCTGATACCATAGGAAGATGTTGATCGGTTGAAAGTCCGCGTCTTAGACCGTGGTTTTCGGCATTTCATCGCTCAACAGGTAAAAATCTTTCCCTAAGCTGCCTCCTCCAGTGCATGAAGCACGGTTTGAAAATAACGAGGGGACGATGTCGCGATGCGGCATCCGAACCTGGGCCAACCGACCAGACACTCTGCCATCGATCCTGCCGAAAACTCGTCGAATCTCTCCTGTTGTCTCTTCACGCTTCGTCTTGAGAATGCCCCCGCATGTCTCTCGATCACTGACGACAGACGTGAATGACCCGGGAAACCCACCGATTCTTCGACCTTCCGACGATGTGGAATCCCCCCTATGAGTTCAAGCAACATTCGCCTTATCAGCCCGAATACTGATTTTCCTCAACTTGTGATTGCATCGTCTCGCCTGCCGGTGACGCTGGGACGGAGCAAGTCGGCCGATATTCAGGTGCTTGACCCGCTCGTCAGCCGCATGCAATGCCGGTTCGAACACGAAGATGGAGCCGTGATCGTTAAGGATCTCCAATCCATGAACGGTACCGTTGTCAACGGCAGCGCGGTCGAATGCTGCCCCCTGAAAGAAGGGGACCTTCTGCTGTTCGGCAATTCAGAATTCGTCGCTCAATTTGACGTATAACACGCGAATCCGCACATCGCGTGATCCGTTCTGAACCACAGCACCGTTTTCCTGCTCTCGGCAAGCCACCCAGCCCCGACATGTCGTCGTACGGCACGAGATTGTCTCGCTTGCGCATGCATCACCGATCGTTTATGCATCTTATTCTGTCAGATTCTCTGCAATTTCTTTCAGAGCACGCGCGGTCTTAACAATTCCTTAACACATCCGGTATTTACTTAGACCCAGAGAGAAACGTGCGTCACAAGCAGCGACCTCGTGCTGAGCCCGTCGGTTCGATCGACCCGTTTCGAGGTTCACGCAGTCGCCTTAAATGAGAACTGTTTTCTGATCAGCGAAATGATCTTTGCAAGCGGTTCACAACAAACGAAGGAGCGGAAGAATGTCTGCCACGCTACGTAGGCTGGGATTCGGAATTTTGATCGTCGGCCAGATGTGGGGAGCGAGCCTCGCCAGTGCTCAGGTGACGGTCGATCCGAAATTACCGACGTACAAACCGACAACCGGTGTTTCGGGAACGATCAAAAGTGTCGGTTCCGACACGATGAACAACCTGATGACCATCTGGGCCGAAGGGTTCAACAAGTTTTATCCCAATGTCAAAGTCGAAATCGAAGGGAAGGGATCGGCGACGGCACCGACGGCTCTCATCGAAGGAACAGCACTGTTCGGACCAATGAGCCGGGATTGGAAAAAGGATGAAATCGACGCCTTTCAGAAAAAATTCGGCTACGAGCCAGTCACGGTCGCCACCAGCATTGATCTGCTCGCCGTGTACGTCAACAAAGACAACCCGATCGAAGGGTTATCGCTCCCTCATGTTGATGCGATTTTCTCGAAAAATCGCAGTCTCGGTTTTCCAGACGACATTTCGACATGGGGTCAACTCGAATTGAAAGATGACTGGGCCAACGCTCCGATCAGTCTGTATGGACGCAACTCCGCATCGGGAACGTATGCATATTTCAAGGAACACGCACTCGGCAAAGGGGACTTCAAAGACACCGTCAAGGAACAACCCGGCAGTTCGGCCGTCATTCAAGCGGTGACAGCCGATAAATTCGCCATCGGATACAGCGGCATCGGTTACAAGACCGCCGACGTACGGGCTCTCCCTTTAGCCAATAAAGAAGGGGGCGACTTGATCGAACCCGATCCGGAAAACGCCTACAACGGCACGTACCCGTTGGCCCGCGGTCTGATTTTGAGTGTGAACTACAAGCCGAACAGCAAACTCGATCCGCTCCGTCGCGAATTCCTCAAATACGTCTTCAGCAAGCAGGGGCAACAGGGGGTCGTGAAGGATGGCTACATTCCTGTTACTGCCGTTGTCGCAGAAAAGGCGTTATCGCGTGTCGGCATTGCGGCCTCCAGTGGAACTCAAAAGAAAACCAAGACGAAAAAGTAACGGCGATCGTCAACTTCGCCCTTCGGAGTGAACAGGAATTTTGCGTTTTCGGACGCAAAATTCCTTAAGGATTATTTGATGACGGATCAGAAGCCGTTCACGGGACGTACTCGACAACGCCGAACACGCTGGGGGGTTGCGACGGGGGAAATTGCCTCTCGTACTTTGATCACCGTGGGTGGCATCGGCACGATTGTCGCGGTTTCGACCGTGTTCGTCTTTTTGCTGTGGGTGGTTGTTCCCCTTTTCCTCCCCGCACAAATGACCCCCGCCCGCGAAGTCCCCGCGGCCTGGATCGCTGCTGACGAGACAGACGGGGCCGTGCTGGAATTCGGCGTCGACGAATTTCAGACGACCGGTTGGGTGCTGAACTCGCGCGGCGTGGTGACTTCATTTGAAGTCGAGACCGGCCGGTCTCTGGCCGAACAGGATCTCGAACTCGATTCGCTACTGACATCGGTGGCGTCGGTCCCCGGCTATGCGGTGCATTATCTGGCGGGTGAGGATGGCAACGTCCGAGAAGCAGACTTTGGATTTGCCACCGATTTTCTGCTCCCCGAGGATGTGACGGAGGAAGCCCGCGCTCTCACCGAAGATCAGGTGATGCTGTACGAGACTGACGACGACATCGGCATGTTGCAAAAAACGACGCAGGGGCAATATCGCTTTCAGACGTTAAATGTCGACGTCGGCGATGCGATGGAGTTTTTCACGACTCCCGTTCGGCTGCTTACCGCCTCGATGCCCGGCAACGAACTGATTTTAGGGGCCATGTCGAACGATGGGGAGTTGATCGTTCGCCGACATGCAAAACGTGAGAACATTCTTACCGGCACCTCCTCGTGGGAAGAGATCGACGCCGCGACCGTCACCATCGAAAAACGCGACGGTGCATTACCGAAAAACCTGTTGGCCACCGGAGCGGGCGATCAACTTTTCGTCATCTGGGAGGATGGGTTTCTCCGCCGTTTCAATATCCGCCGGCTTGAAGCGGGACTGCATGTGGCTGAGGAAGTCGATCTGTTGCCCAATGCGAATGCACGTTTGAGTCATGTCGATTTCATCCTGGGGCAGAACACGTTTATCGCCGCCGACCAGAACGGCGATCTTCGCAGCTGGTTCAACATTCGCGACGCACAAGCGGCGACCTCCGATAAGACGACGCTGGTTTCGGCTCAAACATTTCCTCCGACCGGGTCGCCTGTGACCGCATTCGCCGCGTCGTCGCGCAGCCGGATTTTCGCCGTTGGTTCGCATGACGGTCGCATCACTCTTTATCAGGCGACCACCGGGAGTCAATTGGCGACTCAAAGTCCGTCGGCAGAAAGTTCGGCTAGTGAAAACAAGGCGCCGATCAGCCATTTGCTGCTCACGCCGAAGGACGATGGCGTGATTTCGATCGTGGGGGATCGCATCGCCCGGTTCGTACTCGATCCCCGCCATCCGGAAGCGACGTGGACGTCGATTTTTCGTCCGCTCTGGTACGAATCGTATCCCGAACGCGAACATGTCTGGCAATCGTCGGGTGCCAATCAGGATCTCGAACCGAAACTGGGACTGATGCCGTTGATCTTCGGCAGCCTGAAAGCGACCTTATACTCGATGCTGATCGGCGCCCCGCTCGCTTTGCTGGCGGCGATCTACACCAGCGAGTTTTTAACTCCGTCGTTGCGGGTGAAGGTCAAGCCGACCATCGAATTGATGGCAAGTCTTCCGAGTGTCGTCTTGGGTTTTCTCGCGGCACTGGTGTTTGCCCCGTTTGTGGAAACGATGATTTCCACCATCATTGCCGGGGCGTTTTCTCTCCCCCTCTGCATGTTGTTGGGGGCATTTGCGTGGCAGTTAATTCCCGACCAGTGGAGCATAGCTCTGGCACGATGGCGGTTGCTGTTTATCGCTCTCTCCATCCCGTGCGGAATTCTCGTCGCGGCGCTTATGGCACCACTTGTAGAAAAAGTCGTCTTCGCCGGCGACATGCATCGCTGGCTCGATGGCCAGATCGGCACCGGAATCGGCGGCTGGTTTCTACTGTTTCTGCCGTTGTGCTTCGCCGGCATGGGGCTGGTCACCAGCCGCTACATCAACCCCTGGATGCGTGAACGTTCTCATCGACACCTGTGGAGCGGGAAACGCTTCATCATGATCGATGGCGTCAAATTCATCGTGATCGCCGCTCTTGGCCTGCTGACATCATTCGCGCTCGCCCTCGTGTTCCATGCCGTGGGATGGGATCCGCGCGGGATCTTCTTCGGCACATATGTGCAACGGAACGCGCTGGTCGTCGGTTTCGTGATGGGTTTCGCCATCATTCCGATCATTTATACGATTGCGGACGATGCCCTGGCAGCGGTCCCCGAGCATCTCCGCTCGGCATCGCTGGGTGCCGGGGCCACTCAGTGGCAGACGGCCGTACGCATCGTCGTTCCTGCTGCCACCAGCGGGCTCTTCTCCGCATTGATGATCGGCCTCGGACGTGCCGTCGGCGAAACAATGATCGTACTCATGGCCGGAGGTAACACCCCCATCATGGATTGGAACGTCTTCAACGGCTTCCGGACCCTCTCAGCGAACATCGCCGTCGAGTTGCCCGAAGCGGTTCGCAACAGTACGCACTATCGCATGTTATTTCTCGCCGCGCTCAGCCTGTTCGTATTGACGTTTATCGTCAACACGATCGCCGAAGTCGTACGAATTCGTTTTCGCCGCCGCATCGTTGAATTGTAGTTTGTCGCTCTCAAAGAATACGCATTCAGTATGACTGCACTAGTTTCACCCCTCACCGAAAAAGAACACAAGACACCGGCGCGCAAGCACCGGCGACGGGGGAGTCCTGCGGCAAACATCATCGCCCGGGGCGAACCGATGGTCTGGCTCACCGGCGGCGCGCTCGCCTTGTGTATGATCATGATCATCGGGTTGCTCACGCTGGTCTTCATTCAAGGTTCGGCGACTTTCTGGCCGACGCCGATCATCCGCGCTCATCTGCTCGACGATTCGATCCGACAGGGTGAAGTGGTACGCCGTGAAGAGTTCGAACTCACTCGCGACATGACAAAAAATCTCTCCGGGGAAACCCAACGGGCGGCATTAGCGCAGATGGAAGACCGCGAATCGATCGCAGCCGAGCGGATGCTGGTTCGTGTCGGCAACTTCGAACTGACCAATACGCATTACGAATATGTCTATCCGTTCGAAATACGACCGGACGGTCTGACCCACCCCGAATGGGCGATGACCGTCGAACGTATGGAATGGGGACGATTCTTCGGCACACCGACCAGGTTTGTTGTGAAGCACGTACGCGACTTGCCGCAGGCCGAACAGGAACTCAAAGATCTGCTCGAATTCTTCGAGACAAATGCCTACCGCATTCCCACCGGACAAGAGGAAGCGGTACAAGCAGCCCTGACCAAAATCGGCGATGACTACCAAAAAATCCGACAAAAAAATTCCGCCCTGTTTCTGACACAGCATCCCTCTGCGGAAGGAATGCAAATCGTTATCGTCAATGACGGCGGCGAACCGAAAGAGTACTCCACCGAAACTCCCGCCGACGCGATCGATGAAATCTGGCACGTCTGGAGCGACCCCGCCAGCGCCTATGCGGCCTACGAGGTGTACCATCAACCCGTTCGCAACCGGCGTGCAGAAATTACGTCGCTCGAAAAACATCAACTCGGCGAAATCAACTCTCGCATTGAAGAGGGACGCCTCGCCTTGCGACAAATCGAAATGGCCCATCGCGTCAATTTGATCGCCCCCAGCGACGAAGCCGAATATGCCCGGCTGCAATGGTCGGACGAAAACGAACGGCTGGCAAATATGCAGGCCGCGTTATCGCAATGGACGGGACATCTTGGCGTGACGTCACCGCTGGTCATTGCTGCACGGCAAATTCTTACTGAATTGCGTGCCGTTGCCGACGATCAGTACACCGCATGGGAATCGCAACAGAACCAGCTTCGCGAACAGGTGAATGCACTTCCTCCTGATGCCGCGTTTGCCCTCGATTCGATGCAAGAGATTCTGGAAGGGGCGCATTACGAGACTCAGAGCGTCATGACGAAGATCGACGAATTGAAACAGGAAAACGCCCGCTACGAATTCCATCTGCTCACGGCGCAGAAAGAAGAAATCGCGTTGCCGCTCGCGGAAATCGTGCGAGCCTTTCCGGCCAACAAAGTCGGTTACTTCGATCGTGTCCGCATCTATTTGTCGCGCTGGCACGAGTTTCTCGTCGACAATCCCCGCGAATCGAACAGTGAAGGGGGCGTTTTTCCCGCGATCTGGGGAACGATGGTGATGACCGTGCTGATGTCGCTCGCCGTCGTCCCATTCGGAGTGCTGGCGGCCTTGTATCTTCGCGAGTACGCTAAAAAAGGACTCGTCCTCAGTGCGATTCGCATCTCGATCAATAACCTTGCCGGCGTGCCGAGCATCGTTTTCGGCGTGTTCGGTCTCGGATTCTTCTGTTACATCATCGGGGCCAGCCTCGATGAACTGTTTTTCTCGGCCAAACTCCCTAATCCGACATTCGGCAAAGGGGGATTGATCTGGGCATCGTTTACGCTGGCTTTGTTAACCCTTCCGGTTGTGATCGTCGCCACCGAAGAGGCACTCTCGGCGGTACCGAATTCGATGCGGGAAGGGTCGTATGCCTGCGGTGCAAGCAAATGGCAGACGATTCGCCGCATTGTGTTGCCGCGTGCTTTACCGGGGATCATGACCGGTGCGATTTTGGCGATGGCCCGGGGTGCGGGAGAAGTCGCTCCACTGATGCTCGTAGGGGCCGTGAAACTCGCCCCCGAGCTGCCGGTCGACCAGCTCTACCCGTTCTTCCACGGAGAACGAAGTTTTATGCACCTCGGCTTTCATATTTACGACCTCGGTTTTCAAAGCCAGAACAGCGAAGCGGCTAAACCGATGGTCTTTACCACCACGTTACTGTTAATCGTCATGATCACGCTGCTCAACGTCTCGGCGATCTGGCTTCGCGGCCGACTGCGAAACCGATTCCGCGTCTCACAGTTTTAAGATTAACGACGAACGACACCAGCAACACGAACCCCCTGAAAGACCGATGCCGTCGACGAAGTCCAGCGATCAGAAAACCACTCCCTTCGTTACCGATTGTGAGATTCATGCCGATGGAAGTCATCATTTTCGATCGATCCCACTACGGCCACTGACAGGACCGCTTTCAATTCCACCTGACATCATTTAGTCTGGAGGAATGGCGACATCAGAAAGAGGCGATATGCCTGAATTATCAAGTGCGATAAAAAAAGAGCCGACCGTATCCAGCGGTAAGGGGTTGAAGGAGACTCTTGCAGGCGCCGTCCCTGTCGGTACGGGGAACGCAGGAACTGCCGCGGCCAAACCCGGACCCAATCGACTCGATGCCATCGCGAAGGGACAATACGTCGAACCCGAGGTACACAAGACCGTTGCCGGAGAAAATTTCGTCCTCGAAGTCGAACAGTTCAATCTCTGGTACGGTGAACGGCAGGCTCTGTTCGATATCAACATCGGCGTTCCGGCAGGCAAAGTGACCGCCATGATCGGTCCCTCCGGATGCGGCAAGTCGACGTTGCTCCGCTGCGTCAACCGGATGAATGATCTGATCGATATCGTCCGCATTCAAGGGACGATGCGGCTTAACGGCGATTCCATCTACGACCGCCGTGTCGACGTCATCGAACTTCGCAAGCGGATGGGAATGGTCTTTCAGAAACCGAATCCCTTTCCCATGAGCATTTTCGAAAATGTCGTTTACCCTCTGCGAATCGACGGCGAACGGAACAAAGCCGTTCTCGAAGAAGTTTGCGAACGGAGCCTCCGCGGTGCGGCGTTATGGGAAGAAGTGAAAGACCGGCTGCATCAGAACGCTCTCGGACTATCCGGTGGTCAGCAGCAGCGGCTGTGCATTGCGCGTGCGATCGCCGCCGAGCCCGAAGTGTTGCTGCTCGATGAGCCCTGCTCGGCTCTCGACCCCATTGCCACCGGCAAGGTGGAAGATTTGATTCAGGAAATCAAAGGGGAATATTCGATACTCATCGTCACGCACAACATGCAGCAGGCGTCGCGGATCAGCGACTACACGATGTTTATGTATCTGGGTCGAATGATCGAATACGGTCCGACGGCGGAAATCTTCACGCGACCGCATTTGAGTGAAACGAATGCGTACGTGACCGGGCGATTCGGATGATCATTGCACTTCGATCTCGAAACGGCGCACGTCATCTGTCGCGATTTTGTATTCGATCGAGATAACTCTGTAAAAACACCTGTGCGGCCACCTGGTCGATAAACGCCTTGCGTTTCTTCTTCGTCAGCTCGGCAGCCAACAGGTAATCTTCGGCGATCGACGACGAATAGCGTTCGTCCCAGAAGGTGACCGGCAGAGCGGTCGCCTGACGCACGGCTTCGCCGAACACGCGGGCTTCGCGGGCTTTGCCTCCTTCGTCGCCGCTGATATGCATCGGAAGGCCGACGACGATGCCGACGATGTTGTAATTGCGAATGACCGATCGATAGAACTCGGCGTCGGCGACGGCGTTCCGTCGTGTATAGGTCTCGATCGGACTGGCGATATTCTGCTCGGGGGTCGAGACGGCGAGTCCGACTCGCTTGGTGCCGTAGTCCAGAGCCAGCAGGCGACCGAACGCAGGAAACTCTGCGGGCGGTTCGAGGGAATCAGAGGAAGCGTTCATATCCTCGTTCCTCCATCAGTGCAACGAGCTGACGAATCGCCTGTTCGTCGTTGCGATTGGCCACCAGTGTCGCGTCGGCAGTATGCACGACGATACAGTCGCTCATTCCCAGCGTCGCAATCAGATGATCGTCGTCATTACAACTGATGATACAGCCGGAGGTATTCACGCCGACATGTGCACCGCGAACGACGTTTCCCTGCTCGTCAGCGGCCTGCAATTCGCTCATCGCTCCCCAGCTGCCGACATCGTTCCACGTATACGGTGCCGGTACGACGGCGACCGAGCCTCCCTTTTCGAGCACGGCGTAATCGATGCTGATCGATTTCATCGCGGGGAATTCACGCAACAGTACGTCGTCGTAATCGGTCTCGTCGATCGAACGTGCGACGGTCTTCAGCTTCTCGGAGATATCGGGTTCGCACTGAGCCAGCGATGCGAGAATCCGATCGGCCCGCCAGACGAAAATGCCGCAGTTCCAATAGTACCGTCCGCATGCGAGATAGGTTTTCGCGGTCACTTCGTCTGGTTTTTCGCGAAAGGCGGCGACGCGGTACGCGGGGGAACCGTCAATAAGTATCTCGCCACGCTCGATATAACCGAACCCGGTCGCAGGAAAATCGGGCACGACGCCGAAGAGAACCAGTTGCTGAGGATCGTCCGCCACGATCGACGCCGCATCGTTCACCGATTGCACAAAAACCTCATCGGGAGAGATCACATGATCGGCGGGGAGCACGAGCATGACGGCATCGGGATCACGGGCCAGCAGATGAATCGCCGCCAGCCCGATCGCCGGTGCCGTGTTGCGGGCACACGGTTCGAGGATGATTTGGCCGGAGGAGAGCGCAGGAAGTTGACGGGCGGTCTCGGCAGCAAGGCTGGGGTTCGTGACAACCCATTGCCGCCCGCCGGGGATGATCGGCGCCACGCGATCGAGAGTCCCTTGCAGCAACGTGCGGTTACCACTGAGTTTCAGAAATTGCTTCGGAAAAGCCCGACGGCTCGCCGGCCAGAAGCGGGTTCCAGACCCGCCGGCCATAACGACGGCATGCAGCATGAGTATCCTTCAAAGTTTCAACTGTCAAAATCGTGGAATGAACCCTGAGCCCTCTTAAGACAGACGCGATCGACCATGCGATTCGACCCCTCGAACGCTATACGCAGCGCTACCGAAACGACCAACGGCACCGGCTAACTCTCTGATTCTGAGAGATACGTCGGTTCGTTAATTTCCCTGAGTTCCGCCGCTCGACGGGCGGCGTGGATTTCATCATGCGCCCAGAGAGGGCTAATTTCAACAGCAACTCCTGTTGCCATCGAAACCCCCGCATTTTTGAGCCATGACGAATGCAATGCCGTCATCGCAGCACGGCTGGTGTCGGGAGAATCGTCGCCGGTCTGGTTCTTGACGGGGTTGAACTCGCGCGAACGGTCGGCCTCGAGCACCAGTGCGGTCTTCGCCAGGGGCAACGCGTCGAAAATGAAGCGTTCGAGTTTGATGGCGTTCGGTTGCGCCGGTTCAACGTGAACCCCGCCGTCATCGATGTAAGGGACCGGTTTATGGGCCAGATGGAAGGGCAGAACATCGGGCGTCTCGGTTAACCGCGCCAGAAAATCAACGTTAAACAGATGTATCGCCGTGTTGCCGGCCCAGAATTTGAGTCCCCCCGTAGCGTCCGTCAATCGGGCCTGTTCTGCGGGAAGATCGCTGTATTCGATGATCTGCGTCTTTCCGTCGACCTCGACAAGCAAACCGACTTTCTCGGTCGGCGAACGTTTGGCAACGACCTTCGTCGAGAGTTCCGACCCGCGTTGCTGATGGAACCCCAGAAACGCCGGGTCGCAAACAATCGCCATCGGGTTATCGACTTGATGATAATAGATATACTTCAAACCGCGCCGTTGCATGTCGGCCAGCATGCCGGTTTCCTTGAGAGCGCGGATCATTCCGCCGTGACCATCGGGGCTTGTGGCGAGTTGATTTTTATCCGCGAGCAAGAGTTTCCCGGTCGCGGCATCGAGAGCGGGCATGGTTCCCTGCTGAAAAAACCGAACCGCGTCAGATGGCAAGCCGAAATTGTTATTCTCTTCGAAGAACGCGACGGTCTCGGCGTGAGTGGCGTCGCTGGTCATGATGTAATAGGGGATCGTCACACCATGTGACCGCGACCGCGCGAGCACTTGCTCGGCCAGAATTTGAAACAGCGTCGCATTGCTGACCGGGCCGATGGGATACATTCCCTTGGGTTTGTGAAACTGCAAGCGGGTTCCCTGCCCGCCGGCGACGAGAATCACTCCGACTTCGCCGCGGTCGAGAATTTTTTTGCCTTCCTCGCGGGCGGATTTCCATGTCTGCAAGTCGGCATCCGTCTGTGGTAAGCGGACGAGTGTCCCCGGCGGCTGCGCCCGTTGAGCGATCGTTGCGGGGGAATCTTGTGCTTCGTCGGATGCTGTTCGCGACTGTTGCCAGGCACGGGCGAGTTCGTCGAAGTTGAGTGCAGCCAATTGCTGCAAAAACAACGGACGTTCGTCCGCAGAACAGTCACCTAAAAATCGGATGACATGATCCTGCCCGTACTTTTCGAGACGATGCTTGAGCGATTGAACTACGGCTTGAGTCATAACGCGTTATTATCCTGAAGGATTTTGTCCGCAGATTTTCACAGATGTACGCAGATGTGAAGGCAAATGAAAAAGACAACATGGTCCGGTGCAGCATTCGAGAAGGGAGACTTCAATCATTAAATTTGTATCCCTTTAGCGATCCTTAAGCCACAAAGTAGATTGGCCGCAAAAAAACGCAAGAATCGCAAAAAAGAAATCAGATGAATTCAAAGCGAAGATTTATTAGACGATAGCATGTCAATCTTTTTTGCGCCCTTTGTGTTTTTTTGCGGCCAATCTGCGTTCATCTGCGAAAATCTGCGGACACCCCGTTCCCTACGCTTCTTGAATTGACGTGGCGAGCACTCATCGGCGGAACCGGCCCCCCCTTCGTCGAGATTGTGTTGTGTTTCCACAGCAATCGTGGTTGTCCTTATCGTCATTGTCGTCGGTCACTTCGTATTGCGAGGCCAATTCATCGCGGACACGTTCAAGGAGTTTCTTCGTCGCCAGGATGCCGGCGGGTTCATCAAGCATTGACCCTTCGTATTCGATACCGACATAGCCACGATAACCGGCATCGAGCACGATCTTCATCATCCGTAGGTAATCGGTATGCGTTTCGTTCCCCTTTTCATCGAAGTCGTGCGATTTGGCGCTGACGGCTTTGGCGAAAGGCATCAGTTCGGCGACTCCTTTATAACGGTCGTATTCTTCGTCGGCACTCAGCCTGAAGTTGCCGAAGTCGGGGAGTGTGCCGATGCGCGGATGGTCGACCATAATCATCACATCGGCGAGCCATTGGCCGTTCGACGAGAGACCGCCATGATTTTCGACGATGACGTTGATCTCGTGCTCGTCGCCGAACTCGGCGAGGCGACGCAAACCATCAGCGGCAAATTGGACCTGATCGGCGTATTCGCCGGAGCTGGCTGCGTTGACGCGGATCGAATGACAGCCGAGAAACTTCGCGGCCTCGACCCATTTGTAATGGTTTTCGACCGATTTGGTCCGTTCGTTTTCGTCGGGATCGCCCAGTTTTCCTTCGCCATCGATCATGATAAGCAGCGGCGCGACTCCCTCATCGAGCGTTCGTTTTTTGAGTTCGGTGAGGTAGCTGGTATCCTGGGCCTTGTCCTTGAAAAACTGATTGACGAATTCGACGGCGTCGATCCCGAAGTCGTTCTTCGACGTCCTGGCAAAATCGAGATGATCGAGCTTGCCTGCGAACAGCGTTTTGTGCAGCGACCATTCGGCGATCGAGATTTTGTAGATCGGCTCGTCACCGTCGCCATCATGAGCAAGGGCCATTCGCGACAGGACCGAAGCCAATGATAACCCGGCGGCTCCGCCGACGAGACTCGTCAGAATTTCGCGTCGAGAACACGTGGGTGCAAGTGTCATCATGATGCAGCCTTTGACTACAAGAGTTTCATAACCCTCTGGACGATAGATATTTCAGGACAATTTGAACGTTGATTCTGTCGCCAACCGGTTTATGAAACCAGTTCTAAGGGGAATAGTGGTTTTACGTGAGAGATCTGGAAATCGATTATAGAATCACAAGGGAGAAATGCACAACAACGGCATCGAAAGCCTTCGTTGTATTTGCAGCTAACCTCTGTCAGGCCGAAATAGAATACCATCAAACGCAGAGTCAACAGAGGCAGAGAAGGAAACAATCTCTTTTGGTCATCTCTGATCTTTCTCTCTGCGTCCTCCGCGATCTTTGCGTTTCAAAAAATGCAACGAGATAGAAACGCAGAGATCGCGGAGAATCTCCAGGAGTTTATCAATTCTTGCGTTTGATTGCGTCCCTTATTCTTCTTGGCTTTAAGATCGCAACTTCATTCCCGCATCACCCGCTGGGAGGAATGAAAGGGGTGAATTCCTGATGGAAATAATGAACCGATCCCTTCGGTTGCTTGTGTCTGCACGCCGTCCCGTGTTCAATACAGTCTGATAGCAGGATCTGTCCCCATTGCTGACCCCTAAACGCGCGATATTGAGGTACTCAACATGAACATATCCAAAGGTCGAATCGGTTCGGTGATTCTCGGAGTGCTGTTCGCCGGAATGATGGCGGACATCGGTTCGGCCGAGATTAACCTTGTCCCCTTTGCAAAAAAGCCTCCTTCTTCGGAACTCGAGGGGCTGCCGCTCGTGTACCAGGACGATTTCGAATCGAACGAGGCGTCGCGATGGATCACGACCGACGAATCGGTCTGGCGTCTTGACCACCAGGAGGGGAACGGTCTCCTCAGCCTGTTCAACAAGAAAAGCGACTTCAATCCCGAGTTTCGTTCGCCGTTCAACCGGGCTCTTGTTCGCGATATTAACGTCGGAGACTTCATTCTCGATGTGCAGCTTCAGTCGACGATCGCCGATTACGGCCATCGCGACCTCTGTCTGTTTTTCGGCTATCAGGACGATTCGCATCTGTACTACGTTCATTTCGGAAAGCAGGCCGACGATCACGCCAATCAGATTTTCATCGTCAACGACGCCCCTCGCAAAAAGATTTCATTGACGAGTACCGACGGCACGAACTGGGACGACGCATGGCATCATGCCCGCGTCGTGCGGAACGTCGAATCGGGCAAGATCAGCGTCTATTTCGACGACATGGAAAACCCGGTGATGACCGCCGTCGATAAGACGTTTACCTCGGGACTCGTCGGCGTCGGCAGCTTCGACGACACCGGCAACTTCGACAACGTGCTCGTGTATGCCAATCAGGTCTCCACCGAGCCCGTCGTACTCGCAGGGACAAAAAAGCTGACGATCGACCAGCCACTCGATGAGGTGATGGTCGCCGGCATCGATGAGTTTGCGCTGCGAGAGATCAAGGATTCGCCGAACCGCCGCGAGGCAATGTGGAAGCGCGATTTCAGCAGTCCCGAAGCGTACGCCGAGAGCGTAGCCCCGAATCGCGAACGGTTTCGCACCTACATCGGTGCCGTCGACCCGCGAGAAGAGAACATCGACATCGAAATCGTTTCGTCGCTCAAACACGACGGTACGATCGCCGAAGGTGAAGCATTTACGGCAAAGAACATTCGCTGGAAGACATTGGACGGCATCACCGGCGAAGGGTTGCTGCTCGAACCGAAAGGGGAGATCGTCGCCGATGTAATTGCCCTCCCCGATGCCGACTGGACGCCGGAGATGTTTGCGGATCTCATCTTCGAAGGTTCGGGCGGGGTGGCATTGAGGATCCCACAACGTCTCGCCGAGAACGGTTGCCGGGTGATCGTGCCGACGCTCATCAGCCGCAGCGATGAATTTTCGGGGAGCCCGTACGTGCGGTACACCAATCAGACGCACCGCGAGTTCGTCTACCGCATGGCGTTCGAGATGGGGCGTCATGTGATCGGCTACGAAGTACAAAAAGTTCTTGCGGCGGTCGATGCGCTCGAACGGTTGCACAAGGTGAAAGAACAAGATTTGCCGATCGGCGTGATCGGCGTCGGCGAAGGAGGACTGCTCGCGCTCTATAGCGGAGCCCTCGATTCACGGATCGACTCCGTCGGCGTACTCGGGTATTTCCGTCAGCGTGAAGGGGTCTGGGCCGAGCCGATTTATCGCAACGTGTGGGGGTTGCTCACCGAATTCGGCGACGCCGAAATCGCCGGGTTGATTGCTCCGCGTGCTCTGTCGATCGAAGCGTGTGCGGTGCCGGAACACGACGGTCCTCCGGCCGTGCGCGAGGGACGCAGCGGCGGAGCGGCTCCCGGTAAGATCGAAACCGCGACGACGGCGTCGGTGCGAGTCGAATTCGATCGTGCGAAGCCGATCTACGAGCAACTCGGTGCCGGAGACAAGATCAAGTTCGTGAGCAGCGGCGAAGGAGATGGACCGCACGCAACCGATCCGACAATGACGAACTTTCTGGCCGGCTTGGGCATCAACGCCTTGAAGCCGAGACCCGAAAAAATCGACATCGGCAGCCACGGGCAGCCGGTTGACGCCACCGAACGGCAACGCCGGCAGGTCGCCGAAATGGTTGAATTCACGCAAGACCTACTTCGTGTGAGTGCGAAAGTCCGCGACAAACTTTGGGCAAATGCCAGCAGAACCAGCGTCGAAGACTGGGTCTCGACCGCCGAGGCGTACCGCGATCTGGTCTACGACGAGATGATCGGCCGGTTGCCGGCGAGTGACATGCCGGCGAATCCCCGCACGCGCAAAGTCTTCGAGACCGACGATTACACTGGCTACGAAGTGGTGCTCGACGTCTATCCCAGCGTGATCGCTCAGGGAATTCTCGTGCTGCCGAAGGGAATGAAACCGGGTGAAAAACGCCCTGTGGTCGTCTGTCAGCACGGTCTCGAAGGGACGCCGATGTCGACGATCAGCGACGACCAGAACGGCGACTGGCGATACTACAAATCGTTTACGATCGAACTCGCCAAGCGCGGATTCATCACCTATGCACCGCAGAACCCGTATCGCGGCAAAGACCGCTTCCGCACGCTGCAGCGCAAGTCGAACGTGATGAAGCGATCGCTCTTCAGTTACATCATTCCGCAACATGAAAAGACGCTCGAATTTCTGGCGACGCTTCCAAACGTCGACGCAAAGCGGATTGGCTTCTACGGCCTCTCGTACGGCGGTAAGACAGCAGTTCGCGTCCCGCCGATGGTCAAAGGGTATGCCCTGTCGATCTGCTCGGCGGACTACAATGAATGGGTGAAGAAGAACACCAGCAGCGAAGATGGTTACAGCTATATTTTCACCGGCGAGTATGAAATCTTCGAGTGGAACATGGGACACATGGCTAACTACGCCGAGTTATCGACGCTGATGACCCCCCGTCCGTTTATGGTCGAGCGCGGCCACGACGACGGCGTCGCCCCCGACGAATGGGTCGCGTGGGAGTTCGCGAAAGTCAAACGCCATTACGACAAACTCGGCATCGGCGACAAGACCGAAATCGAATTCTTCAACGGCCCGCACACGATTAACGGTGTAAAGACATACGAGTTTTTGCACCGCCACCTCGACTGGCCGCATGAAGCAACGAGCGAATGAGAGTAGGGATTGTCCGCAGATTTTCGCAGAAGAACACAGATTAAGAGGGACATTAGCTACCGAGACACCGAGGTCCATAGAGATCATACATCAGAGATTTCACCACAAAAACCAAAACAGGGACGAACAGGTTAGATGATGCCATACTGAGGTTTTGCGTGCTTTTGCGGCTCTTCCTGAATTGATCATTGTCTTTTCATCTGCGTCTTTCTGCGAAAATCTGCGGACCCCTTCCGCATTTTCTGTTTGCCTCAGGCATTGATTTTAACTTCAATAGGACAAGAACATGTCGCAAACGTTCTCTGCTCTTTCGACTGCCGATCTGCGGAAACACATCGATCGCCTGCCGCGTTTTCCGCTGGGGCATTTTCCGACGCCTTTGGAATCGTTGGAGCGATTCAGCGAGGCACTCGGCGGGCCGATGATTCATATCAAGCGGGATGATTGCACCGGGCTCGCCTTCGGCGGCAATAAAACCCGGCACAACGAATTCCTGATGGCGGCGGCTCTCGCGCAGGGAGCCGATATGTTCGTCTGGGGAGCCGGTGTGCAGAGCAACAACTGCCGCCAGACCGCCGCGGCGTGTGCCAAAGCGGGGCTCGATTGCCAGCTTATACTCGGTCGCGGCAAAGGCAAAACCGGCGACGAAGTCGTGCAGGGAAACCTCCTGCTCGACCACCTCGTCGGTGCCGATTACCGCATCGTCGATGCGACCATCGGCGAAGAACTCGATGACGTCATCGAAGCGACGGCGAACCGGCATCGCGCGAAAGGTCGCAATGTCTATTCGTGGAATCGCGAAACGGTGAAGCCGCTGGCGGCGGTCAGTTACGCGCAATGCGTCGCCGAGATTGCCGATCAGACGAAGGCCGAAGGAATTAAGCCGAGTGCCATTTACGTCAGCTCCGCCGGTTCGACAGGTTCGGGAACGCAACTGGGGGTGACCGCCTTAGGACTCGGCTGCCCGGTTTACAACATTTGCCCGATTCAATGGGAATGGGATACGCAAGAGGACATGGCCCACCTCGCGACCGTAGCCGCAAAACTCATCGGTCTCGATCTGCACTTCGAGAAGGCCGATATCAACGTCACGTTCGATTACATCGGACCGGCGTATGGCAAAGTCTCGGAGGGGGGCCTCGAAGCGCTGATGCTCCTCGCCCGCACCGAAGGCATCCTCCTCGACCCGATCTACAGCGGCAAAGCGATGGCCGGTTTGATCGACGACATTCGCAAGGGAAAATACCGCGACGACGAAGAGATCGTCTTCATCCACACCGGCGGCACACCGGCGCTGTTTGCGTACAACGACGATCTGGTACGCGGGATGGCGAAGCGGGAGATTCAAGGGTGAAGGGTGGCTGGGGCGCTTATAAGACGTTGTCGGAAGTTTAAGCATTGCTTTCGCCGAGAGTATCAGATACCAAATCGCGTCATGGCCCCAGTCGATTTCAGAAAAGACGTCTTTTGCCAATTCTGACTGGGGCCGTCGCGTTTTCATTCGATCGAACGTGTCTTGCGCATGGGGTGTGACAGAGGCGATCATCGTCGATGTGTGCCCCAGCCACCCGGAATCTGAAAGTCTGCTTCATGTCATCTCTCCGCAATCGTATCCCCGGCCTTCACTGGCTCACCCGGCGGGTGGCTGGGGCGCTTGGAAGACATTGTCGGAAGTTCAAGCATTGCTTTCGCCGAGAGTTTCAGATACCAAATCGCGTCATGGCCCCAGTCGATTTCAGAAAAGATGTCTTTTGCCAATTCGGACTGGGGCCGTCGCGTTTTCATTCAATCGAACGTGTCTTGCGCATGGGGTGTGACAGAGGCGATCATCATCGATGTGTGCCCCAGCCACCCGGAATTTGAAAGTCTGCGACATGTCATCTCTCCGCAATCGTATCCCCGGCCTTCACTGGCTCACCCGGCTGCCGGGGCAATTGCTCGGGCGGTATCCGTTTGCCGGTGACATCGAAGTTGGCCGGGTGCCGCTGTTTGCTCCGGGGTCGGGGAGGCCGACGGTGCCGTTTCCTCATCCCTGGAATTACGACCGGCCGATTCGTCTGCTCGATACGTTCTTTTGGAAAGCCGATGACGTATTGGGGACCGCACGGCATAATCGTTATCTCGATGTGCCGGGGTTTGCGCCGGTGCTGGTGACGCGCGATCCGCGCATCATTCGCGCCGTCACGACCGACACCGGCGACAAGGAGGGACAGTTCGATCGCGATACGCTTCCGTCGGTCGGCATCGCCCGCGCGACGGGGAAAGATACGCTGCTGTTCGCCAACGGGGCGATCTGGCGGCGGCAACGCAAACTCGCCGCGCCGCCGTTCGGCAAGACGACGCTCTTTCAGCCCGAACAGTTTCTCGAATTCGCCGAGACGTTTCGCCACACCGTACGGACGCGGCTCGATTTTCTGGAGAAACGGGTGCAGGAACTCGGTCACCCCGTGCAGACCGAACTCGAGCCCGAGATTAAAGCCGTCATGCTCGAAATGCTGACGAACAACTTTTTCGGCACCGGGATCAGTTACGACGACATTCGCAACCGGTACGTTCCCGCGCTCGAACGGGTGATCGACCACATCGTTCGCGATACGGTGATCAACAAGATCGGCGTGCCGGTTCAGCGCTGGCCGAGTTTGACACGCGGCATTGCGGATACGAAAACAGCGTACGCCGATTTCGAGCAGTTGACCGATATCGTGCTCGCCGCCCGGCCCGAGAAGAAGGGACTGTGGCGACAGTTCAAGTCGGATGCGCCCGACGACAAACTGCGCAGCAACGTCAAAGTTTTTCTCGCGGGGGCGCTCGAAGCGACGACGTCGTATGCGAGTTGGGCAATCTCGCATCTGGCGCGAAATCCCGAGGCGCAAGCGAAGGTGTACGAAGAAGTCAAAGAGATCGAAGTCTATACCCCTGAGACGCTCGACGGTGCGAAGTACCTCGGCCATGTACTCGATGAGACGCTGCGGCTGACGCCGTCGTTGTACTTTTTGCCGCGTCGAGCGACCGCCGACACGTGGATTGAAACGTCGGATGGCAAAAAATTATGGGTTCCGCGGGGAACACATCTATTGTTAGACGTGTGGCATGCGAATCGTCACGACGATCACTGGGGGGTGGCGGTCACCGGATATCCGGCGGGTGAATTTGTCCCCGAACGCTGGGAACATCTCGCATCGCAGGGGCTCGCCTCGAAAGAAGTTCTGCATTTCGGCTTCGGCCACGGCCCGCGCGTCTGCCCCGGCAAACATCTGGGCCAGCTCGAAGTGGGACTCGTCGTTGGCGCCTTTGTGAAGCTGTTTCGATTTAAAGCGATGAACGCCGCGAACGACGCGAGGGCCGGTGTCTCGACCAAACCGCTCGATGGCACGCTCATCGAACTCGAATCGCGGCGGTATCCGCTGCTCGAACCGGAGTCACAACCGGCCGATGTTGCCACGTCGTGAAGTGCCCCTTCGGCCAGTGGCTATTTGACACGAAGTCCGTTTTGCTCTCTCCCCCTACGTGCGAAAATTGTTTGATTTTTCGTAAGACATTAGCGATCTGAAGCAATCTCGATACCCCGAAGTAGAATGGCCACTAAAAAACGCAAGATTCGCAAAAAAGGAATACCAGTAGAATATTTCGTCGGCGAAAGCACGTCTCTTTTTTGCGTCCTTTGGGTTTTATTGCGGCTAATAGAGTTGTAAATCTTCGTTTTTTCGAAATACCTCTCTTGACCGACTTACTAAAAAAATAGTAAAAGCCCGCCCATCAAAGTTGGTACTGATGAAACCGTTCGCGTCTTCGTATCTTGTTACTACACCTTCACTGAATCTCCCGCTTCAGGAACCCACATGTCACATTCACCAACACCATCGCTCGACAACGAACACAACATGATCGTCAGACGCATGGCCGACGAAGGTCAGTGGATCTTTCGATATCGCAGCGTTCTGCCGTTGCTCTTAATCTTACCGGCGGCATGGTCGATGGCCAACTTTCGGTATCTCGGCGACAGTCACGAACTGCAGCATCTGTGGGGCTGGTGTTGCGTGGCGGTTTCGTTCGCCGGATACCTTCTGCGAATGGCGACGGTCGGTTATGTCCCTGGCGGAACCTCCGGGCGAAATACCAGATCGCAGCGTGCCGACAGCCTGAATACCACAGGCTGGTACGCAACGACGCGAAATCCTCTGTATCTCGGAAATTTTCTGATCGGCCTGGGATGGGTCGCGGCCCCGGCCGATCTGCTGCTGGTTCTCGTCTACGTCGGCTTCTTCTGGCTGTATTACGAGCGCGTGATCGCCGCCGAAGAAGAATATCTCATCAGCAAGTTCGGAAGAGAATATACGGAGTGGGCCGCACGCACACCGGTGTTTGTGCCCGATGTGCGGCGATGGTGCAAACCGAACATGACGTTCAGCCTGAGAACCGTATTCCGCCGCGAATACTCGGCACTGATGTTGATCGGTCTTGTCTTCTGGATTATCGATACGCTGCAACATCTGGTCGTCGAACGTCGCTTGTACTTTGACGTCAGTTGGACGGCGTTCATGCTGAGCTGCGCAACGGTCTATTTCGTCATGCGTTTCCTGAAGAAAAACACCACACTGCTGGACGTCACCGGTCGCGTCGATTTCGACCGATTCGAACCGTCTGTCGCCGAGGTCTATCCTCTCAGTCCGGCTGCATGAATTTGACCATCGGCTGATCGCCGGTGGGTGGCTGGGGCACACATCGGCGTTAGATTCCTGAACGCAACGATTTCGCAATCATCGACCACGCGTCAAAATAATTTGACGGCCCCAGTCTGCTCGGGTGATACTTCACCATTCGACTGGGGCCATGAATGTCGGCTATGATTTGAATGCGTCGTGCGAAATCGATGTCGCACGTTGAGCACGCGCGTCACAAGCACCCCAGCCACCCGCCGGCAGCATTTCTCAGGTTAATCAAGGGTTTCATCACCAGCGCCATGCGGCTCTCGCAGAAAACGCCGGATACCGTCTCGCACAATGACCGTGACCACAATACACGACAATAACAAGATCACATTTAAGGGATAATACAACTCGCCGAAAGCTGACCTGGCGATTGGGATGACCAACAACGCGGCGGCAATGACTTCAATGGTGCCGAATATCTGGTCGAAAATCCAACGACGAGCTCTGGCTGACCTAAGCCATTCTTCGCCGAATGACGTGTCATTTCTTGAAAGCGTCATTTTCAAAAACACAATCAAAGTGGCGATCAGAATCATCATCACGAGAGCAAGGGTAAAAACCAATGCACCCTTGAGAAAGATTATGGGAGTAGATTGCACCGCCAAAATGACGAAAAAATCCGTTGCCCAAATGGTCACGGTTGAGATTCCTCGTATTGCCTTCCTCACATCTTGGCCCGGCGATCACCCCAGCAATTCCGTCCGTAAGGTTCCCGCACCGGCTATCGGCAAGGGGCGGCCCAGCTGATCCGGCACCATTGTGTGCGGGTCGATCCCCATCAGGTGGAATGCGGTCGCCAGAATATCCTTGGGCGAGATCGGCACCGCCGCGACGTCGCCGGCGATGTCATCGGTGCGGCCGACGACCGAACCTCGCGAAATGCCCCCCCCGGCTAAAATCGCTGAATACGCCCGCGACCAGTGATGCCGGCCGGCTCCCTGCGGTTTGCTGTCGATCTGCGGCGTCCGGCCATGTTCGCTGATGCAGAGAACCAGCGTCTCATCCAAGAGACCGCGGTCGTCGAGATCGCGAATGAGCATCGAATAACTCGTATCGAAATTCGGGAGCAGATATTCCTTCAATCGCGGATAGTGATTGGCGTGGGTATCCCATGCGCTGCCGCCGAAAGGATCGAACGGATCCCAGAAGACGCTGATGAATTTTCCTCCCGCTTCGACGAGCCGGCGGGCCGCGAGACACGACTGGCCGAACAGCGTCATCCCGTAGGCTTCACGCATCGCGGGCGTTTCCTGATTCACATCGATCGCGTTGCGAAGCACTCCCGACGAAAGCAGCGAATACGCCTTCGACTGATGATTATTATACGTCGTCGTGTTGGCCGTGCGATCCCAGTTTCTCCGCGTTTCATCGAACTGTGCGAGCAGTTTTTTCCTCATGCCGAATCGCTCGGCGGAAACGCCGTCGCGCAGTTCGCAATCGGGTGAGAGTTGGAATTTTCCATCCGGCGTGACGCCGCCGAATGGGTCATAGACTTCTTTTGTCTGAGCGTCATTCAGCTTGGGGGCGATTGTCGTCCCTGTGCCGGTGAAGTCGGTCCAGATGGGGTCGAACGCCGTGCCAAGAAACGCCGAGTACGGACCGGCGAGCGGTGAGATGTCGCACTTCGAACCGGGAAGCCACGGCAGACCAAAATTACGAGGGATCGCCGGCAATTCTCCGGGGCGCTGCTGCTCGGCGAGGTAATCGACCACCGATCCGATGAACGGCCAGTGCATTTTGTCGCGCGGTGAAAATTCGATCGCCGGCGTGTATTCGTCCATGCCGGTGACGGCATACGCCAACCCGTGCAGCGGATAGGGATGCGTCAACGAGCGGACGATCGTCGTCTTATCGAGTATCTGAGAAGTCTTGGGAAGAAGTTCGCCGATGGCGACACCGGGAAGCACCGTCGGGATTTCTTTGAGTTCCCCCTGAATTTCCACCGGAGCGTCTGGCTTGGGGTCGAACGTCTCGTGCTGCGGCGGCGAGCCGTACAGAAAAATGAGAATGCACGACTTTGCTTTGCCAAAGGAGGGTTGATCGCCGGCGGCTTGAGTTTCGCTCAGCCGTAACCAGTCGGTGAGCGAAAGTCCCAACGCACCAAGTCCGCCGACCTGCAGCCAGTCTCGGCGAGACAGCCCGTCGCAGAGTTTCGTATTGGCACCCTGAAAGCGAATCATACCGGAAGTTCCATCAATTATTCCCGTTTACGATGACATAACTAATGTATCGTTTCGAGCAGGCGTTTGCCATTCCGATTTCTGTTTCGGTCAGAGAGGATTGGTCCGCAGATGTTCGCAGATGAACACAGATGAGAAGGCAAATGAAAAAGACAACATGGTGCGGTGCAGAATTCAAGAAGGGAGGCCTCACTCATTGAATTTGTATCACTGAAGCGATCTCAAAGCCACGAAGAAGGATAGCCGCAAAAAAACACAAAAGGACGCAAAAAGATCGACATGCTATCGCTGGGGAAATTTTCGATTTGAATTCCTATTCTTTCTTTTTTGCGATTCTTGTGTTTTTTCGCGGCCAATTTGCCTTTCTCTGCGGTCTTACCGTTTGGTTAAAGAGCTATCAATAACATCATTTGAACATCAAGATCATTCCTTAAATCTGCGTTCATCTGCGAACATCTGCGGACCAACTCATCACACCGGATTCCATCCCCGAAAGATCGCTCTTCGCAGCGGATTATCGCGCCCGGTGAAGAGTTCGTCGTCGGCGGGGGCTTCCAGCGCGGTCGCCATCATGTGAAACTTGGCGTCGATCTCATCGGCATAATGGACCAGTAACGCTTCAGGCGTATGCGGCGCAATCGGCGAGCCCCATTCGGGGAGGTTCTGATGCGCGACGATGATGTGTTCCAGCCGGAGCAGAATCTCGGGGTCGAAATCGGCGATCGTGCGGGCCTTCTCGCGAACCAGATCGCGACCGAGCAGAATGTGGCCGATCAGTTTCCCCGACGGGGAATAACTCGTCTGTTGCGGCTGATAATCAAGTTCCTGCACCTTGCCGATGTCGTGCAGAATCGCTCCGGCAATCACCAGCGATTTCGACAACGGAGGCTGCATGTTGCGGTAATAATCGCTGTATTTGTCGGCGAGATACAACGCCGTGCGCGTCACCGACAGCACATGTTCGAGATAACCGCCGGTGAAGGTATGATGATTGCGCGTGGCGGCGGGAAGGCGTTGAATCAACTCGGCATGTTCGTTCAACAGGTCGACGACAAGCGTTCGAAGTGAAGTATCGGCGATTTGCTCTTGAGCCATGCCGACCAGTTCCGCAAACATCTGCGAGATGTCGAACCGGCTCGCGGGAAAGAAATCGAAGGGGGAGAAACCGTCGGCGGTGTCTGTCTCCTCAACTTCGCGGATGTTCGCCAGTTCCAACTGCGGACCATATTGCGTCTCCTGGAACCGGGCTCGCAATTTGAAGAACTGTCCGACTTTCCAATTCTGCTCACAGAGTTCGAACCAGACCGAATCGTGCCAGATCATCACGGCGACGGTCCGCCGGGCGTCGCGAAACTGTAGGCGGAAATAGGGCTTTTGATCGCGCGTACGGCCGGGTTCTTTTTGAGTCAGCAGCGCGAAACAATCGGCGAGTTCCCCTTCGCCAATGTCGCAGAGTTTTAACAGCGGTATTTCGTGCGCCATGATGGAGGCCCTGAAGTGTCGCGAATGCGGAAAGTTTCGCCTGTTGCTGTGTACGTATGATCTAATTATGGGCGGGAGTCTAAAATCTCTGCAAGTGTCCGCTGGAAAACAGGGCCTCTTTCTTCACTGGTCAACAGTCTCGATCGGCGTGATCCGGTAAAAATGAAGAATGAGCGAAAACTCCCCTCTTTTTTTACCGTTGGGATTGTTATAATTCTCGACGTGAGCGATGATATAACCGATACTTGACAAAACGTCAGCGAATCTATTATCACAGGCGGCGATGAAGGCAAATATCGCAGACCCTTCTCTTATGTGGAAAACCATCCACGCCATTGAAATCGAGGAGATTGAACTGAAATGACTGTCAAATTGACTGAAAAAGCGGTGGGTGAGATCAAGCGCGTGATCCAGGAACAGAACATGCCCGAGGGCACGATGTTACGCGTCGGCGTCGCCGGCGGCGGTTGCAGCGGCTTTCAGTACAGCCTCGGCTTCGATCAGAGTTCTGACGAAACAAAAGACTTCGTGACCGAACAGCACGGCATTCAGGTCGCCGTCGATAAAAAGAGCGGCCTGTACCTCGACGGCACGGTCGTCGACTTCTACGAAGGCCTCGACAAGCGCGGCTTTACGTTCGAGAACCCCAACGCCGTAAAAAGTTGCGGCTGCGGCAGCAGCTTCTCGGCGTAATCTGCAGTCCAACCGAATTGAACGCGATCGAACCCTCCGTCTCTGACGGAGGGTTCTTTTTTATATTCGCTTGTCGCATCAACTGCTTATTCCATCGGACTTTCCAGTTCGTTTGCCTTTTCATTCGCCCTTTGCCGGGGGTAACATGTGAACTATCCCGGTCGGGGTGAATCTTAGCGTTTCTCAAACGAGGTGGAATGATGCGACAACATCTGGCAAAACTCCTTGTGTTCACGCTGGCGATGCCATGTCTGTTCGGTGTGACCGACCTTGCTTTTCTGTACGCCGCCGATGAA
>JAQCEJ010000184.1 GCA_027618475.1 Planctomycetota bacterium | reverse complement strand
CGCTGAAGTCGTATAACCACACGAATTCGAATACGAAATTGATGTGCGTTCATGATCGTTTTGACCCTTCGGCATACGTTCATGTGAGTATAAATCTCGCATGAACCATGAATTATATCATAAATGACGTATCAAGTCTTAAGGAATGTCAGCTTCCATGAGTCCGATACGCTGGTAATTTGGCGGAGATCCATCTTCACCCATGTACCAGATTCTGATTTTGCCATTTGTAACGACAAATTGCGTCGGATGCGTGACGTGATTACGCCCTCGTCCCGCCGTGTCGAAATTCCCCGCGGGAGCCTGGTCGAGTATCGGCTTGCCGTCATTCAGTTGCGTAAAATGAAAACCGTCATCGCTTACGGCGGAGTATGTTCTCCACTGTTGGCCGAGATCGCCTCCGTACAACATGAAGTACCGGTTGCCATCGAAATAGACCGAGGCGCCAAGTTGCCCCTGTACTCCGCCGACGAGGCCGGTAATCGGTTCTCCGTTGTAAGAACGCGTCCAATGAATTCCATCGGGACTCGTCGCCATCGTGATCGTGTGTTTCTGGCTGCCGCAGGCTCCATACCACATTTTGAATTCGTCATCGATTTTGAGAATGTGCATCCCGGTCGCCTGAATCCCATCGATGGTTCCTTTCGCCCCGATGTCGAACACCGGTTTGCCTTCGTTCGTCCGTTCCCAGTGAATGCCATCATCGCTTGTCGCCAGACAAATTCGTTCGACGCGCACATTGGCAGGAGTCAATCCTAAATTGCCGGCGCGATTGCCGTCGATCGCGCCGTACCACATCCAGAATTTCTCTCCCACCTTGAGTACATACGGATGCGCGATTCCCTTAGCATCGGCGCTTCCTGGAGGACCGAGATCGAGCACCGGTTTTCCATCGTTTGCGATTTCCCAATGGATGCCGTCAACACTCGTCGCCAGACCGACGCGCTGATAAATGCCATACGGAGCTTTGGGGTCTTTCGTCGTCTCATCGCCGATGAACCACATGCGGTACATCTCGCCATCGAAGTGCACCGTGGGGAGTCCCACGGTATAGCTGAACCAGCTTCCAGACGGCCCGACGTCGAGACATGCCCCTTGCGGCGCTCCACCGGCGACGCGTTTGAACACCGCTTTTTCGAGTTGTTCGACGCTCAGGTCGGTCGTTTGCTCTTCGGCAGAAATGCGGTTCGTCGCAAGTAAGTGCAAGACAACAAGCAACAGACTCGCGAGATAGGTGGTCGCGCGAAGTCGTTTGTCGTCGCACGGCCGACTCGCGTTGATCGTCACGAATTTCATCATTGATCGCGTCCTGTCATATTCCAGATGATGTCGACAAAATGTCAAGTTGTATCCCATTCTCGGTAGAAGTCATTCCCGATAAGGCACGAGTCCTCGATCCGTGACATGGATGAACTGCGATCTCATTTTGGTCATCCAGCTATCCATGTAAACGAACAGCACAACGTCTGGTTTGACTTCGAGCAACGCCCCCATGGCCCAGATCGACGTGTCGATGTAGGTTCCGCCTCCGCCGTCATCCCAGGTCATGCCGTCGTCGCGTGTGTGATGTAAAGTCACGCCCGGAAATCGCGTGGGGAATAATGCGACTTCCGATTGTGTTTTGATCGGAGCCGAAGGTGCCCATCCCGGGAATGGTCCCCGAACGCAGGGGCTCCATGACTGACCTTGGTCTTCCGACCATGTTTCCCACATCCACGGCGAGTAGATCGGACGAATCAGACACATGATCTTTCCGTCGCGGGTCTCGAAGCCGACCGCTTCCGTCAGATCGAGATTCCCCATGTCGTCTCTTTCCGATGCATCGAGATTGACGGGAACCGACCAGGATTTTCCCCCATCGACGCTCCGCGTGGAAAATGCCTGACAATGGACGGCCCCCCATTTCGTGATCGGATCGGTCCACGTCGAATGCCGGCCGATGCAGAAGCGAATCATCGTGCCATCTTTTAGTGAAAAGGGATAACCGGTCTGAATTTCCGCCGGATCGGTGGGCCAGGGATTCTCCGCTTCGATGGGGGTCGGTACACTCCAAGTGAAACCATTGTCGATGGATTCCGATCGGGTCCCCTTGCCATGCACCAGCGAAATGCTCACGAGCCGGCCGTCCTTGAGTCGTTGAATGTCGCCGGTCAAGTTTGTGGGGGCGGGACCGACCGTCCAGGATTTTCCGCCATCGATTGACCGTCCCAGATATCGCCCCTTGTTCGAGAAGTCGGCCCGTTCGATCCCCGCGGCGAACGCACAAAGAATATCGCCGTTATCTGCTTTGGCCAATGTGACGGATCCCTGTTTATCCTCAACATCGGGGAACGGCACAAACCAGTTTTTCACTTGCGGTATTGAATCGTCCCAATTGAACGGATCGACGTTTTTCCCCGTGAGCGTCACCCTACCATGAGCGAACGTCGTGAAACCGGAGAGCCCCACATGCCCCTGCTGGTACGTGTCGTCCCGTTCGTCGAGAGCGGGATGGCCGTTAATCCAGACCTGAAAGCGATTGCCCGTCACTTTTACTTTTGCTCGATGGGCGATGCCAAATGGGTTACTGGCCACTCGGCGCACGAGATTGACACGCTTCATTCGTAAATACCCCGATCCGTCGGCGACCGACAGCGCGACCCAGAAATGCTGTGCGCGAAACTGCTGGCCGCATTGCGGGAAGTGGATCAGGTAATAATGTGTGGGATCTTGAGCGCGAACGATCAAGCCTTGATCGGCGTGATTCGTATTCATTTGCACGTTGAAGCTGGCTTCGAGATCGGCATACGCTTCCTTCTTATTGAAAGCCAGGCAATAACCTTGCAAGCCGTCTCCGTCGCCGGTTCGCTCGCCGGCGATCCCCCCGTCGTCGGTGTCGCTCCATTTACTATTGACGAAATGCCAACTGCTACCGTCGCCGATTTTCAGCGATTGAACCCGCGGTGACTCATCGGCGCATGCGGCAACCGTGCCGCACGTCACGACCAATAAAGCAAGAGTTGTCGATGTCGTTCGCATCTTGTCGTCTCCGGTGATCATTTCATTTGCTTCGCACTCATGTACGCGAACCGACGATATTCAGGAAATGATTACCACTGGCAATTGAAGAGAGAAACTATTTTTTTTGCGGAGGACCTTCCAATGCGAAATCTTTTTTGGTTTCTCCCCCCGAGGGAACGGTAAAATCCAGTTCAGTCTTCGTGTTGTATTTTTCGGGGATGTACTGTTCTCGCGGGGTCGGTGCGATCGGAGGGGCATTGGCCGGTTTGGGAAGTTCGATGTATGCCATGATTTCGACCTTATGGTCCCCGATTGGTACCCCCCCTGCGGCTGTCACGGTGTAATCACCATTAACGATCGCTCCGGTCGCCATCGGGCCTTCAGTTCCCGCCTTGGGTATGAAGCGAATTTCCCCTTTTTCAATGGGCTGGGCATTATAGGTCACCGTTCCAGATACGGTGGTTTTCTCGATCTCGACCTTCCGTGAACATCCCGTCATGAAGGGGGAACACATCATCATCAGCAGCAACCACCGTCGCATTGTAATCTCCTGAAACCCATGGAGAAGAATCACTCGACCGGAAGTAACTCTCCGGTCGAGTGATCCAACGTTTGAATTTAGAATTCGCCAATCACTTCCTTTCCTCGCCGTGTAGCCAGGGCTTGCCAAATGGTGAAACTGACATTTTCGGAAATGAAACGAACGGCACCATCCCCCATCCCAAAATGGGCGCCCCCTTCGTGGTAGCTCGATGCGCCCTGTCCGCTGCCTTCGATCGAATTATACCAACCGCTATCTCCCGGAATGGTCCCGGCTCCATTGATCGGGTCGCCGGCATCAATGAGTGATGCATGCCCCCAAAACCAGATTCGCATCGTGTTCAAGTAGGGAGCATTATCTGTTGTGGCGGCATTCGTCGGTGTTCCGGATGAGACTTCGCCGAGGGCGATCGTGTTGGTAGTACCATCCAGAATATTGTGGATACCGATTTTTGAAAAATTGAAGAACAAACCATCGCCGTCGTAGGTCGTGTATCCATCCGGGCGAACCCGATTGGTACTGCCGACCATGGCCGCGTAGTTCGTTTTGGACCATCTCATGGGACCGGCCGATCCGGTTCCGATTGCAATTTCGGGATCACCAATATCGGTGGGGCAATTAAACGCGGTGATGTATGCCTGAAACTTGTACTCATTCCCACCGGATGCCACAGGTGAGTACGATCCTCCCGCAGGATATGTCGTCGAACTCAGATTGAACGAGTTATACAAATTGGCCTGATCGATATACGGCAGGATGAAGACGTTCCATCCCCAGGCAAACTGCAGCCCACCCCGATCGGAAAAGAACGCACCTATTGGAAACACACGGTGTGCATCGTGATAATTGTGCAACGACAGTCCGAGCTGCTTGAGATGATTCCGGCATTGTGTCCGGCGGGCCGCTTCGCGCGCTTGTTGCACGGCGGGGAGCAACAACGCAATCAGTACGGCAATGATGGCGATAACGACTAATAACTCGATCAGTGTGAATCCTCGACGTAATTTTGATCGCATGAATACCTCCGGGTTAAATGATTACCTCCGGGAATAAAAAAGTATGCTTCTAAAAATCCTTATCGAGATCGATATCCTTGACGATCGGTTCGCCGTCGTCGACCTTGATTTCCAGCTTTGATTTCGTATTGTATTGATCTGGCAGAATATTATTTTCGATATCCAGGGCTGAAGGGCGTCCCGGGATATTCTGTTTGACTTCATATTCATGCACCTCGATGCGGTGAGTACCAACCGGCACCCCTCCCTTGGCATCAATGCGATATTCGCCATTCATGATCTCTGCACCCGATGTGGGGGCTTTCGTCCCTTCAACGGGATAGAGTGTAATCCGCCCCTTGGCAACCGGTTGGCCCCCCTTGATGACCTTTCCCGAAACGACAACGCGTACGACCGCGTCTGCAGCGCCGCCTCCGCAACCGATGAAGCCCCCTGCGACCAGGGCCGCCAGAAACAACCAACGTTTTTGCATGGCCCACCCCTCCTGCGAATAAAATCCAAAAATGAAAAACAACCAGGAAAGACGAATTGTCGATCCCGGTTGTTGGCGACCGACTATAAAATCAAGCAACCCCCTAGAAATCACCGGTGATTTCCTTACCCCGACGGGTGACCAGACTTCGATACAGATTGATATCGATATTCTCAGAAACAAATCGCGTTGCTCCATCTGCCATTCCGACGTGGATACCCCCTTCGTGGTAACTTGATGCGGTCTGGGCATTCACCGTCTCGCGTGAATTTGTAAACGTTCCATCTGTCGGCCACGTCCCCGAGGCATTGGGGGTCAATCTCGCATCCGTCAACGCTCCATCCCAACCCCAAAGCCAGCCAGTTGTAGGGCTGTTTGAGACTTCAGCCATGATCATCGTATTACTGGTACCGTCCTGCACGTCCCGTATTCCGTATCTCCCTCGGTTACCGAGAATGCCGTCGAAATCGAAGCGCGGGAATGACCCTCCAGCTTCAGTTCCGATGCGCAAAGTGCTGTGCGTCATTCCAGCATAATTTGTAGTTGCGTAATCTCCATTTGAGTTGGGAGAAGTTGAACAAAACCAAGTGCCGAAATTTTTTACGCTCGCATCCGGATCGGACGGACAGGTGAAAGCCGGCATGGGAGTGTTTACCACGGACATATTGGATGTACCGTAACTCCCAAGGCCATAGGTTCCACCGACAAACGGGAAGTTGAATGTGTTGTAGAGATTTGTCTGGTCGATATAGGGCATAATATAAATCAACCAGGTGCCGCAGTTTTCAATATTGGCACTGCTCCCGGGTAAACCACGAATGCAGGCTGGTGGAAAGACGTTATGAGCATCGTGGTAATTGTGCAAAGCCAGTCCCAACTGCTTCAAGTTATTCCTGCACTGCGTGCGGCGTGCCGCTTCGCGTGCTTGTTGTACGGCGGGAAGCAACAGAGCAATTAATACGGCGATGATAGCGATTACAACCAGCAACTCGATCAGTGTGAATCCGCGAGCTTTTAATCCTCTCGTTTTATTCTGATCAGGGGATTCGGTGTAAGAAAGCATCTCGTACTCCTTTGTGAAAGAATTTGAAAGAACAGAAATTTTTCATCTCA
>JAQCEJ010000054.1:15000-34383 GCA_027618475.1 Planctomycetota bacterium | reverse complement strand
CGACTTCCGTGTCGTGCTCATCACCGAACATCAACAGATTTCTTGAGATAAGTCAATAACAGGCTCTAGTACCAGGGCTCCCTGGTTACACACAGGATGATATCTCTGACAAAGGTGGAGATTTCGGTTTCGATGCGGGGATCCCTCAGCCTGGAATGCAGGTCACAATTACCCTTCAACATCCAACGATTCCAGCGACGACAAAGACACTTCCAGCAGCAACTTTATCCCGAACATCCCCGGTGCTATCCACCGTAGGCATCTCTGACACGGATGGCGCTGGAAATAATGTCAGCATCACGGTCACAGTACAAACCACTTCGGGAACTACGTTCCAGGAAGATTCCGCATTCCGCGTTGTCTATAACACGGGCGGAACGGCTGCAGGGGCCTGGCCAATCTCATCGGTTGTCTTCAGCCTGATGCCCGACACAGATGGTTATGCTCGTTTTGATATGAACGATGGCGCCACCGACGAAGTCAACCAGGCCGCCGGCGGTTGGTCACCACGCATTGCAACGGGGGGGAGCCTTCCAACGACACCAGCACTTCAAGACCCTGGTGACGTGACGTTTACACCAAACAGTGGGTCTTCAATCACATTAACGGTTGGCACACCGACCCTGGAATTCACAAGGGGGAGACAGGTCGTATTCGGTGTCGATACCGACCAGGTGGGACCGGGAGGAGCGGTTATTGGGGAGGGCAACTTTGGTGTCCGTATTCACGGTCCTCAAAGTGTACCAGTTTCAAAATTGTTGAAAGGTCTTGCCCTAGGTTCATTCGGGCCATATACAGTGAATGGAGACGCATTTGCATTGTTCCCGGCGAATGGTACCGGTCAACCTCGTATCGTGAATGTGGTTTCAATTCTCCCCTGAAAATAATTTTCGGGTAGAATGAAATTAGAACTGGATTCATAACCCGGTTGGCGACAGAATAATCATCCAAATTGTCCGGAATTATCCGCCGTCCAGAGGGTTATGAAACTGCTTGTAGTGATTTCTTGCATCCGAAAGCGAAAATGAATCAGCCCGTGGAGAATTCTCCACGGGCTGATTTGATTTTCGTGATGATCCAGAATTTATCGTCTCTGCATCGTTACGGTGTCGTTTCCAGAATGTCTTGCAGATCGGGCAGCGGTGTTGAAGCATCTCTCAGCAAGGGAATGATATACGTTGTGGAATCGGCTTCATCATACCGTGCGGCCGCATGGCGTTCGTAGACCCGTTCAAATTGACGGTTCTGATACGGTGCCCGCGGATCACCACCCAGCGACAACGCCTGGTATTGATGTTCCAGTACGTGAATGTAGTTGTACGGGCGGTAATAATAGTATCCGTGGTAACGCGGAAAATACGGATAGTGCTGATGCATATCGCCGGTGGTCGTCCAGCAGATGCGTCCGCACCCATCGCGACAACGCCAACGACCCCACAATCTCGCCAAACCACAGCAGCAGTCGACGCAATCGGTGTCGGTACCTTCGACTTTTCCATCGGCGGCCACTTCGGGCGTCTCCGTAGCGGCGGAATCATTCACTGCGACGGCATCGGTGGCTCCCGGGGCAACCGGTGCAACGGCTCCGTCTTCCGCTTGGGCAAACGAGACCACAAGCGGGACGATGCAAAAACTCATGTATAGAATGCGACTGGCTTTCATCATTTCCCCCATATCGGATCCGTCCTCTGAGGAAGGACGCTTGGAATTGGTTTCATGAACCCGGTTGGCGGCGAATCGGCATCGCGATGACTCGCGAGAACGTCCTACACCAGAAGTTCTTGAAACGGATTGTTGTTAAAACGTGTTTCTTACAGGTGGTGAATTGCCGTTGTCTTGGTCGTTGTCTCGGTTTCCGAGTGAAACGCCGACGTGCTTCATGCCAGCGCCGTTTCCTGACGATTCCTGGCAACGGTTCGTAAAACGTGTCTGTTGTCAGTCTCTACCAATAATGTCGGGTTCTGCGACCCCGTAAGCATACAAGAATGACAACCTGCAAGACACGAAAATCCATGCATGGCGTTGCATCTGTCACTTTACCTACAACCAGTACGAAACGCAGAGTTTAACATTTCTCACGACTTGACATCATCGTCGAGACGATTCTGAACATGTTAACCCCTTTAATTAATGCCCCTGCGTCGTTTTAGGCGTCTCTTGTCGGTAAAGACCGAATAATCCGATTTCCATGATTTCCCGATTGATCCCTAACATTCGGTAGATCCGTTCAATTCGGTTGATCGAAACAACCGATAAGGTTTGACAGCAGTCACAACATGATCCGTTGTTCCCCGACTCGCGCCGTGGACGGCGCAAGAGCGACACATAGTCGAGGCTGCAAGCACCCAGACACGTATGGAGACGTAAAAATGAGTTTAAAATGGACGTTACGTCTACCGCTCCAGGCAGGGTCTATTCTTGCGACCCTGGCTCTGGGTTTAACGGCGGTAGACTCTGCGGCAGTTGCCCAAGGACGGGTAGACAAGCCAGAAGCTTCCGCCGAGCTTCGAACCAAAGTGACCGATCTCGTAGACGAAATCTACGAATCGGAGGCCGAACTGCAGGTGACGCTGCGTCGGTCGAAAATCATGAAGATGAAACAAGACATCTTCCGCGTCGCCGTTGCCGATCCCAGCATCATCGAGTTTGTCGCTTTTGGCTCTCGAGAAGTTGAGGTCATCGGTAAAGAAACCGGCACGACGTCGATGACGTTGTGGCTGGGGACTCCCGAACAGGCCCGTCTGATTAATCTGACCGTGAACGTCACAAAAGACGATTCGGTCGAAGATCGACGCCGGCTCGAATATGGCGAATTGCAAAAAATGATCAATGCCATGTTCCCCGACAGCAAGATACAGCTTGTCCCGATCGCTGACAAAGTCATCGTTCGCGGGGAAGCCCGTGACGAACAGGAAGCCGTTCAAATCATGGCGATTCTGTCGGAGCGTGGCGGTTCGGGCGGATCGTTTTTGGGCGGCAACGGAAACATGATCTCTCAGACGACGGCCGCTGATCCGTTCCCCGATGCTGTCGAATTACCGGAAGCCACTCTCGTCGACATGTTACGCGTACCAGGCGAAAAGCAGGTCATGCTGAAAGTCCGCATTGCTGAACTTAAACGATCGGCGTCGCGTGACTTAGGCGTGAACTTCGATTTCACCGTCGGTGACTTTGCGTTTGCTTCGGCAATGACAACGGGCAGCAACATGCTCTTAAGGGGCATATTTGACGAGGATAAATTCAACCTCTTCTTGAATGCTGTCGCCACCAATGGTTATGGAAAAATTCTGGCCGAACCTAATCTGGTGACACTCAGCGGCGTACCCGCTTACTTTATCTCTGGCGGACAATTCGCCGTTCCCACCGTCGTCGGCGTGGGGGGAGCTCAGGCCGCGACAACGAGTTTCAAAGGATATGGAACGCAACTGGCCTTCACTCCTACCGTTCTCGACAAAGATCGCATTCGCCTACAAGTCAACCCGACGTTCAGTACGCTCAACAAAGCGAACTCCGTCGGCGGCGTATTCGGCCTGGATACACGTGCCGTCAGCACGACCGTCGATCTGCGTGAAGGCCAGGTGTTCGCTATCGCCGGTTTGATTCAGGAACAACAGGCTGGTGAGCTCAGCCGCGTACCGTTCTTAGGTGATCTGCCGCTCGTGAAGGTGCTGTTCCAGAGTAAAGCCGTCAGTCGTGATGAAACCGAACTTCTTGTTCTGGTTAGCCCCGAGATCGTACATGCGATGGAACCGGAAACGGCTCCGACGATTCTGCCAGGTATGGAAGTGACCGAACCAGATGATCGAGAGTTCTATGTGCATGGACAGATCGAAGGACTGCCGGACATGCACCACCGTAGCACTGTCTGGCAGACCTACCAGCATCGTATGCACCAGCACGGCCGGCTAAATCGACGCATTGGGGGTGTTGCTGATGGTGAGGTCTGTGAAGAATCGGACAACTACTATATTCAGGGTGAACACGGTTTCTCGAAATAACATGACACGATTAAACACGCGACGACGACCCTCGTAACGTCGTTCGCGTGAATCCCGAGACAAGGAATTAGACCCATGGTACGCTTACAGAAATTCAGCTTGGCCACCGCCGTTCTGGCGGCTGTGCTAGCGCAAGGATGCAGGACTCCTTGCAAACCCTGTGCAGCCGTTGATCCACCTGCACCGCTTGGAACACTGATCGATCCCGTGTGGGAACAACAAGAAGGGAATGCGGAAGCATCAGACTTCGTTGTCCACGATCATGAGTTTACTGGAAATTCAGCCCGTCTGAATGCCGCTGGCGAAGATCACGTTAAGAAAATCGCTGTTCGCGTCAATCAGACACCGTTTCCGATTATCATTGCACCGAGTTCTATGACACCGCATTCGAACGATGAATTCGGATTCCCGGTGCACAACAATCCGGAACTCGATCTTCAACGTCGCGATGTCATCGTCAGTCTGCTCGAAGAAATGGGTGTGACCGATGCCGGCACTCGCGTCGTCGTGGCTCCGGAACTCACTCCCGGTTTCCGTTCCTTTGAAGCCCAACGAGCCTACTTCATGGGCTTCAGTCGAATGGGTGGCGGTGGCGGAATGGGTGGTGGCGGTGGCGGAATGGGTGGTGGCGGTGGCGGCGGTGGCGGATTCGGAGGAGGCGGTGCCTTCTGACAATCCAATCGATCTCGCTCGTCGGGTCGGTCAATCCGACCGACCCGACGAGTTTTTGTTCATACTTTGATTACATGACAACCCACACGATTATGAAGCTAATTCACGTCTCTATCCTATCCTCGATTCCTTCCTAATTCAGCATTTTCCTCCTCCTTAGTCGGACAATCAGCCTCCGTTGATCGTCGCCTTATTTCGATCTCCAATGACAGCATTCTGTCATCCCCTCCCAACATCACTTAATAATACCCACACCAACGGCTGATGACGTCGTCAATCGACGGGCTCGCGAATTTCATATTTCAGTTGGCAATTCGCGTCGAATACATCGGCGTCAGACATTTTTTCGCATTCACATCGCTGTAGAATTCTGGTCTTACAATATTGAGGTCAAGCTATGAAACGGATCTTCTCCCGATCAGCATGGTCGCTGATGTTGCTGGCAAGCGTTGGCTTCTCAATGACCGGTTGCTCGACCGTATCGCAGCGTGTCGCCGGCTGGATACCCAATCCGAAAAAGGATCGCGAGATCCGGTTCAATCTGGCCCGCCTTCGCGAACAGGATGGACAACTCGCCAACGCTCGCGACGAATATCTCAAACTCTACGAAAAAACACCCGAAGATGCCCGCGTCTGCCATCGTCTTGGCATCGTTTCCGCCCGGATGGGTAACCAGCTTGAAGCTCAGCGATACTTTGAACTGGCCACGAAACTCGAACCTAAGAATGCAGAAATCTGGACCGATTTTGGTTACATGTTGCTGCAATCCGAAAAGTATCAGGAGGCCGAATCTGCCCTCAACGAGGCCCTCCGCATGCAACCGAAAAATTCCAGAGCCCTCTCGAACCTGGGCTTAACATACGGCTATCAGGATCGAATGGAGGAAAGCTTTACCGCTTTCCGCAAAGCTGGTTCCGATGCAGAAGCCCACGCGAATATCGCCTATATCTACTTGCAAATGGGTAAACCGGATCTCGCAACCCGTCATTTCAGCCGTGCGCTCACGCTTGATCCATCGATCAAGCCGGCAGGTCAGGCTCTGATTCAACTCGCCGAAATGAGCCGTCAATCTGGCGCGACTAATCCCGCGGATGTAATCTCACTTGCCGGAAACAGCAATGCCAATTCGAAAAACGGAAAGAACGAAATCGATGCGAAGTCACACGGTAACGAACTAAAAACCACCAGTAAAACCGAACTCGCCGATCTCTCGGTTTTCGATTCGCTTCCGCCGGAAGAACCACAAAGCAAGACGACGGATGTCACTGAATTCGAAGAAAAGACGACATCCGTGATGCCGGTTAATACGTCTTCAAGTTCTGCTCAGAAGGAATCCGATTCCGCCATTCAACATGCCATCGATACGAATTCGAATCGCGAAGAGCAATCGTCGAAAAACCATTTTGCTGAAGACGATCTGAAGACGTCTAAAAACGAACTTAACAGTTCCCGACTTGTTCAGCTGTGTCCGCAGGCCCGCGGCGAGATACTCCAACTCGTGATGGGCTTGGAAACCGAAGATGTACAAAGCCTCAAACGATCGATTCACAAGTTGGGGCAAATGGGAACAGCGGCTGAGACTGCGGTACCAGCATTGGTCGAAACGCTGCATCATCGCGATCCTTATGTGCAGATTCACTCGGCATTGGCACTTTGGCGGATTGAACAATCAGCCGACGTCGTCGTTCCCGTACTCGTTGTTGCCCTCGGTGGTGATGACGCCGCCGTTTCGACATTCGCCGCTGCCGCGCTCGGAGAAATCGGGTCACATTCCAGTGACGTCCTCCCGGCACTGAATCGAGCACTTTTCGAACAAGATGGTTATCACCGACTACATATTGCGGAAGCATTGGGACGGTCGGAACAATGGAAACCGCATGCGACGCGTGTATTAACCGATTGTCTGCGCGACACCGACGAAAACGTTCGTTGGCTGGCAACCTATTCGCTGGCCGACATCGGCACATCTGATCCAGACGTCGTGCAGGCCTTGATGGTTGCGCTCAACGATGATCAGGCACGAGTTCAGGCCGGTGCTGTCTGGGCTCTCGAACGCATTGGATCAGCATCACGCCCTGCCATTCCACAACTCAAGAGCCTGGCAGCACAATCGACGGACGAAGACGTACAGGCAGCTGTCAAGCAATGCCTGTCGGTCATCGACGAGAATAGCCGCAAATAATTCTTGAACGAATCATTCCCAGGGGGGAGGAGGGGACCGAGCCATCGCGCCGGCCCCTTTTTTGTTTTGAGTTTGGCACATGCATACTGCCCGAAGACAGAATTACGTGAACCATTCCGATCGCGCACCGTTGTCAGGTTCAAACGTAGACATTCTGGACGAAATCAGGGCCGAAAATGTACAGCAGCCGCGAAGTGCTTCCACTCTTACTGATCATCATCGGTGTGATCTGGTGCGTTGAAATCATCAAACGCCGCGATGAAGATTGGGAGACTCTCAAATGCTCTCGGGAACCGACCGATAAATGGATCATCATTGGGTTCTGGATCGCAACGGTCACGATTGCCTATTTTCTGGCGACATTGGGTGTAAGTTACGTTGTACGAATATCCAGAATTTTGATTGACCTGGCCCGTTGGTAGCTCCAACACATCGCGTCCACCACTCTTGTCGACAACGCTCCTGTACGATAGCATGACACCGTCTGGCCGAGTGGCGGAATGGCAGACGCATCGGACTTAAAATCCGATGGGAGGTAACTCCCGTGCGGGTTCGAGTCCCGCCTCGGCCACTATTCTTTTGTGCACGTGTTCGCGAGAGTTCGCAGACCCCTGAAAATCAGGGGTTTCGCGAACCGGCATGATGGACGGTTGCCCATCGTTACGGGCCTTTACTGACACTTGCTGCGTCGGATTGCGCGTCGTCTTTTGGGTCGCCTCTCGGATCGCTTTTTCAAAATCGTCCGACGTCGTTTGCAGGTAGTGTTTCGCTGCGACCGGCTCGGAATTGCCAAGCCATCGGCAGACGACATGCAGAGGGTGAGCTTGTACAAGTTCCGTCTCTCTCGTGCTCCGGCAATTCTGGAACGGTTTCACCCAACAATCAAGTCCGGTACGTTCCACGATGCGTACGAATTGCGTCCGCAGATTGTCGGCTCCCTGATACTTCGTCACGACCGGCTCGGCTTCAATCCCCGGCTCCCATCCTTCGATGAGGATGTCTCTCAACTCGGGAAAGAGTGGAATAACTCGGCTTTCGCCTCCCTGATGATGTGCGGTTTTCGGGCTCGTCACCTTGATACGACCACCTTCCCAGTCGATATCACGCCAACGAAGCGCGAGCACTTCGGAAGGACACCGTAAACCACCGAACCGGCAGAGACCGAAGATTGCCCGCCATTCAAAGTCAGGACATGCCGAGAGTACTTTATCGGTTATCTCTCTCGTCACGAAAAAGAATCGCGACATGTTCGGCATGATAGACGCCTTCAAATCGCGGAACGGATTCTCCGAAATCAATCGCTTGCGAACGGCTGAACCGAAGATGAGCTTGCAAACGGCGATATGTTTACGAACGGTGTTCTCTGCCATTCCCTCTGAAATGAGATGCAGGCGAAAATCGTCGGCATGACCGGGAGCAATCGTTTGCAGCTTGCGAGAGGCACTGAAGAACTTGACCAGCTTGTTCCGCGTCGAAATGTATTTCCGCGTCGTCGCGCCCTTCACATCGGCTCGGCTGGCAATGAACGCATCGACGTAGCTGCCGAGTGAGGCTGATTCTCGCTTTTGAGTGAGACCGACCTGCGCCAGCTTTTTTGTCATGCTCACATCACGTGAGGCAAGCCAGCGTGCCGTTTCGTCATCGATCGCATCACCTGAGAACATTGACGAGACGATATGCTCTATCCGGATACGGGTCGTTTCTGCCTTCCGTTTCGGCATTTTGCCAACGTACACAGCTTTCCGTTGTCCGTCAGGATGAGTAAAGATGATGCGCTGATTCCCTCTCGCATCAGTTGATACACTTGCCATGTTATTGCCTTTCTTGAATGTGCCTGCCTTTTCATCATTGGATCTGAATTTGCGAACGGTTGCAAGAGCGAATATCAAAATGCATCGTTGAGGTAGTCGAGATTCCCCGCCGACGAGGATTCCCGTGTTTCGCGGTCGTCTACGTTGTCTACGTCTACGTTTCTGTCGTTTTCCAGCTTATTTTCAAGAGATTCGTAGACGTAGACACGTTGCAAGAGCTTGAAAACCGTTTTCGGCTTGCTCGTGGTCTGGACCGTAACCAACTCGCCAATGCCCGATTTTTGGAGTTGGAGTAGGGCGAGTTCGGCGGCAATCGAATCACCCTTGTAACGCCGATTGTACTGAGTGAGTTCCCGTGCCGTAATTTCGCCGCCACGACGCTGTATGAGTTCGATGAGTTGTCGCTGTTCGCGCTCTTCATCGGTTTCGCTATGCGATTCATAAACGCGCTTCGCTTCGTGTGCGAACCACCGCGCTAACGCGATGGCCGATCTCATGGCGGGTGGTTTGACGGTCGTTGAGTGCGGGTCATCAACCAGTTGGAATATGAGAGCGAACCTTGCGGCCTGCCCCTCCAACTTACCAAACGTGCCTGCGATATGTTCGTCTTCTTCATTCGCGGTCTCGTCGGCAAACGAATTGTAGAACTCAATCCAGAGCGATTTCGCCGCCGTGGTCATGCCCATAAACAGAGGAAAGAAATTGCCCTCTTCGTCTACTGGCATTTCCAGCCCGAGTAATTCATCGATCAGCGACGAATAATCGTTCAGCGTCGCGTCCGACACAACACGGTCGGTCCACTGTTTTTTTTGTGGCGGTGGCGAAACGATGAGCAATCGCGAAATGAGACCACATTCGCGAAAACTCGGGTCCGTGGCGAAGCGGGCAAAAACCGACATCTGGATCGTGCCGCAGATAGAAACGGCCGCGCGGGGAACGTGATATATCTTCCGCCCAATTTTGCGATCGTTTACGATCGAATCGGCTCGATGCATCGAAAGATAATTTTCTTTGTCGCCCCCCTTACCGCCCTTGTAACTGTTGAAGCTATTCAGCAGACCTGCCAGCTCATCGGGGGCCGACAATATCCCCTCCGGGTTTTCAGCCAGAATCGGGACGAGTGCCTCAAGGGTGGCGTCGCGAACGATATATCGTTTACAGGCTGGAGCAATCGGCGGTTCAGGCTGATCGCCTTGTAAGAGGTTTTTCGATTTCTTCCATGAGTTCAACTCGGCTTCGTATCGCGCTTGCTCGGCGTCGTATATTTTCATCGCCTCTTCGTATTCTCTGAATCGACGCTGCTGCCATTTCATCAGGTGCGTAGTAGCTGCTGCCATTGCCGGAGATTTTAGCGATGACACGCCGCCAATAATCGCCCCCCACAACACGGCAGGTTCAGTCCAACCGGATTTGACCACAACAGCGCGACGATTGCCGATGCACGCCGCCACAACAATCAGCACAGCCAATGCGACGAATGACGGATCACAACCGAGAGCGACGGCGGTTTCCGTAATGAACGATCGCAAGCGACTGGGCAGAACCTCTACGGGGAACGGCTCCCATGTCACGGGTGGGGGGAGAGGCTCCGTCGGTTCCACGATGGGTGCGAGTGTGTATCTCTCCCTCATGCCGCACCTGCCTGACCTGCCTGTGCCGCGCTGATGCATCGCAGCATGATGCCCCCCCATGCTAAGGGGTCTCGTAGCATCGTCTCAGCCAGTCGCTCGGCGTATGCATCGGGGAGAGGCTCTGCCGGTGCGCGGCCGTGGATGATGTCGAGTTGCTCTCGCAGGGTGCCGGGTTGATTCGATGCGCGTTTGAATTCGGGGTGATCGGCATACCAGTATTTTTCGAGCCCCAGCGCGACAATGGGGTCGATTCTTTCGTGTACGTCATGTACCATTACGTGTCTCCGTTCAATGCCGTCGCGCGTTTTCCATAGCAGGAACGCCGACGGCCTTTGTCATTAAAACGGGATGGGGACGAAGTCGATATAACGAAACGCCTCTTTCAGCGCGTCGTATTTTTCGTCGTTCGGGTAATTGGCTTCGAGTGCCGGGTGAACAGCCCGCCTGATAACGGACGCAAGGTGTTTCACCCTCTTCTCTCTCGCCTCATGATTGCGCTGGTCTTCTCGCAACGTGTGCAAGAAATGCTTCATCACTTCCATCACTGCGTCTCGTGTCGCCGTCAGGTCATCGCCGCACCGAAAGACAGCATCGATTTCCGTTTCGAGCTGATCGGCCAAATAAATAGCAGGTGAAACGACGGGTAGGATTGGTTCGTTCATTTTGGAGCCTTTCACGCAAGAGCAGACGCCGTCCAGGGCGAACTGCCGTTCGCGTTCAATGAGGTGAAGGGGGAGTTAGGACTGCCGACTGCGCTCAAGAAAAGAGCGAATGTCAGACCGGAGATACAAGACTCGACCGCGCACCTTGATGTGCGGGAGTTCGCCGGTAGTCCGCAGTGTGAAGACGGTTCTCGGCGAGACACCGATCATCACTGCTGCACCGCGTTCGTCGACTGTGTCGGGCTCGGGCTTGGTGGGTTGCTGGGGGAGGGTGGAAGTCATCATCGCTATCATCCTTGTTCTACATTTCGCGTCCGGCGATGTGCCGTCTGCATGGAGAACAATATATGGTCGATGACGATGTCGGCTCGGAAAGCGGACGCAGAATGTCGGACTTATTCCGAGGGTAGCGTACAGAATGGCTTTATTTCATGCTTTTGCAGAGGGTCGGAATAAGTCGGATTAATTTGGTGAGTTATTCCATGGGGGGCTATTAGCCTAAACAGGCTAGTTGGCCAGTGTGAATCCCCAGAGTTCAGAGAACGATGCCAGTTCGCGTCCTGACTGGTAATCGTAGACGGTGACCCTAATGCTGTCGTTCTTGTTCCGGTCGGCGCAGTATTGAGCGGCGACGAACGCCATCACTTCTTTTTCTTCCACGTTCGCCATTTGCCACGCCAGAGGCGAGATGTAGACGCGATGACCGGACGTCTGCACCTTATGCACGATGCCACCGTCGATCATCTCCTGCATGGCCGCGACCGCTTGCGGGTATTTTTTCGTCGACTTCTTGCTGCTGTAGCGACTCATTAGAATGATTGCCGCGATCGAAACGATTAACACCGTCAATGATATGAGTGCTTTCTGCACATCCTTCGCCGTCAGAGTCTGGACCTGTTTCTGTTCGCTTTCCATCATGCACCTCCTACTAATAAGGTGCCGTTCACCGCTGAAAATTTCAAGCGTCTGTCACATCACCCAACCGCCAGCGAAGTAGAGAACGGTTCCACCCGCATCGATCCAACTGCCAATCGTCAGCGGTCCCATCTGTAGGTTGTCCGTTACGGAAACGCCACAATACAGATTTGTAAAGTCCGTCGGTACGGAGAATTTATAACGGCATATCAACTGTACTGCACACCATGTTCGAGGTGCGCGCCAAGACCGTCTACACCTACCGGTGCGATTGTCACCGCACGACCGCACTTAATCGCCGAGGCCGATGACGGCTTGGAAAGCAGGCCCAGAATGTCGGAATTATCCCAAGAGGTCATCGGCGTTTGCGGTGTCTCTCGATTGCCGCTTCCACGTATTTGACTGACAATCTGGTGCCGTCCGATAGATTGAGTTGTGCTGCAAACTTAGCTTTCGACGTGCACTTGCCAGAACTATACGCCTCGTTCCACCTCTCATAGATCTTGGCGTCCTGCTCTTTTTCTTTTTTGGTCGGTCCAGGTCTATGTGCGGGATTGCCAGTCTTTCGACGTCGTTTCTTCACCTTACCCGCTTCAGATGCCAGCCAATCCATCACGACGATTGATTTCTCGATCCGTTCCGCTGCACTGCCAGACACGCCAGCAAACCCAGCATGGAGCTTCCCATCGTGTCCACGCTTCGGCTTGTGAGCGGGAAAGCAGTTGATATTTTGTGGTAGATCGGGAATGTCTGATAGCTCCAATAGTTCCATCACCGTGACGAATGCCAATTGATACGCTGTCCGCTTAAATGCCGGTTGAAGATCATCATCAGGCCGAATGCCAGAGATGTCCAAGCCGATATGACCGGCTTCGATGAAGGCGATAAGTAGCTTGCCCGCATCCGCCGTGACGTCGCCGAACATTCGAGACTGAGACTTGCCGGACTGGGATCGGCACTGTCGAAGTCGATCGACCAGCGAATTGAATGCAGCTGCAAAGTCGATCCGCATAAGCTTGCCTTTCATAAACCGGCCAGTGCCGAACGGGGAGAGGAAAGGCGACCCTCAACCCGTTCGGACTGTATGCGGGTAATTAGTCCGCAACCGGTTATCACATTTTCTCGAAATCGCAATCCTTATTCAATATCACCTGCTATCGGCCAACACCCTATCGATGACGTCCGGTTCCCCTAGTTCGGGTGAATGTGACATCGGTGTGAGTCCGTATTCTTTTTCGAGTCGCAACATCTCCGCGCTGAACTGCTGCAACATCCTTACTTCAGGACGGCTCCGCTGTACCAGTTCTCCATTGTGATCAGTCACAGCGAACGATACGCCGTTCTCGTTCACGTCATCGAACAGACGTTGCCAGAGCGTACGCAATTGACAGAGGCGTGCGAGCCCAGGAATATCACTTTCACGAAAGCCACGAAAGCGCGTTTGTAACATCGCCGACACTCGCCTGAATTCATCGGCCTCGTCTTGCGTCAACTCCCGCGGCGGTTCGTAGTCGATGATTGCCAGCTTCACTGGTTTCGTTTTTCTCATTGCGATTTACCTTCCAACAAAAAAAAGATTTTCAGTCTATTGTTCTTCCATTATTCCTCAAAATATATACGCGGCACAATTTGCGATAAACGGCCTTGAAGTTGTAGGAATCCGACCACGCCCCCGGTCGGTTCGGACGAGGTTTGCATCGCCCGACGTGCTCCGCGCTCGATACAGAGCATCCTACGCGGTCGATTTACCCTCCGTTCGTCTCACTCTCGGCAATGTCGATAATCTTCCGTCTGGTTCCGGCTGAGAGTTGCGGCCAATGGTCGATCAGCAGTTGCAAGACCGGGTCGAACGGTGACTCACACGAGGGGTCGTGCGCGTCGTCTCGTGCACCGCGCGCGTCGGATTGCGCGTCGTCTCCCTCAGAGAACGCGGTTTTCAAGCTGGAATTCGGAGGTGTTTCGAGTCCCGCCTAGGCCACATACCACACAAGGACTTTCGACGTTTTCGTCGCAAGTCCTTGTTGCTTAAAATGGGGCGAATTCTACAAAAGTTCTACTTTTTTTGCAGCCGATTTTTTCAACTCTCCCTCGCGTCGCCGAGCAACGCATTCTTTCGTACATATTGAAACGATACCTCGGTAATGAAATAACGGCAGATGAAAATCAAGAACCCGCACCGCCCACCCTGCCAAAACGGCAGCCAGCAAGGATTTGTTGGGGTTCATGGGACGGTCAGGATTGGCAATAACTCCGTAAAATTTCTCGGTTTCGCGACTGACTGTTGCCCGGTGGATGACGCGATTTGTAGCCCATGGTACAAGTATTGCTTATTGAATAATTGACAGTCATTCTCGGCCAGTACGACTACGAGCCAGATTGCGCTCACGACGTTCGACTGGTTTTCTCTGTCGATGACAAGATCCACTTCACGGTTTAAAGGGAGCCGATGCAATGTTGTTGACCAAATCTGTATGGTTGATGACGGCAAAAGGTACTCGGTTGCCGTTCGCTGGATTACTCGGACGGCCGCCGAACCGCCGTTGTTGAGTGCCGATTCCGCCAAGTGACTCGCTTGCCCATTTATAGCTTATCGCGAGCCGAGATCGGGAAATTGCTCTTTCCGAGACATCTCCCATAACTTCGCATGAGCCAACGGCCAGCATCATTGTTTAGATCTTGGTGTAGAGCGCCATCCATTGGGCACCTATGAGGATATACTTTCAAATCAGACTCTGGGGATAAGCTATACCTGGTCGCGCCGCAATTGAGTAAAGGAATTGCAACGGGTCTTATTATTCGCGTAGCAAACGGTGTATACCTGATGAATAAGTAAAATGTTAACGAGCAATCGTCGGGTGACTTTGTGTATCAGTCACTGGTATATCGCGGCGGCGGCTAATCATGCCACTCAACAGGTGAATTGGAGCGGTTTGAACAACACGTGTAGAGAACTCTCAAAACGTCAAACAAAGGCAATTAGAAGCTCGTAATACAAATGAGTAGAGTTCACCTTAGAAATAGATTGGAGTCAAATTCCAGACATCCGATGCCATTCGACGATTGAGATCGGTAATCCATAACAAAGGAGACGCAAACCATGATCGATCGATTGACATTCACGCGCAAAGTTCTCCGCGGGTCCGCAATGGCAGCAGGGATTGTCGCTTTTGCCTCGGTGATTGATCTTTTCACGGGGGATCCATTTCACCACATCATGTATTTCGATATCTGCTTTCTCGCCAGTTCTCTGATGGTATTGTACATGGTTTATGATGCAATGCAGGATCTACCGCCGGAACGATCTCATGAACCTGACCAGCATTTAACACATTTTCACCGCAATGGCCAAGTATTTTCTTCCTATCCTCGGCAACTCACTGCTAGACGTGCTGCTGCGGTGTCGTTGAAAAATGCGCCATAAGTGAAATTAGAACAGAAGTCGTGAATCGTCGCAGGAGGTAAATAAGTCCGCGATGAAACGCAAAGTAACAAACGAAAATCAGCAAAACGATTCAAGATACGGGTCGGTTGAACACGGGGTAGAATTTGATCTTCCGAATCGTCCTTCCCACGTCGTAGGGATCGGTGCTTCTGCGGGTGGCCTCGAAGCTCTTGAACATTTCTTCCGGTCGATGCCTGAAGAAAACGGCATGGCATTTGTTGTGGTTCAGCACTTGTCGCCGGACTTCAAGAGCCTCATGGATGAATTGCTTTCGCATCGGACCAAGATGCCGATTTATCGCGTGGAGCACGGCATGGAGGTGAAGCCTGATGCCATCTACTTAATTCCGCCAAAGAAAGAGATGATCATATCCGGCGGAAAATTGTTGCTCACCGATAAGGATCCCTCGCAAGGCCTGACGCTGCCCATCGATCAGTTCTTTCGTTCGTTGGCACAGGATATCGGGCGTGACGCCATCGGTATCATCTTATCCGGGACGGGAAGTGACGGTTCGCGCGGCATCCGCGACATACATGATGCCGGCGGACTGGTCATAGTTCAAAGCGAGGAAACGGCTAAATTCGATGGCATGCCCAAAAGCGCAATTGACACAGGAGTGGTCGACTTTGTGTTATCGCCCGAGAAAATGCCTCATGCCTTGTTGAAATATGTCAAGCACCCGATCTCAGATAAGCTCGCAGCAAATGGAGAACCCCGCGTTGCCGAAACGGGACTGAACCGCTTGTTTCAGGTCTTGCGTGAACAGCATGGGATCGACTTTACCCATTACAAGCCCTCGACCGTCAGCCGTCGCATCGAACGTCGACTGTTGATGAATCAGACAGTCGATCTCGACGCTTACGTCGAACAGTTACGTCAGGATACGGATGAGCTGAATTCATTGTATAAAGACTTGTTAATCGGCGTTACCAAATTCTTTCGCGACCCTGATGCATTTCATCGACTGGGTTCTGACATTCTCCCCGGATTGTTGCTGAAAATTCCTCCCGGCGAAGAATTCCGAGTATGGGTTTCCGGTTGTGCAACCGGGGAAGAAGCCTACTCGTTGGCGATGCTGATCCACGAGCAGATCGAGGCGATGAACCGATCGGTTAAAGTGAAGATTTTTGCGACGGACGTTCATCGCGAATCGATCGACTTTGCTAGTGCGGGTATATACTCAGCAGAAAGTTTGTCTGAAATCACACCCTCGCGCCTCGAACGATATTTTGTGCGGAAAGGGCGTGGCTATCAAATCTCGCAGGAATTGCGGCAGATGATCGTTTTCGCACACCACAATATCATTCGAGATGCACCGTTCACCAATCTTCATTTGATTACTTGTCGAAACTTGCTGATTTACTTGCAACCTAATGCGCAGAAAAAAGTTATATCGCTATTCCATTTCGGACTTACCGCCGGCGGAGTCTTATTCCTTGGCCCCAGCGAGAGTCCTGCGGAATTGGAAGACGAATTCGAGGTAGCTGATCCACATTGGAAGATGTATCGCAAACGTCGCGACATAAAGCTTCCCACTGACATGCGTTTGCCCCTCACTATTACTCCGTCCCAATTCGGTTCCGGCATATCGTCTCTCGGCGGGCGCAATACACGCACTGATGACAGTCGCATCAGTCCCGTATACCAGGCGCTTCTCGATCAATTCGTCCCTCCCAGCCTTTTGATCAATGCAAACAGAGAGTTAATGCACACGTTCGGAGGAGCAGAAAAATTCCTACATCTTCAGGGGGGCAGAACATCCACAAACATACTCGATCTCGTCGACGCTGACCTGCGCGTCCTCTTATCCGGAGCCATGAACCGAGCGCTCAAGGAACTAAATCCTGTTCAGTTCGACGGAGTGACCATTCAGACTTCCGCAGGACAAACGCGGCTGAAGCTTGGCGTGCGACCAATTCCAGACCGAACTGCAAACACTACGCAAATGCTGATCACGCTTGAAGATCTGGGAATGCAAAGTCCAACTAACGTCGATGATCATGCAGTATCAGAAATCAACGTCGACCTAAGCAGCGCTTCGCGCGATCGCTTGAATGAGTTGGAATCGGAACTGCGCTATACGCGAGAAAACTTGCAGGCGACCGTGGAAGAACTCGAAACAAGCAATGAAGAATTGCAGGCGACGAATGAGGAACTCGTCGCCTCGAACGAAGAATTGCAAAGCACCAACGAAGAATTGCATTCCGTCAATGAGGAATTGTATACAGTCAATGCCGAATACCAGCGCAAGATCGCGGAACTGACCCAGCTCAACAACGATATGGATAATCTGCTGCATAGCACCGAAATCGGTACGATTTTTATCGACCGCGATCTCTGCATCCGCAAATTCACTCCACAGATTGCTGATGCCTTCCATTTGTTGCCGCAGGATGTCGGCCGCCGTATAGACACGTTTGCTCATAATATCAACGAGCCAGACCTTCTCAACCTGATTTCACAAGTACTGCAGTCAGGGCAGTCGTGCGAACGCGAAGTTCAGGATCGAAAGCAGAATTGGTATCTGTTGAGAATTTTTCCCTATCGTGCATCGTCCGACGAGATTCATGGAGTGGTCTTATCGCTGATCGATGTGTCGCAACTGAAAAGCACCGAAGCCCGGCTTCTAGACGTCAATCGGCAGTTGACTGGAATTCTGGATAATTCGGCCACTTTCATTTACGTCAAGGATCTATCGGGAACATTTCAGATCTGCAATCGCGCCGGTTTAGAGATGTTGGGTGCAGGATCCGAAGAGGTCTGCGGAAAAACAGATTACGATTATTTACCGGTGCAGACTGCCGATCTCATTCAAGGACACGACCGAGAAGTCGCCACGCGTGGGTACATTCTGGAGTTTGAGGAAACTTATCCTACCCCAAATGGACCGCAAACGTACCTGTCGATCAAGTTTCCACTGCGGAACGAAGCAGGACGCATCGATGCCATCGGTGCGGTTTGCACGCGGATAACAGAACGCAAACGAATTGAAGAAGAGCAACGCCTGGCTGTCGCTCGCCGCGACCAGTTTTTAGCGATGCTTTCGCACGAACTGCGCAACCCTCTGGGAGCCATCATCAACGCTGTGCAAATCATGGATCGCAAGCCAGATGCCAAGTCTCTCAATCAATCGCGCATTGTCATCAGTCGGCAAGGTCGGTTGATGAGCCGTCTATTGGACGACCTGTTGGACGTGTCGCGCGTGACGCAAGGCAAGATCGAATTGAAGAAAACGGTCTTCGACTTGCGGTTGGCTGCTGAAGACGCCGTGGAATCTGTGGCGCCAGCCATCGAGAAGCGACAGCAGAAATTCACGGTCGATTTTCCTGATGAACCGCTCTATGTTGAGGGCGACCGCGCCCGTTTGCAGCAAATCCTGGGGAATCTCTTAACCAATGCGTCAAAATACACTCAAGACGGCGGCTCGATCCGAATATCGATCTCACGGGAATCCGATATGGCCGTCATTCGTGTGCGCGATGACGGTATCGGTATCCCTGAAAATGAGCAGGATAATATCTTTGATCTATTCGTCCAGTCGCAAGCGACCGTAGGTCATGCGGATGGCGGCATGGGCGTCGGACTGACATTGGTCCGTTCGATTGTGGAAAAGCACGGCGGCCAGGTTTCCGTCCATAGTGAAGGACTTGGAAGAGGAAGCGAGTTTACGGTCTCGCTTCCTCTCACAAAGAAACTGCCTGTTGAAAATCAAGAAGTACACAAGGCTTCTCTACCTCAATGTCACATCGCAAAGGTATTGATCATTGAAGATAACGACGATGCCCGAACCACTATGGCGCAATTGCTTGAAATCGAAGGGTTCGAGGTTTTAGTGTCACCCGATGGTGGAACAGGCCTCAAAGTCATCGAAAATGAGCGACCCCATATTGTGCTGGTTGACATCGATCTACCAGATATCAGCGGCCTGGATGTCGCCAGACAGATCCGGACGAATTCAGAATTCGATGGATTAATGCTGGCAGCGTTAACGGGATTCGGACAAGAAAAAGATCGACAAGCTGCTCTCGAAGCCGGTTTCGACGCACACTTCGTCAAGCCGATCAACTCCT
>JAQCEJ010000054.1:0-10000 GCA_027618475.1 Planctomycetota bacterium | reverse complement strand
AGCGATCTGACACCCCAGCTCGCTCGCCATGCCGACAAACTGGCGCTCATTCGTTCGATGACGCATTCGGATAATGGTCACGGGACGGCAATCGCTCGAACTTTACATGGGATGTTGCCGCCGCGACCGACCGAAGAGCACGTCGCCCGCGACGATCATCCCGGCCTCGGGGCGATTTTGCACTCGGTTCTGGGCGAGACAGACAATTCGCTGCTCCCCCCCTGGGTCATTTTACCGAGGCCGTTCGGAACATCATCCCCTCCATACAAAGGTCAATCGGGGGGCTTTTTGGGGACGCAATTCGATCCGATTGCGTTCAATAAAGAACCGAAAGGTTCTCTCAGCGATGCTCCGCTCGCATTGAATGCGGTTCAACTTTTGGATGGCGTCACCGATACGCGACTCGATGCCCGCAGTGCATTGCTGCGTGGGTTAAGTGACGCCGACGCCGGAAATCTGATTCCGACGGCCGAGCATAACTGGTTAACGCACCAGGAAAAGGCGTTGTCGCTTTTGACTCAGCCAGAAGTCAAACGGGCGTTCGATCTCAACCTCGAATCCGACGCGACACGCGACCGTTACGGAAGAAACGAATACGGGCAGAGTTTCCTCATGGCCCGTCGTCTGGTCGAATCGGGCGTCAGGATGGTCAATCTGTTCTGGACATTCTTCGACGATAAGGGGTGCCAGTTCAATCTGTGGGATTGTCACGGTGTTGCCAACGATGTATGCGGCATCGACGGACAAATCACAGGCAAATCGCAAATCACACACCAGTATTGCACGCCGTCGTTCGATAAGTGTTTCTCGGCATTGCTCGAAGACCTCGAAGAACGGGGCATGCTGGACGATACCCTCATCGCTGTCGCCGGCGAGTTCGGGCGTACGCCGAAAATCAATGGTTTTGCCGGCCGCGATCACTGGGCACCATGTTACACACAACTGGTGGCAGGGGGGGGCATTCGCGGCGGACAGGTATTCGGGGCCAGCGATGCCCAGGGGGCGTACGTCAAAGATAAACCGGTCTCGCCTGACGATTACGCGGCGACCGTGTTGTATGCGTTTGGCCTGTCGCCTGAGGTTCCGGTGTATGACCGCACGGGACGGCCGGTCCGCGTCACCACAGGAAATCCTGTGACCGATCTATTCTAATGCACCAGGCCGATTCGATGCATTTCGCAAGACGTTCAAAGACGAAAGAGAAATTGTCGCCGTGAAACTGCCAGCTTTGTCGTTCCGTCGACACATTCGTTCTTGCGTATTGTTCGCCTTTATTGTCGCGCCGTCGTGTTTCACAGCCCATTTCGCGCGAGCGGACGAACTCGCCGACAAGGCGCTCGATGCACACGTCGCAGCGGTGATCGGCGACCCTCTCTACAAACACGCCCATTGGGGATTGCTGGTCGTCGATCTCGAAACCGGCAAGACCATTTACGAACGTAATCCCGATCACCTCTTCGCCCCGGCATCAACGACGAAGTTGTTTTCGGTTGCCGCCGCCTGGGATTTGTTAGGCTCCGATCGACGGTTTACCACATCGGTCTTCGCTCGGGGTGACATCAGTCCGCTGGGTGTTCTCGAAGGGGATTTAATCCTCGTTGCCAGCGGTGATTTGACCATGGGAGGACGGACGCAGGATGACGGACGCATCGCCTTTACGAACTCCGATCATACCTACGCCAACGGCAACGATATGGCGGAATTGACAAAACCTGATCCGCTGGCGGGGGTCAACGAACTTGCCCGTCAGATTGTGGGCGTCGGTATTCGCCGGGTCAAAGGAAATGTGATTATCGACGATCGATTGTTCGATAAATCGATCAGCACAGGGAGTGGTCCGATTCATATCACTCCGATAATGATCAACGACAACTTGATCGATCTGCAACTATCCCCCTCGGTTGCGGGGGAGCCGGCTAAGTTGTACTGGCGACCTCATACAGCGGCGTATCAGGTCGAATCGAAAGTTGAGACGGTGGCTGCCGATGAGCCGATTCTCACATGGGTCAAAGAAGAAAATCCCGGACATCTGGTGATTACGGGACAGATTCCCGTCGGACACCAGCCGATCGTTCGCGTCTTCGAGGTGGCCGATGCGGCGGCGTTCGCCCGGACTTTGTTTATCGAAGAACTCGACCGCGCCGGAGTCGTCGTCGAAGCGTCGACGATCGGATCGAACCCCGATCCGGCTGAACTTCCGAGTCGAGAAGTGATCGAGACCTGGCAGAAAGTCGGCCGACTGATCTCGCCCCCCTTTTCCGAGTCGGCCCGACTGATTTTGAAGGTCAGCCACAATCTGCATGCCAGTACCTTGCCGCTATTGCTGGCAGCGGATATCAACAAACGTTCGCTTGCCGATGGTTTGCATCTTCAACGCGAGTTTCTTACTCGGGCCGGTGTCGATGCCGAAACAATTTCTTTCGGTGGCGGAGCCGGAGGAGACAGCGCCGATTTCGTAACTCCTCGAGCCGTCATCCAATTGCTGACGTATCTCTCGACTAGGGACGACTTCGAATCGTTCAAAGAAAGGCTGCCTGTGCTTGGTGCCGATGGTACCCTGGCCAACTTCGGAGCCGACGGCCCGGCCAAAGGAAAGGTTCTGGCAAAAACCGGGACGTTGTTGTGGGAAAACACGATGAACGGCGGATACATCATGACGAGTAAAGCACTCGCCGGTTTTATCGAGACAAAAAACAATCATCATCTGGCGTTCGGTTTCTACGTCAACAACGTCCATCTGAAAAAGGGAACCGATACTGCCAACGCCAGTCAGGCCCTCAGCCGGCTGTGCGAAATTTTTTACGAGTATGAATTCCCTGCGAGCGATAAAGCCAAATAAAATTTGACCTCAAAAAGGCGTTCACTTCTTCTCGCGATTTAAGGATCAGCATGAGCGCACGTTGGATCGCCGATCGGATGCATCAGATCGACGCTTCGGGAATTCGCAAAGTTTTCGATCTCGCGGCGAACATGAAAGATCCGATCAATCTCAGTATCGGGCAGCCGCATTTCGATACCCCCGACCCGATCAAGCAGGCGCTGTGCGACGCCGTCTGGGGAGGAAAGACGGCCTACAGCCAGTCGCAGGGGATCGCCCCGCTGATCAAGAAAATGCAAGGCATCATCAGCGCCGAATACGGGCACTCCGACCGCCCGGTCTTTATCACCAGCGGAACCAGCGGCGCGCTGATGCTCGCGCTCTGCACACTGGTCAACCCCGGCGACGAAGTGATCGCCTTCGACCCTTACTTCGTGATGTACAAGCATCTGACGACGCTCGCCGGGGGGAAGACCGTATTTATCGATACGTATCCTGAATTTCGCATCGACGTCGACAAAGTCGCGGCGGCCATCACGCCGCGCACGAAAGTGATTCTGGTCAACAGCCCCGCCAACCCGACCGGAGCCGTGGCGAGCGAAAGCGAATTGAAGCAACTTGCAGAACTGGCGAAAGAGAAAGATGTCGCGCTCATCAGCGACGAAATCTATCGCGCCTTCTGTTACGACGATACGTTCATCAGCCCTGCGAAATGGAACGACCAGACGATCGTCATCGACGGCTTGAGCAAATCGCATTCGATGACCGGTCTACGTCTCGGCTACTGTCACGGCCCGACGCACGTCATTCAGCAGATGATCAAACTGCAACAGTTCACGTTCGTGTGCGCACCGCAACCGGTGCAATGGGCGGCGATGTCGGCACTCGATTTTTCGATCGACGACCGCGTCGACGAATACCGTAAAAAACGCGACTTGATGGTGCGCGAGTTATCATCCGCTTACGAAATTCACGGTGCTCAAGGAGCGTTTTATCTGTTCGTCAAAGCGCCGTGGGGAACAGGGACCGAATTCGTCGCCGAAGCGATCAAGAACAATCTGCTCATCATCCCCGGCAACGTCTTCAGCAATCAGGACACCCATTTTCGAATTTCGTATGCACAGTCGGACGAGACGCTGCACAAGGGGATCGACGTACTGAACAGACTTGCCAAGAGCGGGCCTTCATCCGGCGCATAACCCGATTTGGGCCAATTCTGTGGTTCCCACCGCTTCTCTTGTGTTATGATATAAACGACAGAAGATATGAACTCTGCGGGGGAGACGATTCGAATTACGAAGGTGTCGCATGTGGTCATTGTCAGGTCGCCCTTACAAAATGTGTGACGGATACACCCGTCGCGAACTGCTGCAGATCGGGGGACTGGGGACGCTCGGGCTTTCGCTTCCTTCGCTGCTCAGGGCTCAGCAGATTTCGCGAGACGAGATCCCTCCCGAAGTGCTCAACGACCCGACGTTCGGCCGCGCGAAGAATATGATCGTCTGCTGGATGCAGGGAGGCCCGCCGCAGCACGAGACGTTCGACCCCAAGCCGCATGCTCCGGCGGAAATTCGCGGGCTCTTCAAGCCGATTCACACCAATGTTGTCGGTACTCAGTTTTGCGAGTTGTTGCCGCGAACGAGTTCTATCGCCGATAAACTGGCGATCGTTCGCTCGATGACAACCGGCAACGACCAGCACTCGGCAAGCGGCTATCATGTGCTGACGGGTTACCGTTACATCGGCCCGAACCCGCGCACGATCACACCGCACGACTGGCCCTGGTTCGGTTCGCTGGTGAAGATGCTCAGGCCGAGTGAAAAACTCCCGCCGCTTTCTGCGGTGTGGATCCCCGATATCATGCGGTTGAACGAAAGCGTCACTCCCGCCGGTCAGACCGCCGGCTTCGTCGGGAATTTGTGGAATCCCGACCGCTTTGTGGGCAATCCGCTCGATCCCAACTATCACGTTGAAGGTCTCGACTCGGTCGGCATTACTCCTGCGCGTCTGCAATCGCGCATCGACCTCTTGTCGCAGTTCGACGATCGCTTTCATTTGGGCGAACGGGGACAGGCGCCACTGACGTACGACAATTTTCAAGAAAAGGCGTTCGACATTCTCACCACCGGCAAGGTCCGCGAGGCGTTTCAGATTCAGAATGAATCGGCAACGATGCGCGAAACCTACGGCAACACCGAATGGGGACAAAGCTGTTTGCTCGCCCGCCGTTTGATCGAAGCCGGTGCGCGGCTGGTGCATGTCAACTGGGCACGTGAGCCGGGCGACTCGGCGGTCGATAACCCGATGTGGGACACGCACGCCCAAAACGCCGATCGTCTTGAAGATGTGCTCTGCCCGATTTTCGACAATTCGTTTCCGACGCTCATTCGCGATCTCGAAGAGCGGGGTTTGCTCGACGAAACGCTGGTGCTGGCGATCGCCGAGTTCGGCCGCACGCCGAAGATCAATGCCGCCGGGGGACGCGACCACTGGGGGCACGTCTTCAGTTTTGCCCTTGCGGGGGCCGGCATTGCAGGGGGTCAGGTCTATGGCACCAGCGATAAAGATGGCGCACATCCGGCCGAAAATCCCGTGACGCCGGGAGATTTGACCGCGACGATTTTCCATTTGCTCGGCATTCCTCACACCGGCACATTCAAAGATGTCGAACGCCGAGAACACAAATTGACCGAAGGTTCGCCGTTACGCGACATTCTCGGCGTCGATCGAGCCATCCCCGACCTGACGGTTTCGGAAGGCGACCCGCAGCGCATCCCGCCGTTTCACGATGCGTTGCTGTTACGCCGGGACTTTACGGGGACCAATGCCTTTCGTCCGACGAATTTCGGTTCGCGCCCCAAAGGCTGGCGAGCCGGACCCCTTATTGAAGAACAACCGCACGATGCGTTCGGCGTGCATCTCAAAACGATCGACGGCGTTCCTCACGCGGCTATCGGGTTTGGATTGAACGAAGGCAAAACCGCCTATTCGTTCGCCAAAGGGACGCAGGCGATCATCGCGCAGGAAATGCGAAACCCGCGGGCGGGTCGATTTGTTTTCACCGTCAATGCGATCGGCGAAGGAATCTCGCAGGAATTCTACGAACAAGTCTTTCTCAAGCATTTCACCTGCCGGATGACGATCTTCCGTTTCGCCAACATTCAGAAAAATCCCGAAGAGCGAAGCGAGTTCGCCTCGGTGACGTTTCAGCCGCCGTTCGCTAAAGACGCTTCGATAAAACCGCAAACGTTCGAGATGAGCCAAGTGCTTGACAGTCCCAAACCCGGGTCGAATTTTTCGATCGGCACGGGACTGGGCATCGCCGTCATCGTCGAGAAAATAACCGACGGCGTGTTGGAACTCCCCGCCGAAACCGCCCCGCACGCCGCCTGGATTCGCATCCCGGAAACCGACTTGAAGTTCTTCAGTCGAACGATTAATGACAAGGTCGTTGTGTAAGTTAAATGTCGAATGTCGAAATCCGAATGTCGACATTCACTTCCCCATGGCCTTAAGCGAGTCTTCCATCACACCAAGCACCGTGTCGATCTCTTCTGGCGTGTGCATCAGCGAGTAACCGTGGTGACAGGCTCCGCCGCCGTAGTCGTGGAAGTAGACCCCTCGCTCGGTCGTCTGCCGGCAGAATTCGATCATCACGTTCGGGTCGTGGCACAAACTCTGTGTGTAGTTGATCACCGGCTCGCGCGTGCCGAAGATGATGCCGAACCGGCTGCCGTGCGATTGAAATCGGACAGGGACGGGACTTCGTTTCGCAATCTCATCGAGCCCCGCCGTCAACCGCTCGCCGAGCGAGTTGATCGTCTGCCAGAACTCGGGCGAGCGAATCTGTTCGAGAAACGTCAGCCCTCCCAGAATGCAGGGGAGCGGTGCGTTGAATGTCCCCGAGTGGGCAACGTCGCCGACCGGTTTGAAGCGGTCCATCAACTCGGCTTTGCCGGCGATCGCCGAGAGAGGCCAACCTGCGCCAAGTGATTTGCCGATCGTGCAGATGTCGGGAGTCACGCCGTAGACTTCTTGTGCTCCTCCCGGCGCTTTCTTCGCGAACGATTGTATCTCGTCGAAGAACAAAATCACGTTGTGCGCCGTCGCCATTTCGCGGGCCTTTTCGAGAAAACCGGGAACCGGCAAAATGCAGCCGCGATTGAAATCGATCGGCTCGATGAGCAGCGTCCCCGCTTCATGCGCATGTTTTTTCAGAACCGCTTCGAGCGCAGCGACATCGTTGTATTCGACCGGAATGATCAACTCGGCCAGCGATTTCGGGATCCCCGCACTCTCGCGAAACGGCGGTTGCACGTGCATCTGATCGGCGGGGGGATGTCCTCCGACAAATGTGAATTCGTGGTAACCATGAAAATGCCCGAAGAACCGAATGATCTTGTCGCGCCCGCTCGCCGCCCGGCACAATCGCAAGGCATGCAACGTCGCCTCCGACCCGGCGTTGGTAAATCGCACGCGCTCGGCACACGGCACCACCTCGCAAATCTGTTCGGCGAGCGCGACGTGATACGGCGTATCGAGGCTGCACATCAAACCGTGTTCCCACGATCGTCGCAGCACCTCTTCTTGCGACGGATGAGCATGCCCGAGCAACGTCGCTCCGTGGCTCATCGACATATCGATGAACTCGCGCCCTGCGACGTCGCCAAACCGCGACCCTTTCGACCAGCTCGCATACACCGGCTTCCCCCACGCCGCATTGAAGCGAGTGCTGGAACAGACCCCGCCGGGAATGGCGTTTTTGCCACGCCGGTAGAGATCGTCGAGCGCGGTTTCGTTCAAGGGAAACTGATAGTTCGGCAACACGGGTGTTGGCTCCTGCGGTTGAAAAATCGTCGAACGTTTCACGAGGCCTCTGCGAATTCATCGAGTGTATCGATTTCGAAAGCCGATTGCATCCGGTTTGCCGAGGAACGGGGTGGGATCAATCGCTGATTTTTTCAGCAGTGTCTTCAATCTCAACAGCCCCTAAGGGGCGGCCATTTTCCTAGCCAGGCCCGCAAGGGCCTTGTGGCGATCACGTCCCAGGGGCTTCGCCCGCTGGCTAGATAAACCGCTGGCCCCTTCGGGCCGGAAAGCCCGCATGGGGAACAAGTCGCCTGCCTGGGCTGGTGATAGATTGCTTCTTCCTCGTTCTGTTCTCCTTGGCGGTGATCTCCCTCTACTACGTCGCACGGCGATTCAGCCAGAATCGTCATCGGCGGTTGACGAATTCTCCCCATGCCTTCAAGATGAACCAGCAGTCGGAATAGCTCTCTTGTCGACCCTCGATCACTCTTGAAGGAGACGATCTTTATGACCACGATCTTCATCCCTCACACGTCTATCGCCGTGTGCATGGCGCTGATTCTCTGTCACTTCTTGTCGCCGGCCGGCGCAGAGGAGAAATCGAAAACGCTCGAACTGGTGACTCCTCAGATCGGCATCCGTCAGGACGATCTTGCGCCCGTGTATGGTGTGATGACCTATCTCTGGGTCCGCCTGCCGCAGGTCGAAAGCGAATGGAACATCTTCGACATGCAGATGTACGAAGAACCGCGCGACCTTCAGTTTCTGGGACGACGCAAACTCGATAACGGCGTGCTCGAACTGCGGCATCGCCGTCGGTCGGAACCGTACTGGATCATGATTACCGAGATCACCACCTCTCCCGGCAAGATCGAGATGGTGGCGCGGCCTGAACTCGATCCGGAGATCAAGGAAAAACACGAACTCCCCGATGAACTCCCCGAACTCAACGTCTGTTGTACGTTCAATCGTTCGCGCTATGCGTTCGATATCATCCCCGATCCGTTTCCTGAATTCTCGACGCGCAGTTTTATCTTCACCGAAGAGGGTTTCACGTTTCTCGATAAGACCGTGCGCCGGCCGCTGACGAGAGGGGGGCCGGACGATCCGCGAACGAACCCTCCCTGGATCCAGGATTACAGTCCCATCTGGCAGCCGGTGCACGAGTCGACGACCGACTCGTGGTACAACTGGAGCACCGACCGCTATGTGCTTCCCGTCATCGGCGTGGTCTCGCGCGACCGCAAACATCTGGTGGCCCTCGCCAGCGATACGACCGAACGGCTGGCGCAGGCGTGGGGACCGTGCATTCACAACTATCCCCCATGGTTGCCGCTCGACGGCAAACCGGCTGATCGCCGCTGGCGGATGACGCTCTATGCGATGCCGAACGATCCCGATGCCTTGCTCGATGCCGTTCGCGAAGATTACCCCGAATCGTTCACCTTGCAGGAAGCCCGCGTGCCGTAACGGTTCGCACCATCCGAAAAAATGCCAACAAAACAGCCGACCCGATAAATGTCATCGGGTCGGCTGTTTGTTGATTTCCGAGTCGTGAAATTTTCTGCAAGCAGTTTCATAACCCTCTGGACGGCGAGTTTTTCAGGACAATTCGGTCGTATATTTCGTCGCCAACCGGGTTATGAAACCATTCTACACATCGCTTACCAGTGACGGTGGCGATAGCGGTAAAAACCGGGGCCCGAGCGGTACACGGTACGACTGCGATAATAAAGGGGTGCCGGGCGATAGGTGTAGACGCGGGGAGCGTAATACACGGTAGGAGGAGGAGTATAGACAACCGGCGGCGCCACATACGCTGGATAATATCCATACGCCGGGCCACTGTAGACGCTAACGCCGTATCCTCCGTAGTAACCCGGGTAACTTCCGATGCTGAACCCGAATCCATGAGCCTGAGCCGCACTGGCACTTGCGCCGATGACGGCGGTAGCCAATGCCATTGCAAATAATCGTGACATGTTGAGTCTCCCTATATCAGAGTCGTAATGGTCTTGGGGGCGACCATCTTCCATTGCTCGTGTCCGCTTGAAACGAGAGATGGTGTGTTTACACGATTTATTCTAACCGTTTTTCATCGTGGAACGCGAGTAAAAATCGGCATGATTCCTCTCCCCCACCCAGATTGCCAGTTCTCCATGTGTTGATGCCTTGGTGACGTCGCGGCGATACGTCCTGCGGTTGCATCCGTGACATGGTGGTGGTTTCCGGCCCAAAGGGCCAGCCGTTTCTATAGCCAGGTCCGCAAGGGCCTGGTCAATGTCGTGTGAAAACTGTCTTGACCCGCATTTCCCAGATGACTTCCCGCACTTTGGCATGTGATTTGCGCTAGACCCTTGAAAAGCAGGGGTA
>JAQCEJ010000183.1 GCA_027618475.1 Planctomycetota bacterium | reverse complement strand
CACTGGCTTGCCTTCCTCGGACTCCTACTCTCGAAAATCGCCATCCAAAGTGCATAACAGGCTCTAGATGCATACTATACCGTCAGGTAGCTTTTGCCGGATTTTCCGCAGCGGATAGGTTGCCGACAAAGAACATATTTGACGACCCGGTCAGAGAAACAACCAACCCTATCAAATCCAGGAGTTGACGTTTTCATGAAATCTGAAACGACGCAGGCGACTCCCGCACTAAAACGACTTAGAACGCATTTGTTCGTCAGCATCGTTCTGACCTTGTTAATGCCAACAGTCGCGTCGACCGCCGATCCTGAGCGGCTCACAACCGATGGCGTGATGAAATTTTCTCCGGTTTACTACCCCGGTAAAAATGCGATCGTCTATTGCTTGCACGAAAGTCCGACTCGTGTCGCTCTCTGGAAACTCAACCTCGATGACCGAACACAACATCGGTTCTACGAGCCCGAGACGAGCCATCAATTCGATGCGGCGTTCTCGTCGGATGGTCGGTATCACGCCTTTTGCCGCTCTTCGACCAGTCGGCAGCTGGTGCTGATTATCAAAGACTCGATGCTTCAATCCGAAGTCGAGTTTCTGCCGCCGGGGGAATTGCGAAGTACAATTCGCACGCCCGTCTTTACAAGGGATGATTCTCGCATCATCTTCACACTATCAGCACCTGGGGGTTTGCAGATCGCTTCGGTGAATATCGAGGGGAAAGATCTGCAAAGATTGACGCAATCCGCCGGCACAAATTCCTGGCCCGCTCTTTCCCCTGACGGAAAGCAAATCGTCTTCAGCTCCAGCCGAAACGGCAATCTGGATTTGTACGTCATGAACGCCGACGGCAGCAACGTGTTGCAATTGACGGAGACCAAGTCTCGTAACATTCGCCCCACGTGGTCTCCCGATGGCACACAGATCGCCTTTACCAGTGCCCGCGATGGAAATTATGAAATCTACATCATGCAAGCAGACGGTTCGCTGGTGCAGCGGTTCACTGATCACTCGGAACGAGACGACTACGCCACCTGGTCGCCGGATGGTAAGCATATGTTGACAATCTCGGAACGCGACGGAGCATTTGATGTGTATCGGTGGAATGTGAAGTGAGTCCCGCCACTGACCACACAACCCAGTTAAATTCGCTGCCGCCGCAGATTTCGTGCAGACGGGCGTTCGACGATGCTCAACCGGCACGCTGATGCGGGACTATTTCCAACCTCTGACTTCAGATAAAATGACACACAACATATCAAAATTACACAGAAATTTTCGCCGAGGCTGCACCTCTTATGAGTAGCGAAGAGACGACGGACTCTCCCCCGAAACGTTCCCGACGGAGCACAAGTAAAACTTTTCTCACCGCCGTCCTTGTGTGTTCAGGACTGCTCGCCGCGATCTATGGCATGCGAGTTCTCAATCAAAAACCGGAAAAAGCTCTTCTCAATGAAGCCAAATTGGCGCTCTCCCGCGGTAAGTTAGAAGACGCAGAACGACTGGCGCTTGCCGCGGTAGAACAAAAGCCGAATCTGGAAGCGGCTTATCTGATCGCAGGCGAGGCGGCGGCCGTGCGTGGTGACCTCGACTCCGCACTTAAGTATTACGAGACGATTTCGCAAAGCGGCAGTACCAGTGCCATCGAAGCTCTCCATCGCAGTGGGACATTACTCATCAAGCTTGGACGGGCCTCTGCCGCGGAAGAACAATTTCGTCGTGTGCTGGAATCCGATCCACATCACCTCGAGACGCTGCATGATCTGGCGCTTCTCTTAAGACTCGAAGGCCGCAATTGGGAGCTTCGCCCTTATCTTTTTGAACTGCTCAAAGAAGGCCTGCTTGTTAAAGATGGCATGCCGATTTCCGATTCGTTCGCAGATTTAATGTATCTTTTGAGACCGGCTGGAAATCCGGCGTGGGTCTGGCTAGAGCCTCCCGAAGTAGAATTGGTCGAACGATTTGGAAAATCTGTTCCCGACGATTATCTTCCCCTGTTAGGTCAGGCCCGCATGGCGTTGGACACCAATGATCTCGCAAGCGCTCGTTCTATTTTTCAAAAGATTGTTGCTACCGATCCCCATCAGATTGAAGCCCAGGCGCAGCTCGGTCTTTTACTGGCGAACACAAAATCGACTGCTGAATTTCAGAATTGGCTGACGGAACTTCCCCGGTTGGACGGTCTCCATCCCGATATGTGGGTAGCACGCGGAATCGTCGCCCGCAAAAACAACCAGACCAAGCCGGCAATCCGTTGTTTTTGGGAAGCACTGCAGATCGACCCGAATCATCTGCTCGCCAACTATCAGCTTTCACAATTACTGACATTAATCGACCGCGAAGACGACGCCCAACCGTTTGCGAAAAGAGCCGATCTGTTGTCGCAACTCGAATACAAAATTAAAGAGGCCGGCAGCGAACTGAATCGCGTTCGCGATGTCGCTGTGTTGATGGAACGATTGGGACGATTGTGGGAAGCTGCGGCATGGTATCAGGTCGGGGCGGACCTGTTCCCTGATGAAACTTGGGGAAGTACTGAACGCCGAAATATCATGAGGCAAATCAATGCCCAAACACCGCCGACGATCGCTTCGTCGTCTCCCGCCGCAAAATTAGACTTCTCGATGTTTAATCTCCCCGAATACAGTGTCAAGAAATCGGTTCCTGCGGTCGGCACAACGACCTCAGACAACGTGATACCGTCCACCTCTAGTGTCACGTGGGAAGAGGTCTCCGAATCGACAGGCCTCAAATTCTCTTACGACAACGGCAGTCGACCGGACGATCGTGTGGCGTATATGTTCGAGTTTAGCGGCGGTGGTGTAGGAGTGGTTGACTACGACGGAAACGCCTGGCCCGATCTCTACCTTACGCAAGGCGGAACATGGCCGGTGGAAACCAACGACGACGGTACGCACGGCAACCGCTTGTTTCGCAATCTGGGTCATGGAAAGTTTCAAGAAGTGGCTACGTTGGCACACGTAGAAGGAGCCGACTTCAGCCAGGGAGTCACCGTCGGCGATTTCAACAGCGACGGTTTTCCCGATCTGTACGTCGCGAACATCGGCGGCAATCGCCTTTATGAAAACAACGGCGACGGGACGTACTCCGACGTCACGGCACTTTCTTCGACGTCCGGAAACGTCTGGACGCTCAGTTGTGCGATGGCCGACTTTAACGGCGATACACTTCCCGATATTTATGCCGTCAACTATCTCGGGGGCAACGACATATATACGCGGCTGTGCGAGAAGTACGGAAAAACGATTCAATGTTATCCTACGATGTTTCCTGCGGAGCAGGATGAACTTTACCTCAATCTGGGTGACGGACGTTTTGAAAACATCACTTCGGCGGCCGGGATCAAGCTGCCTGACGGCAAAGGAATGGGGATCGTGGTTGCCGATTTTCGACAGGTCGGCCGGCTCGATATCTTCATCGCCAACGATACCACGGCAAATTTTCTCTTTGTGAACCAGACGGCTGCCGGTGTTGACGGCGGAGAGAGGCCTGTTTTTACAGAAGAAGGGGTGCTGTCGGGTGTTGCCTTCAATGAAAGCGGGCAGGCCCAATCGTGCATGGGGGTCGCCGTTGGTGATGTGAATAGAGACCGTCGTCTCGATCTGTTCGTGACGAACTTTACGCGTGAGGGGAACAACCTATTTATACAGAGGAACGATCAGATGTTCGCCGATGAGTCGCGCCAGGCGAACTTGTACGATGCCGGTTATTCGCTGATGGGGTGGGGAACGCAGTTTCTCGATGCCGAATGTGATGGAGAACTCGATCTCGTCGTCGCGAACGGAGAACTGGAAGATCTTTCGGATGTGGGATACCCGTCGCGAAGCCCGTTTTCGTATTTTTCCAATCAGAAAGCCGGTCGATTCGTCGAAGTGCCTGCGTCGCAACTCGGTCCCTATTTTGAACACGAACTGCTGGGGCGAGCGATTGCAACCCTCGATTGGAATCGCGACGGGCTCATCGATTTTTGTGCGACAAACGTCGATAGACCAGTCGCTTTACTGACGAACATGACCGTTACGCATGGTCATTACCTGAATCTGTCGCTGTGCGGCGTTCTCTCAAGCCGGGATGCGATCGGTACGACCATCCACGCCAAAATGGAAGATCGAATCATCTCGCGTCAACTGACGGCCGGCGACGGGTTCGAGGCGAGTAACGAGCGCACTATTACTTTGGGGTTGGGCACAAATACACGCATCGACGAACTGATGATTCAATGGCCATCGGGGAATCAGCAGAGCTTTACCGACGTTCGGGGGGATCGAAATGTCGTTGCGATCGAAGGGGCCGAACGCCTTATCGACTTACCACCCCCATGAACCCCATGAACGTCGATCATTTGCTGACGAGTTCGAAGTTGATCGTATCGCTTCCCCCGCCAGGAACGGTGGCCGTCAGTGTCGTGGCGCCATGATCGCTGTAGATTAACGGCAGAGATTCGATGGAAGCCCCCATCGGGGCACCTTCTTCACCATCTGATCCCGGCTTAAATGCAGGCGTACCATCTCCTGATTTTGGACAGCTGATAACAACTTTATAGGAACCTGGAGGAGCCCCCTCTTTTTCTCCGTGTTGTTGCTTCAAAGTGTATTTACCAGATTCGTCAGTTGTACCAATACATTCAACACCCTTCGTTTCCCCAGTTGGAACAAATATGACTTGTGCAAAGGAAAGCGGATTGCCATCAAAAGTCACGATCCCTGCAGCGGAAACCGTTTCGGGCAACGGATTTTCATTGACACTTTCTCCACAACCGATCAGGCTCGTGAATAGTGCCAGCGCCAGTAAATTGCGTGTCATGTCATCACTCTCTAGGTTCAATGCAGTCTGTGAAAATACGATTGTGCTTATGCCATCTAAATGAATGGTCACACAGCACACTGACGACGTGATAATACTTTTAACAGGCTCAAGGCATCTTCGCAATCAAAAACAAAGCTGGGGTCAGAATTTTCCGACCCCAGCTCAAGTGTATTCAATCGTGGCCGAGCCCTATATTAGAATTCGCCCACATTACTACCATCAGCGATGTAACATACACGCTGACGCAAGATGGTGTCGATGCTCTGATTCATGAATCGAACGGAACCATCGGCTAACACGACATGCATACCACCGGCGTGATTACTTCCGGCGTAACCCCAGCTTCCCAGTCGGCCCGGAATGGGGGTTACCGTTCCGTACGCCCAATTGTTAATCGAATAATTGATCAGATTGAGGCCGACCATCACGTGGCCACGATATCCCCACGCATTGGCGTTCCCGTTATAGACGTAACGAGTTGTCTCGGCCATCATCAGCGTATTGGATGTACCGTCCATCACGTCTCGAATCGACGAGTTGCTATTGTCTCCAAACAATACACGAGAACTGATTGAGGCATTGGGCCAGTTATCGCAACTGTTGTAGGGGGAATTGGCAATGATATCATAATTCGATTTGGCCCCGCCAATGCCGGTCGTATTCGACACCGATGGACCGTAATACGTGGTCGGGTTGGTATACAGATTACCCGATTCGGTGGGACAGAGAAACGCCGGTAATAACGTCTGAACCGGTGCAAGGTTTCCGTTTGTTGTTGGATCACCGGCCGGCGTGCCGATCGTTCCACTATTGCCGCCAGGGACTTCAGCCGTGAAAGTCGACCCATTGAAGTTGAACAGGTTGTAAAGGTTCGCCTGATCAATATATGGCAACAGCAACGGCAGAGGAGACGCGTTCAGATCGGGAGTTGTGCAACGACCGATGTGTCCCGGGGGAAAGACCAGAAAGGCGTCATGGTAGTTGTGCAGCGCCAGACCGAGCTGCTTGAGATTATTCCGGCACTGCGTGCGGCGAGCCGCTTCGCGCGCCTGCTGAACGGCAGGCAGCAACAGAGCAATCAACACGGCAATGATCGCAATCACGACCAACAGCTCAATTAAAGTAAACCCTTTTTTTCTTGATAGCATACCAAGTCTCCACTAAAAATTGTGAAATGAAGAAATCTCGTAATTCCGAGAATCCGAAGAAATACCTCGTGAAATCAGTCGAAGTGCCGTAATTAAACACCTCTCCAGATTTGCGTATCTCATACTATCGATATTTGCGACAGTCTGTCAAATGCAAAAGGTAACCGTTCACACCCCATGTAAGCAAAAAATCGCGGGCAGGCCAAACGGATGATTTTCGACGTTTTC
>JAQCEJ010000182.1 GCA_027618475.1 Planctomycetota bacterium | reverse complement strand
CGACATCGTGAACCGTGTCCAGCGGCTATTCAAAATGGTGAAGGTCGGACACGCGGGGACGCTCGATCCGCTGGCGACTGGCGTGCTCATCGTCTGCCTCGGACCGGCCACGCGGTTGGTTGAACGTCTGCAAGCCGGGGCAAAAGAGTACCGCGCCCGCTTTCGATTCGGCGTCACCAGCGATACCGACGATCGGGAAGGAACGCTGACCGAGGTCGCCGATGCCCCCTGCGTTTCGCGAGAACAACTCGAAGCGGTGCTTCCCGGCTTTGTGGGTGAGATTTCACAGGTTCCGCCGCAATTTTCGGCAGTGCACGTCGACGGCAAACGCGCCTACGATCTCGCAAGAGCCGGAAAAGAAGTGTCGCTCGCGCCGCGAACCGTCACCGTCTCGCGGCTCGAAATTCTCTCGTTTGATTTCCCCGACGTCGAATTGCTCATCGAGTGCGGCTCGGGAACCTACATCCGCTCGATCGGCCGCGACCTCGGCGAGAAACTCGGATGCGGCGCGATGATGACATCGCTCATGCGCACACGCATCGGCACGTTCTCTCTCGACAATGCCGTGTCGCCCGATGACCTGACGCGCGAATCGATCGCCGGGCGGATGATCCCGCCTATCGCCGCCGTCGCCGAGTTGCCGCAATTCGTCTGCGACGAATCGCAGGCGTTGGCGTTGGTGCAGGGGAAAAGTCTCGAAGGGATGGAAGCGGAATTCGCAGCGCATGAAGTCGCGTTCGTCTCCAACACCGGCGAATTGTACGGCATGGGAGAATTCGATCCCGCGAATCGTCGTCTCAAGCCGACGATGATGTTTCTGCGATTATAATCCTTCTCCCCTCCGGGGAGAACGCAGGGTGCCTTTCTACGACCCCGGAGGGGTCGAAGCTATTAGCCGGTGGTTGAGCGCAGCGATACCACCGGTGTGCTGACGATGAACTTTCTCGACCCCGGAGGGGTCGCAGCCGAATCGCCCATTCTCTGCGACCCCTCCGGGGTCGGCAAATCTTTTGATAGCGATCCGGGGGTTTCGCTAACGCTCAACCCCCGGCTAATGGCTGTGATCCCTTCGGGATCAAAAGCCAACAGGCTCCGATTACAAATGTCGCCATCGGAGTACCGACAGCGCCCGTCGCTCTGCCGCCAGACCCACTTTATGCGTTATAGCGTCGTTTTGCTAACCGAGTGTTCCATCTGCGGCGTTCGGTTGCGGGTCGAGGGAGAGTGAATGCCGCTCTTGCGTGCGAAAGATGGCTGCCGCTGCATTCGCGGCTCACCTCGTCGCCATGCCACGATCCCGTGGGCTGACGCCACACGGCTACATGCTCTCGCGGTATTCGCCGCTGAAATGCATGGCTTGATATCGAAGGGTTTCGTAGAAGGGTGGATCGAGCGGGAACGCATTTCCGCACGGCCCTGCCCTCGTTAAAAAACAACGTCATCTCGCAGTCACGATGGGCGCGCCGCCACGATGAGCCAGGAAGCGCAGTGTTGCGTCCAGATCTTTTTCGGTGGGAAAGGGAGGGACTAACGTTACGATTCAACCGGCGGTGGCCAGTAACCGTTGACTTCAGGTCCGACCTGATCTGCCGCTCGGTTGCAATCTTCTTTTCCCGGAAAAAGTCATGTGTACCAGTTGCCAGAACTCGGTGCGATCCCAGAACCTGGCGGTATTTCCGGGATTTCGCTTGGCGATTGGGGTGGCGGAGTAGTGGTCGTGGTCATTGTGAATCGAATCGGTTGATCAGGCGGCAAGGGCCAATTATCGGGAGTCTTTAATAAGACATATTCTGTTGCGGGCGTGTCTTTATGTTCTGAGCCGAGTTGGATGTATTGGGCGACTTGATCGTATCCGATGTGACCGTATTTGTTGATCGCTTCAAGGCCGCTGACAATTCCACCAATGAAAATAATCACGGTTACGACGCGACCGAATTGACATTTGGCCCAAACGTACCATCCGTTCAATGTTCCGAGGTACTGCAGTGATGCATTCTCGCGGTGGGTTTGTTTAGGAGTTGGCAATTGATCGGCGTACAGAATGTCAAAATCATCAGCGTCGATAACGTCGCGGTATTTCTCCAGAATCTCGTTCTTCGTGGGTTTTGGATTCATGATTATCTCAACTGCAGAACTCGGTGTTAAAAAAATCTCGCATAACGCCTGTCGGCCGCCAGGTTGCGGCCTGTTCTGCCAAGCGTCTTCGTACGAAAGTTGTAGTGTACCAAACGACTGCGGAGTTGCCACCGGTTTTTCGCGGTGATGGGGCGTTTCTGTCTGTTCTTCCGGAATCAATCAGCAGCAGACGTGTATTTCGAAAGATGCAAGACGAACCAAACCTTCGAACGGCGTTCTGGTTTGCCTTCCTCTTTTGAAATGATTTTGAACTCGCGAAGCGACACGGAATCTTCGCCGGCAGCGAACGCGACTGTTGTCGACAATCCCATCGTCTTGCGATTAGGCACCCAGACGCCGTCTTCGGTGGTCACGCCCTCGGCCAGATCGATTTTATAATCATAATTAATCTGCATTTCAAAACCGCCGTCGTCGGCAGGATACAGTTTCCCCTTCACTTTCAGCGTTTCCAACCCGGTGGCGACTTTGGTGGTGACTTTGCTGTGAAACGTCGACTCGGGACGTGAGACGACTTCGATGCTGCGCAGAACCGTCTCCTTCGGTTCTTTTTCATCTGCGGGGACGTCGACGTAACCCACCGTGTCGATGCGCAGAAGATAGTCTTCAGCGTATGTGGTCGACGCCAATGCACAGAAAACGACGAACGCGAGTAGAATGAGTCGTTTCATAGGGGAGTCCTTTCCTAAGTCACTATGTACTCATGTTTTCGCGGTTTCCGTCGGTTTGACGGGCACGACGCGAAAGGTTTTTCCGGCAGTCTTTTGCAAATGACGAGTGACTCCGAAGAGATTTATTGCATTCGGGTTGCCATCTTTGCCTAACATTCTCATCACGCTCTTGGGCGATTTCCCGATGGCGTTCCCCACGGATTCAAAGCCTTCTGTGGCATTGATGTAGTCGCGAAGAAGGATTTTCGCAACATCGAGTTCGCCACGAACAATCGCCTCTAAAGCCTCAGCAAGCAATCCATTGCGAAACTTTGTATCGCGTTCTGCACGATTCTTAACAGTTTCACGGAAGTCTCGTGTCAGCGGCATTATTTATTTCTCCTCGATTTCTTTAGCGTTTTCTTCGATTTTGATTCCTGCTTCAACGAGTCCTGTTTTTTTGCAATTTTTTTCTTTCGTACTTTGTACTCTGACAAGTAGATCTTTGCCTTTTCTACATCCGACTGTTGGCGAGTTTTTGTGCCGCCCCAAAATAGAAGAACCAGATTATCACCATCTTTTGCGAAATAAATTCGATACCCTTTCTCAAAGTTTATTCGCCGTTCCCAAACGCCCCCACCGACCGATTTGTGGTCACCAAAATTGCCGGCCTCCATCTGAGCGATTGCAGTACGAACTTTAAGTGCAGCCCCAACCTCAAGTGAATTAAACCACCTTGTGAACGGGACGATGCCATCTTCTTGTTCATACTGCGTGACATGGAACATCATGAAATGGTAACATATATGTTACTGTCGTCAAGTGGGGTTCGCGAAATTTAGCGGGTTTGTGAGTCGCTCAGCGGGAACAGTGGATGCCCAATAGGGCCAGGGCAAGAATTCCGCTTACTCCGTGCGCGGCTCCCTGCGGAACGCACGCCGCCGGCGTTTTATCGCTCGTTCAACTCCCCCAGCCGGCGCATCATCAGGTCGGTGACTTCCTGTAATAGTTCGGGGGTCTTTTTCTTTCCGTAATACGGGGAGAGATCGATCGGGTCGCCGTAAACGACGCGGACATGGCTGAATGTATAAAACGGTTCGACCATCGATTGCGTCTGCGGTGCCCCTTGAATGTAGATCGGATAAACCGGGGCCTGCGAATGGAGCGCGAGCCAGGCGACGCCAGGGTTGGCTTCGCGCAGACCTTCCCCCTTATTGATACCTCCTTCAGGGAACACACCGATCAGATGACCCGCTTTCAACCGGCGTAACGCCTCGCGAACGGGCCCCATGTCGCGACCGTTACGATCGACGGGGATACTGTGCAGATTGCGGCACATCCAGCCGATCAGTCCAGGGAGTTCGCAATATTCGCGAGCGGTGAGAAACGAGAGACGGCGAATTCGTCCGGTAGGTCCGCTCAGATGATGCTGCATCCAGATGAGCAGCGGATCGACCGGGCTGCGGTGATTGGCGAGAATGATCGCCGGGCCTTCATCGGGAAACGGGCAACGCCGGTTCGAACGCCAGCGGAACATAAAGGGAACGTATACGCGTTCGAGGGCGTAGATCCACCAGACGTTCCAACCTGACGGACAACGGCACGCCTGGAAGAGAACAACAACTACGGCAACGACGAAAAATATCACCAGAATCGAGATGGCCCCAAAGTCATTCATGAGTTCAATGTGCTCGGCTGGCGGCTGGATGTGAATGGAATTACACTCAATTGAGTCGGGATTTCGTCGGAAATGGCTCTCGCGGCGTAAACTCTTTCGTCATTCGTGACGAAAAATGTCTGCCGCTGTTGAACTGAATCGCCGGGGATGCAAAAATACTCCGTTTCCGGGATCAGCGGTTCGGCGGACGAACAATCAGACGAATGGGTGTGTCAAAACATCGAGAGATGATAGTGGATTATTGGCCGGCGGGATATCTCGCCCGTTAAAAACCTGCTTCCCCGGAAGAAGACGTACATACACGACAGTGACCGATTCGAGCAGCTCGCGTTCGGACGAGAGGCTCGGGGTCTTACAATTCATCCTTTCCGATCTTGTGGAATTGAGATCTGCTACGATGGACATTACTCGTAAAACCAGCTTGGAACGCGAACTCGAGATTGCGAAACTCAAGCTCAACGAATGGGTCAAGACCTTGGACGCCAAAGGATTGGAAACCGCTGCACACCGTCGCGATGCGGTCTGGCGTTCGTTGAATGCCAAGTGCCGGCAACTCAAAGGTCGCCTGCGTGCCGTCGCTGGAATTGAAGCAAACGACGCCGAGGTGGCACGCCTGAAGGCCGAAAAACTGGCCGCTGCTGCTGAAAGCGTAAAAGCCCCCAAGCCTGAAAAAGCGGAAAAGGCTGGAAAAGCGAAAGCCAAGGCTCCGAAAAAGGCGAAAACATAATCTCCGGGAATGCTGGTTCATCGAACGTCGAATAACACTGGCGGGCAAACCGCCAGTGCCACCCCGGCGACTGAGTATTCACCTGGGAGAGGTGACAGAGTGGCCGATTGTGCAGCACTGGAAATGCTGTGTGTCAGAAATGGCACCGGGGGTTCGAATCCCCCCCTCTCCGCTGATAAGCTGTTTCAAATTCATCGAGACGGCGAAATTTTAGGGACGATTCGGTCGTTTATTCCGTCGTTAAACGGATGACGAAACCGGTAATGATCGAATCGCGACCCGCATTGGAGACGCGCGATGAGCGATGGCACGTCCACTGTTCCGCCCGTCCCCATCTCATTTCAGCGGCGAATGCTTCGCCTCTGCCGACGCATCGCGAAAGCGATCGGCTATCTTCTGCTGCTCTACCTGTTCATCGTGATCGTCGGGTTGATTCCCGTTAACAACGATTTTCGTCCTGTCTCCGACGGCATTACGATCGGGGTAACCTCGAACAGAATTCATGCCGATCTCATCCTTCCGGTCATCACCGACGAGATCGATTGGCGTGAACTGTTCCCTGTCGGATATTTCAAAGGGGATACCACCCTGGCGACTCACCTCGTCTTAGGCTGGGGGGATAAAGGGTTCTATCTTGAGACGCCGCGCTGGGCCGATATGAAGGCGTCGACCGCTGCGAAAGCGCTGTTGCTTCCTTCCGAAAGTTGTCTGCATGTGGCCATGACGACCGAGCGAATTTTCGAAAACGGAACACAGTCGATTTCGATTTCTCCCGAGCAATATCATCAACTGGTCGAGTTTATTCATGCAAGTATTACAGTCGACGAGCATGGCCGGGTGATTCAGATCAAGAATTACGCCTTCGGCCAAAACGACGCCTTCTTCGAAGCCCACGGTTCTTATACCGCCATCAATTCGTGCAATACCTGGACAGGCCGCGCGTTGAAAACGTCGGGCGTTCGTGTCGGCTGGCTGACACCGTTGCCGAAAACCGTGGGGTTGTGGCTGCCGCAAGAGTAACGGATGCACCCGATAGACCTTCTATCTTCAGGGCGATCGCCTTTTACACAATATCCCATCCACTCAGGGTGGCGGGGGCGCACCGCGCAGCGGAA
>JAQCEJ010000053.1 GCA_027618475.1 Planctomycetota bacterium | reverse complement strand
GCAATAGATTTGTAACTGTCGAAGTCCACCCCCAGGTTCCTTCTTTGGCCATGGCTTTCAGGGCACTTGTTTTCGTCAGCCTGGTATTCGCGCGAGTCGTCTTTGTAGTTCATTTTGCGCTTCGTTTTTTTCGACTGCGATTTAGATTTGGTCTTTGCTGTTCCACTAAGCCTGATAGCTTTCGCATCAACTGCGTAAAAAACGTGGGGTATGCTGGCGGAACTTCCATCCATTCGGAGCAATCCTATCCCCATGATGTGACGACAGTTTAAATAATCGATCGTCATCAGAAAATCAGCCCAGCCGTTTCACTGCCTCGATGGCCTGTCGTTCCGCCGCCCGGCTGTAATTTTCGGTCATTGCCCGCGAGGCATGCCCCAAGAGCCGTTGTGCTGCTTCGGTGCCCATCTCGTCAGTAAGACGGGTCGCGACACAATGTCTCAACCAGTGCGGCGTAAACTTCGGCACGCCAGCCTTGAGACACGCTCGCTTGACGGCGTTACCGAACGAATCACGCCGGATTTTATAGAGCCGTTCGTCGGGGTTCGCCGTGAGATATTTTCGCAGGATCGATTGAGCCGTCACATTGAAATGCAGTGTCCGACTTTTACCTTGATGTGACGTCTTATGTTTCGTAAGTTCAGCCCGCCATATCTCACCACTGCGATCAATCATGCCGGTCGTCAATCCGAGCAGTTCGCCGGGCCGACAGCCGGTCATCAACATGACATCGAAGATATCCCGATGCAGTTCCGATAATACGGCCCTCACAGCCAGCAGATCGGATTCCGGGACGGCCTGCCGAGGTTTTGACTCTGGAGCATCGGTGTCACCGTAGCCGAGAGACTTGACCGCCGAGAGTGCATCCGCCACGGTCTGGGGGACCAACTCCCAACCGACGCCCCAGCGGACGATCATCCGCAGGCGTTTCATTTCCTTATTAATAAAGGATCGTGACCAGCCCTTACGAATCATGCCATCGCGGATGGTGCGAAAACGAAGTGGCCCGAATTCCGCTGCCGAAGTCTCGCCGTAGAGTTCACGGGCAATCTTGATGGCCGACTTCAGGCAGAATTGTTCCGCCTTGCTGTAACGAGGAAGTTCCTCGGTGACAAACCGCAGGAACAGGTCGTTCAGGGTGAAGTCGAGTTGCGATTCCCGTAAAGCCGATCCCCGTCTTTTTACAGAACTGACGGCGGTTTCTGACCCGTGTTGTGCCAGATCGGTCAGCAGTCGCCCATATGCTGCTTGAGCGGCTGGACTGCCAGCCGGGCCGAGAACGATGAATTTTCCATCGACTTTACAGAACGCCCGATTACGGGATTTGTCGATACAAAGCCGAGGAACAAGGGATTTTGGACGTGCCATAGTGCGGCTCCTTGGGGTTTTGGTTCCATATGGAACCGATTCCGAAGGTTTTCAAGCCGCACTGCCGACCATCGGCAGGTAACGTAAGTCGTTTCAGCGTAAGCAGTGCCCAAGAGAGGACTCGAACCTCCACGACCGTTAAGGTCACTAGGTCCTGAACCTAGCGCGTCTGCCAGTTCCGCCACTTGGGCTTGTGAAGAATAATACTGATTCTTGCATCCCGCTCGGTCAAAATCGACGTTGGAGGGGGCGTTTCTTGAATTCAGCTCAGGAATTCTGAAAGATAAGCGGGGCTCGCTGTCGGAGCAAGCCCTCCATGCCTCAAATTGACAATTCCAAGGAGGAAAATGTTCGCCGTTGACGATTCTGGAGCAAAATTCGAGGAAGATTCGTACGTTGGGCACTCGCCTATCATTGACCGTGCGACTCGACTTCTTTAGAATTCCAGCTGTCAGTTGACAATGTTCAGCGGTGGTATCCCTCCTCATGCGGGGAGGACATGCTGATGATGAATTTGCGGAAAACGGGAGCAGCGATAGACTATGGGTCGCGTGGAACGAGATCGTGAAATTGCACGCCGGCGCGTGCGTCGGGTGAAACTCAAAAAACTTCGCGAAAAATATGCTGCGAGCAAAGATCCGGATACCCGCGCTCAGATTGCCGAAAAAGTCCGACGCATTAGTCCGTTCGCGTCACTCGACGTCGCCGCAGAATAAACTTTTGTCTCCTGAGAACTGAGTGGCGCAATTCCCTTGCGCAACACTTATTTTCTTTTATTGGTTCCTGACATTCACATTGCCGATTTGTGGAAGACAAATTCTCCGTTGTCGACGTCCACGTTGATTTGGCACCCCTCGGTGTATCGCCCTGAGAGAATTTCACTAGCCAGTTGATTTTGTAATCTCTGTTGAATCACACGCTTAAGAGGTCTTGCTCCATATACCGGGTCGTAGCCTTCTTCGGCGATTAAGACTCTGGCCGCTTCCGATACGATTAGCTCGTACTGATTCGTCTTGAGCTGTTGGACCAGCTTGTTCAACTGCAAATCAACAATCTGGCGGATCTCTTCTTGGCCGAGTGGATGAAACACGATGATTTCATCAATGCGGTTAAGAAACTCCGGCAGAAATTCGCGTTCAAGAGCATGAGTTACTCGATTGCGTATTTCCTTTTCGTTTTCCTTACCGGCGAGGTCCATAATCGTCTGGCTGCCGATGTTCGAAGTCATCACCACAATGGTATTCGTAAAATCAACGGTTCGACCGTGACTGTCGGTGAGTCGCCCGTCGTCGAGCAGTTGTAACAAGATATTAAATACGTCGCGGTGAGCCTTTTCGATTTCATCGAGCAGAATCACCGAGTATGGCTGTCGGCGGACTGCCTCTGTCAATCGCCCTCCTTCATCGTAACCGACATATCCTGGAGGAGCCCCGATTAATCGAGCGACGCTATGCCGCTCCATAAATTCGCTCATGTCGATTCGAATCATATTGCGCTCGTCGTCGAACAAGAATTCGGCAAGGGCTTTGCACAACTCGGTTTTGCCTACGCCAGTCGGGCCGAGAAAGATGAACGAGCCGACGGGACGATTACGATCCTGCAGACCAGAACGTGCTCGCCGCACAGCATTAGAAACAGCCGTGACGGCTTCAGCCTGGTCGATCATTCGCTTATGTATTTGATCTTCCATCTGCAGCAGCTTTTCACGCTCGCCTTGCATCATTTTTGTGACTGGAATATTCGTCCACGCACTGACGACTTTGGCAATGTCGTCCGAAGTCACTTCTTCGCGAAGCAATCGCTGCCCGCCGGCATCACCTTGTTGAGCGACACGATTTTCAACATCGGCAAGACTTCGTTCGGCGTCGCGAAGCTGCTGTTCTGCTTGATATGCCTTTTCGTAATCGGCATTCATATTTGTTCTCTGTGCCGTGTTGAACGCCTGCTCGTAAATGGTTCGCAGATGTTCGATTTCTTCTTTCAACGGTCGCAATTTCGAAAGTGAACTTTTCTCTACCTCCCAGCGGGCCTTAAGTGTATTAACGGATTCTTCTCGCTCAGCAATTTGTTGTTTCAGATCTTCGAGCCGGCTTCGGCTTTCGGCGTTTTTCTCTTTTCCGAGCGCCGTCGCTTCTATTTGCAGACGGGCCAGTTCGCGGGTCGCCTCATCAATTTCGATCGGCATCGAGTCCATTTCCATTCGCAGCCGGCTCGCTGCTTCGTCGACCAGATCGATCGCCTTATCGGGAAGAAATCGATCGTTGATGTAACGGTCGGAGAGCATTGCCGCGGCAACGATGGCATCGTCGGTGATCCTTACACCATGATGTGATTCGTAACGTTCTTTAAGCCCCCGGAGAATGGAAACCGTGTCCTCGACGTTGGGTTCTTTTACCAAAACCGGCTGAAACCGGCGTTCGAGCGCGGGATCTTTTTCAATGTACTTACGATATTCGTCCAACGTCGTCGCTCCGACACAGTGGAGTTCACCGCGAGCCAGCGCAGGCTTAAGCAAATTCGACGCATCGACAGCACCCTCCGCCGCCCCCGCGCCAACTACTGTGTGCAGTTCGTCGATGAATAATATGATTTTTCCCGCCGCCTGCTGCACTTCGTTGAGCACGGCTTTCAATCGGTCTTCAAACTCACCGCGGTATTTGGCACCAGCAATCAATGCTCCCATATCGAGAGCGATGACTCGCTTTTCCTTCAGGTTTTGTGGCACATCGCCAAGAACAATGCGGTGAGCCAGACCTTCGACGATTGCTGTTTTTCCGACTCCCGCATCGCCAATGAGGACTGGATTATTTTTACGTCGACGCGAGAGAACTTGAATGACGCGGCGGATTTCGGTGTCACGTCCTATGACAGGGTCGATCTTTCCTTGTCGGGCGAGTGCGACGAGATCCTTACCATATTTTTCGAGGGCCTGGTATTTGTCTTCAGGATTCTGATCGGTCACCTGTTGTCCCCCTCGCACAGTTTTGAGCGCATTCAGGATATCGCCTTCTTCAACTCCGTTGATGTCCAGCAGGCGTTTTGCGGAACTGTCAACCTGAGTAAGGGCAAGCATCAGATGCTCGGTCGAGATGAAAGCATCCTTCATCTGGTCAGCGACTGTTTGCGCCTGATCGAACAATTGCATGAACGCTCGATTCGGAGAAACCTGTAAGCTGTGGCCGGTGGCCTTAGGAAGCTTTTCAATTTCGCTGTTGACCAGTGACTGCAGTTGCGTCAGATTCGCACCAATACGCTGGATTAACGGGCGAACGATCCCCTGATCTTCTTCGAGCAAGGCCTTAAGCAAATGCAACGGTTGCAATTCGGGATTGCCGTTCTGGTCCGCCAGACGGTGCGATTTCTGTAAGGCCTCCTGTGCCTTAACCGTCAGTTTTTCGATGGGTAATGACATGTGAAACTCCTTGTTGCAGAGAACGCGCGATCGATTTCGTTCGTCGCATGGCGCAGGCTCCTCGCAGCCTCGGAGTATTTCGCATCAAAGAAAGCGACGGACCCGAATTAGCAGAATGATTTTCTCGAGAAAAGAACCTCACGGAAGCCTTGCGACTTCAGTGAAGATCAATTTGACCGGGCGGAACGTAATGGATGTCAATTGCTGGCGTTTAGCCTCAATCTTTCTTTTCAAATTCAGCATCGATTACGTCGTCGTCCTTTGAATCGGTTCCGGAAGCCGATCCGTCCGATTCCGGTGCTCCGCCCCCTGCATCCTGCATATGACGCAACAGGGCTTGCGACGCTTGAGCCAACTCTTCGGTTGCGCTTTTGATTGCGGCGAGATCGTCACGTAACAATACGGTATTGACCTTGCCGAGCGATGCCTCGATCGCTGACTTCGACGATTCATCGAGCTTATCTTTATGCTCGTTGAGCTGTTTCTCGGTCTCGTGAACCATGCGAGACGCTAAATTCTTGGCCTCTGCCAGCTCGCGTTTCTGTTTATCATCTTGAGCGTGAGCCTCGGCATCTTTCTGCATTTTTTCAATTTCGGATTCGGACAACCCGCTGGATTGCTCAATTTTCACCGACGTTTCTTTGCCGGTTGACTTATCCTTCGCCGAGACGTTGAGAATACCGTTAACATCAATGTCGAAAGTGACCTCAATTTGCGGCATACCGCGCGGCTGAGCCTGAATTCCTTCGAGATTGAATTGCCCGAGCAGACGGTTGTCGTTGGCCATCGTACGTTCGCCCTGGAAGACCCGCACGGTAACCGCTGTCTGATTGTCAGCAGCGGTCGAGAAGGTTTCCCGTTTCGTGGTCGGGATTGTCGTGTTCCGCTCCACGAGGACCGTCATGATTCCACCTTCTGTTTCGATGCCGAGGGACAATGGCGTCACGTCAAGCAATACAACATCTTTGACTTCACCTCCGATGATCCCTCCCTGAATTGCCGCACCAACTGAGACCACCTCATCGGGATTGACCCCTTTGTGTGGTTCCCGACCAAACAGCTGTTTCACGAATTCCTGTACTTTGGGAACACGGGTCGATCCGCCCACTAGCACTACTTCGTCGATTTGTTTCGGATCGAGCTTGGCGTCCTTTAGCGCCTGTACGACCGGTTGTCGGCAACGCTCGACGAGCGCGTCGATCATCCGCTCGAATTCAGAACGTGTAATTGCCATCTGCAAATGTTTTGCACCACTAGCATCTGCCGTGATAAATGGCAGGTTGATATCGGTCGTCTGCGACGACGAAAGCTCTTTTTTGGCCTTTTCCGAGGCTTCTCTTAACCGTTGTAACGCCATCGGATCTTTACGCAGGTCGATTCCATTCTCAGCGCGAAACTTGTCTGCAATGTAATTGATAAGTTCTTCATCGAAATCGTCACCGCCGAGGTGGCCATCGCCGTTAGAACTGAGAACTTCAATCAGTTCGTCGCCGACTTCGAGAATTGAAATATCGAACGTACCGCCACCGAGATCGAATACGGCGATCTTCTCGTCAGACTTCGCTTCGAGTCCATACGCAAGAGCAGCAGCTGTAGGTTCGTTGATGATACGTTCGACTTCCAGGCCGGCGATCTGACCGGCGTCTTTGGTCGCCTGACGTTGAGCATCGTTGAAGTACGCTGGAACAGTGATGACTGCCTTGTTGACCTTGTGCCCGAGATAACTCTCGGCAGCGTCCTTTAATTTTCGCAGAATAAACGCCGAGATCTCGGGAGGAGTGTAGATTTTTTCTCCAACCTTGACTTTTACGTAATCGCTGGGATCGCCAATCACGTCGTATGGCACCATCTTTTCTTCGTTTTCGACCTCACTGTGACGCCGTCCCATGAATCTCTTGATCGAGTAGATGGTTTTTGTCGGGTTGGTAACGGCCTGTCGTTTCGCCGGTTCTCCGACGAGTATGTCACCCTTATCGGTGAACGCAACGACACTCGGAGTAATACGATTCCCTTCAAGATTGGCAATGACCTTTGCTTCTCCCCCTTCGATCACCGATACGACGGAGTTCGTGGTTCCCAAGTCGATGCCGACGATTTTCTCTCCTTTTAACGCCATGAATTCATCTCCAAATTGAATGGTTTTGATCGCCGGCTCGGGAACGTGAACGAAGTCCGATCGTTTTGTTCACATCCACCGAGATGCTGATATACGTACGTGCCTTGAATTGAAATCTCTTTGCGATATTCTTCGAGGCTGTTTAAGGTCATTGAATTAAATACCCTTGCCATCGCAACCGTAATGAATTGCGAGCAAATTTTGATTTACCGTGTTCGAAGGCATTTTGGTTCTCCACAAGGATTTAACAATGATTAAAGGCAAAGTTTGTGCCAAGTGAATGCTGATCAGGAACATTTCCTTAAAACGTTACACAATAAACAGTTAACACAAATCAATTGTCGCACGCATGTTACAGGATCTCAAAAAGCTGCCATATTGACGCTCTTCAATTTGCGTTGACCAAAAGTCGACAATGCCATTTCGGCAGTCACCAGCTTCGTTTGTACTCGCCTGAAACGTTTTCTTTGCGGCTCACGAGAAACATTTTGGGATTCAGAAAGACCGATCCTCTGGCAACTTGACACCCGAAATGGTGACGAGTACAAAAGATATGTAGTTCCAATATGTTTCGCATTCCGTCGATGGAGCGACAATCAGAAAAAATCGTATTCGCTTGGATGACAACAGGTTACATAAACCAAATGACTCATCATCTTATGCTGTCAAGCGTAAGATGTCTTGCCAGATTGTTGCTATTCAAGTTCGTCTCTGCAACCACATGTCATTGTGCAGCATATCGTTTGCTGCATTACAGAGTTATACCGGAGTCCCACCTGCCTGAAAGGGACCGATGAAAAAAAAACCGGTCAAATTGAAGCGGTCAAAGACCACGGCTACGCGAAAATCGACGGCGGTAAAAAAATCGACGACGGCGCGAAAGTCCACTGCCGCGCGGAAAAAACCAGCTGTAACGAAGAAGCCATCCGCACCGAAGAAGCCCATCTCAAAAGCCGGTAAAAAGTCGGTTCCTAAAGCGACGTCGAAATTTTCTCCTCAGGCAGTGAATGATGAATTGAAGCGGATCGACAAGGATCTGATCAAGCTCGCGAATAGACGAGCCGAACTCACCACAAAAATTATCGAAAAGCAGCCGAATCCCCACCATGCAGTCTTCGATATTCATCAGGACGAAGCATTGTGGCAGGAATTGGAAGCGATGAATTCGGGTCCACTGCCGTTTCACGCCATTCGCGGTGTCTACCGTGAAATCCTTAGTTCTGCGCGCCACAAAATTCGTTCGGTTCGGGTGGCTTATCTGGGACCGTCATATAGTTTCTCGCATGTCGCGGCTATCGAACGATTCGGAAACAGTGCCGATCTTGTTCCCGTCAGTACGATCGCTACGGTGTTTGAAGAGGTCAATCGCGGGCATGCGAACTTCGGTGTCGTCCCAATCGAAAACAGCACCGATGGCCGCATCGTAGATACTCTCGACATGTTCACTCGACTTCCACTTCGCATTTGCGGCGAAGTGCAACTCGCGATCCATCACCACTTGCTCGCGAGTGTCCCACGTGGTGAAATTGTGGAAGTTTACAGCAAACCACAGGCTTTGTCCCAGTGCCGAGAATGGCTGGCTCGCAACATGCCGCAGGCACAACTACGAGAAGTGACGAGCACTTCGACGGCAGCCCAACTGGCACGCGATAAACCCGGAGCCGCAGCCATTGCGAGTACACAGGCAGCGGTACAATACGGACTTCAGACGGTCGCTGAACGTATTGAAGACAATTCCAACAATATCACTCGTTTTGCTGTTATCGGGGATGAAGCTGCTCAACCAACTGGTATTGATCGTACAGCCGTGTTGCTTCAGATTCCTCACAAGCCGGGAGCCTTGGCCGACTCACTGAGCGTCTTCAAGAGAAACAAGATAAATCTCACGTGGATCGAATCGTTCCCTTTAAAGGGAACGGAAATGGGTTATCTCTTCTTCATCGATTTTGAAGGGCATTTCCGCGATGCGAAAATCAAAAAAGCGATCACGGAAATGGAACGCCATGCCGTTCGCCTCGAGATTCTCGGCTCGTATCCTCGAAGTGAGCCGATTGAATAGACGCCTTAGAGGCAGCACGTCGGTTCACTGATTTGGTCAGCCTCGACCGTGTTGATCAAGGGTGCTTGATCAACACAATTGATGACCGATCTGACCCGCTCATTGTTGCATGCAGTTCAAAACCCTTTGGGCTGCAGGTTTTTATGAAATCAAAACGTCGACCATTCCCTCCGTCGCCCTCCAAACTATCTGATATTTAGTGAAAGTACACCGTATGCGTCGCAAGTTGGTAGCCGGTAACTGGAAGATGAATTTGGACCTTGCCTCGGGACGGAGTCTCGCAACTGCGTTAGCAAAGGACGTCGGTTCAACAACGGCGGTCGAGGTCATGGTCTGCCCTCCGTTTCCCTATCTCTCGGCAATCCACGAAATCTTAAGTAATTCGAGCGTGCGATTGGGGGCTCAGAACTGTTACTTTGAAGCCCCGGGAGCATTCACTGGCGAAATTGCTGCGACGATGTTAACCGACGTTGGTTGCGACGCTGTGATTCTCGGCCACAGCGAACGGCGACATATTCTTGGGGAAACGGATGAAATCATCCGGAAAAAGATAACAACAGCTCTGGCCGCCGGACTCGACGTTGTACTCTGCGTCGGTGAACTCAAAGAGGAGCGTTTAGAGAACCAAACCGAAATTGTGCTCAAACGACAGATGTCCGGAGCCCTCGATGGTCAGGATGTCGCATTGTTGTTAAAGCATCTTGTCGTCGCTTATGAACCGGTCTGGGCCATCGGGACCGGCCTGACAGCGACTCCAGATCAGGCAGAATCTGTGCATATTTACCTTCGCAATTGGCTGTCGATGTATTACAATCCCGATTTGGCCAACAAGGTTCGTATCCTTTACGGTGGAAGTGTCAAACCCGACAACGCGCGCGAACTGCTGGGACAACCAAACGTGGATGGGGCATTAGTGGGTGGGGCGAGCCTGAAATTCGAGCAGTTTCAGCCGATTGTACAGGCGGCACGTGATCTCACCGCTACTTGAGAACAGAAATGCCGACATGAGGGCGAACAACGATCAGGGAATTCGATCAAGGGAAATAGGATTTCAATTATGATGTCGTTTATCGGAATGACGTTGCTGTTAGTCGTCGGCTTTATGATGATCGTACTGATCTTGTTGCAGCGGGGTCGGGGAGGTGGATTAGCCGGTGCGTTTGGTGGAGCAGGAGGACAAAGCGCATTTGGTACGAAAGCCGGCGATGTATTCACCAAAATTACGGTGGTTTTTGCTGTGATTTGGGTAGCACTGGCCGGAATCAATATTATCATACTCCGCCATGATGCGACTGGCCAATTTAGCGGCGGAACTAATGCCACCGCGGCCGAACCAACTATCACTTCAAAACCCGGTGATGAGTCAACGTCCAAGACGGGATCCGAAACCAGCGAAAAGTCCGGTGAGTCGGCGGACGACAGCATCAACATCCCGCCGGTCGATCCTCCTTCCGCAGACAAGACGACCACTCCGAAGGAAGGGACCTCCGAGACAAAAGAATCATCTGAAAAATAGTTCAATGCCTCGGTTCCACTGCGAGAAGTTCCCGAACAATTGAATCCAGAACCTGATCTGCAAGCGAATTTCAGACGAAAGATGTTTCTGTGCTACTGAGTATGACGGGGTTTGGAACTGCCCGTGAACAATCGGGAGACCGATGTGTCATCATTGAAGTACGGACAGTTAATAATCGCTACCTAAAGATCTCCACTCGTTGCCCCGATCACTTCGCTGTATTCGAAAATCAGATCGAGAAAGTCATTCGGGAATTCGTTTCCCGTGGAACGGTCAACGTCTCGATACGTAGTGAATTGCTAGGATTGACCGGCGCCTTCCGCCTTCATCCTGATACGATTTCTGAATACTGGCGACAATTGCAGGAGATCGCGCATTCGTTAAAGATTACTGACCTGACAAGCGGTCGCGACCTGTCGCAACTGGCGCTCTTGCCAGGCGCGGTCACCGACAAGTCGACCGATGATATTTCTCTGGAGGAAATCTGGCCTACATGTGAACTCGCATTACGATCAGCGATGACACAATTGCAAGCGTTTCGCCAACGAGAAGGACAATCGACCGCTGACGATTTGCGAAGTAGTTGCGCGGTGATTGCCGGGCATATCGAGCAGATCGTCGCAAAATCTGCTACGATTGTCAGCGATTACCGTAATCGAATGCTCGACCGAGTAAATGAAATGTTGAAGGAATTTCCGGTCAAGGTATCGGAAACCGATATTATTCGCGAAGTAAGTCTGTTCGCCGACCGTTGCGACATCAATGAAGAATTGAGCCGGCTCCGATGCCATCTGCAGAAATTCGAATCGTTTTTGAACGATAAGGAGTCGCAAGGGCGAAAGATCGACTTTCTTAGCCAGGAGATTTTCCGGGAAATTAATACCATTGGTTCCAAAGCCAACGACGTGACGATCTCGTACTCTGTCGTGGAAATGAAGGCTGCCCTCGAACGGATTCGCGAAAACGTGCAAAACGTGGAATAATGTCGACGCCATCTAAGTCATCCGCCCCCCCCCCCGATCTGACGGTTCTTCCGATCATCATCTTGTCTGGCCCCAGCGGCAGCGGCAAGACGACCATCGTAAATCGTTTGACATCAGATTCTCGAGTTAAGATTATTAAGGCAATTTCCGCCACAACCCGCCCGATGCGCAAAGGGGAATTGGATGGCGAGGATTATTATTTTCTGACCCCGGCCGAGTTTCAGTCCCGCCGCGAACGCGACGAATTCGTCGAATGCGCCGAAGTGCATAGTTCGGGGTATTGGTACGGTACTCTCAAGTCGGAGCTGGTCCGTGCGTATAAAGAGGGGGGTTGGGCATTACTGGAAATCGACGTCCAGGGAGCCTTGCAGGTCTTGCAACAATCGCCGCAAGCTGTCACGATCTTTTTAAGGACGGTTTCCGATACCGACTACGAAACCCGTCTCCGCAGCCGGGGAACTGAATCCGAAGAAATTATTCAACGTCGTCTGCAGACGATGCGAAATGAACTGAAATACGCCGACCGATATCGTTATCAGGTGATAAACGACAATCTGGACCGTGCAATTCGAGAAATTGAGGCCATTTTAGTGGAGTGGGAGAAGTCACAACATGCTTGATGAATTTAAAGAAGAAGAGATCGTTAACAAGGTTGGTGGCCGGTTCAAGTTGTCATCGTTGATTCAAAAGCGACTGGTCGCTCTTAACCGCGGAGCCCGCCCGCTAATCGATCAGCAAACCAAAACGCCGATGGAAATCGTCGTCGAAGAAATCATGACCGACAAGATCTACCTCGATCAGAGCGGAGAACTCGTCGTTGCCAACGAAGATGTCGGCGATGCCGGCCCGAACCTTGACGATCTGTAATATGACGTGAGTTTTACCGTGCCAGGGAACGAAATACTTTTGGGAATCACTGGCGGAATAGCCGCGTATAAATCTGCCGATCTCGCCAGCAAATTAATGCAGGCTGGTTATCAAATAACGGTCGTGATGACGGAGGCCGCCGAGAAATTTATCGGAGCAACGACGTTCGAGGCTCTTTCCGGCCGTGTGGTTCATAGCGGCATGTTCAATCCGCAAGAGCATTTCCAGGGTGAACATATCGGACTCGCCCGCCGAGCGGACCTGATGGTTATTGCGCCAGCGAGCGCCGACTACCTCGCAAAAGTCGCACACGGCTTCGCCGACGATCTGCTTTCAACGCTGGCATTGACGGTTACGAGTCCTATTCTGATGGCTCCCGCCATGAACTGCGACATGTGGGTGAAGACTTCGGTGCAGCGCAACGTACAACAGCTGCGCGAAGACGGTGTTATGTTCGTTGAGCCTGGTTCGGGTTGGCTCAGTTGTGGCCAAATCGGCGTCGGCCGGATGGCGGAACCGGCGGAAATTCAGCAGCGGATAGGAAAGATTTTGCCGGTCTAGCATTCCTGCTTCGTCGAAAAGAAGGTTATGCTTGTGTTTGTCCGTCGATGCTGCGGTTTTCTTCTTCCACACCGGGCCAAGTGAGCGCGAAACGGCAACCACTACCTGGTTTGCTGTCGACGGTGATGCGTCCGCCGTGTTCCATGATAATCTTCTGGCTGACAGCTAACCCCAAACCCGTGCCGCGGGCTCCTTTCGTTGATTCAAAAGCGTTGAATATATGCGGTAATGTCTCTTCGGGAATCCCATGGCCGTTGTCCGTTACGAGAATTTGAACGTTTCCCGTGTCCTTTGCAAAAGTGGTCTGCACCAGCACGGTGGCATTTTCCACATCTTCAATGGCATCAAATGCATTGGTTACGACATTGAGAATCGCGCGCGATATACCCTCGGGGTCGAATGGAGTCTCGGGCATCTCAGGATCGAGTTCGGCCTCAAATTGAATATTCTTTTCGGCAGCACGTGCCTGCATTAATTCGAAGATGTCTTTGACGATATCGTTGGCATTTGCGGGTTCCCATGCCGGTTGTCGTTCTTTGCTGAACGTGAGCATGTCCATCACGAGGTTATAGATTTTGTTCTGATTTTTTTCGACAATATCCCAACCTTTACGGACGACATCCTCGTTATGGTCGTTAAGCCCCATGTCGATGAGGTAACTGCCACCGCGAATCCCCTGCAATATGTTCTTGATATGATGGCTTAACGTCGCAATTGTTTCGCCCATCGTGGCCAGCCGCTCGGCTTTTATTAATGCATGTTGATACCTGCTGTTCTCGATGGCAAGTGCCGTCTGTCGGCCAATAGAAGCCAGAAGGCTTAAGAGTCCATCTTCGAAGTGCTGGGAGTTTCCGTTATTGGCAAGAACACGTTCAGCAGGCGTGGTGATGTCGACGTATACCACGCCGATAAGTTCGAAATGTCCTTTCATCGGTACACACATCGCTTCACGAATACCGGCTTGTAAAATGCTCTGGCCAGGAACAAAACGTCGGTCAGACTGGGCATCAGATGTGCGAACTCCTCGTCCATCCAGTATCACAACGTCAACAATACTTTGAGATACTGGCATGCGTCCTGTATCTTGCACGCCATGACGGTGGGTGTAAACTACGGGTCCTAATTGTCCGGTCTGCGGATCAGACAGGAGCAGGCACGCCCGATCGGCACCAACGGCGTCAATAGTCAGGTCAAGAATCCGTTTAAGCATTTGCTCCAGCGACATCGAAGGCCGCACGACCTCTTCCGAGATGCGGTATAACACCTGCAAATGAGCCAGTGTTTGTTCCTGCATTACGGAGGTAGTCGCCAACCCTCTTCCAAGCAACCTCTCCTGCCGTGCATCGATGGATTCAATAATATGCGAACGGTCATCGATCGCACCCTGGTCAATCACGTTGACGAGATGCGAAGCATCGAACATCTCGGGACTGGCAGACTGCTCGGTAAACAGCAAAATGGTGCGGCCGATCTGAATGAGATCGCCGTCGTGAAGGCGACGCGTACGAACGGCAACACCATTAACAAATGTACCATTGGAGCTGTTACGGTCGACGATCTGGTAAATTCCCTCATTCGCTTCCAACGTCGCATGATGGCGCGAGACTTCGGTATCGTGAATACGGACGGTATTTCGCACGCCGCGGCCGATATCAAGACTGACCGTCTCGATGCCATACCGCGCGCCCTGATTTGATCCTTGAATGACCAATAAAGTTGGTTTGGTCATGTCGCGGTTAATATCCTGTCTGGAAATCGTGGATTTATAGCCCCGGTGGCATAGTCCTGTTTAGGCCAGTTCATTCGAATGTGGCCAACATATCGTGATCAACACAGTAGAACGGCATGAAGTAAAAACAATAATTGGCTTTTCAACGACTCGCGGGCTCCATGCGCGTATTGCGCAATACCCACTTCAGATCACGCCAAGTCGCGGTCACGTATTTCATCTTATCAGATTCTTGGGTCAATCAAAGGCACGGTGAAAAGTCAACACGAACTTTTTTATCCCCGATATTGAAGTGAACACGAAGGCCGACGAGAGAATCCAGTAATCAATGACAAACTACTATTCTCGCGACGTTACGTTTTAAAACAAGTAAATACTCCTGACCTGCCCCCATTTTCTATACCAGGGGTTATATGAGTCGGGGGGGGAGTGATTAAGTGCATGATAATTTTATGCTTCACATATTTGAATAAGTTGATTGTTCGATGTACACCGTGCCGAAATTTGAATAATGGATTAACGTGTTAATGAGGCATCGGAAAAGTAAGATAAAATGGTCACCGCTCCTGAATTCTTAAATTTGCGTTTAACAATCGTAATGAAAAAAGCGGGCACGTAGACTTCTGGATTGGGACGCCAGTAACCAGAAATTCCAGAATATTATTACGTGACTTCAAAATGTGTGGAGACTGGATAGGGCATATTGACCTGAGCGATGACGATACAAACGATCAATCACCTTGTAAAATCGCCATCCAGAGTGTCATATGACGGATTGTAGGGAAAAAATGTCTGATATCGATTGGAAAACACTGCGAATCGAATCACTAAAGGATTTCAACTTGGCGGTTATGCCACCTACAATTCGGTTGCCCGCCCTACCAATTGCCGTCACTCAGTTTACTCAGCGTGCCAATGACCCCAATGCCACTACCAAGGAATTGGCAAAGATCATCGAAACTGATGCGGGGTTAACCGTCGAACTACTACGTTACGTGAACTCTTCGGTCGTCGGATTGCGTCACCGGGCCGGAAGCGTACATCAAGCAATTTCCCTACTAGGGATCCGTCCCACGAAACTGTTCCTGATCACGACGGGCATGCAATCGGCGATTCAGGCTCGCAAGTCAAAATTGATACATCAAGGAGGATTTTGGAATACCTGCCTGCAAAAAGCCCTGTTCTCCCGCGAGGTCGCGAGATTGCTACACGCCGATCTCGACCTGGCAATTGCCGGTGCTCTGCTTCAAGACTACCTGCTCCCCGTTATTACCAACGAAATGACCGACACTTATTGCCAGTTTCTTGATCGGCGCAACGAACAATCAAATAATCTCTGCGACTTCGAGCAAAGTCGGTTCGGTTGGAATCACGCACTAGCCGGAGCATCGCTTGCAGCTCGCTGGCAGTTGCCAGATGAATTGATTTGTTGCATCCTCCACCACCACTGGGGACTACGGATTCTTGCTCACCCCGAATTCAAAAGATCGTCGGTCGCAGCCGTCGCTTTGTCGTCTCTATTGCCCGATCAGATGAAACAGGAAGTAGATGGGTTTCCAATGCTGGTGAAATTACAAACCATTTGGAAGTCGTTCGACCTGCCTGCGATCTGCGAAAGTGTCGACCAATTACAAGCGGAATCAGGGCTTGGAGTAAACAATGATTTCCCACTGACCCCGCGCTGTCATCAGGCGATGGCGGCCTTGGCGTAGCCACGTAGCCAAAGTGACGACTTAAAGCCTGGCGAATTAGCTCTCTCTGTTGATTCTTTCTATTCCGCAAATTGACAATGTTGCGAGAATTTCCACAATCGCCATGAACCGCATTTGAAGCGGCTGCGTTGTAACGAGAGTGCCAGTGAGGTCGCCGATCGTATCTTCACTGGTATTGCTGGACGGACGGCGATAAAGTTAACCTCCAAGAGTGGAATCTACCGTTCCTTGTATGGGGCTGTTTGGACAAAAATCCCGCATGCGACCGCATTCAAAATCAGACCAAATAAAAACAGGAGTAGAATGTGAGTTCTTCGCCAACGTCTGAGTCAAACCAAGATATGGCGGTTGATGCTCCCGAGCATATTTTTCTAATTTCTTATCCGAAGATTGTGTTGCTATATCCGACACTTCTCGCCGCGTTGGTAGCGGGAATCTTCATGTGGTTTACGGAAGATGCGGCGGGTGTGGATCGACCGATGACTGAAATTGTTGCGGTGGTCTTCCTGCTGATCACCGGACTGAACATGGTCGTTTTTGCGTTTGATTTCCCACGCACGACGTCGCTCACCGTTTTCTTTTTCGTCATCGCTTTAATCGTAGGATTAGCACTGTTATTCCGCATCTATCCAGAAATGGTACCCATCGTTTCGAACTGGTTGAAAAAATTTAAACCCTGGGCAAATACCCATTTCTATTTTTCCGTCGCCACATTTATGACCGTCATCTACATGGCCGTTTTGATCAATGTGCGCTTCGACTACTGGGAAGTCCGTCCGAACGAATTATTACATCATCATGGTGTATTGAGTGATATGGAACGATTTTCGGCTCCTCACCTCAAAATAGACAAAGAAATCACCGACATCTTCGAATACATGCTGTTGCGCTCGGGGCGATTGATTTTGCACCCCAGCAACGAACCACGAGCCATCGTGCTTGATAATGTCCCATTCATCAACAGCAAAGAAGACCAGATCACAAAGATGCTCAGTGCACTGCAAGTGCAAATCCGGACCGATAAAAGTTGAGAATTGAAAATGCAAGATTGTCGATTATCAATCATCAACTGTCAATTTATGGTTACTGCTGCTTCCCTTTTGTGAGTTCCATAAAAGCGGTTTCGAGGTTGACTTCCTCTTCTCGGAACATGACGACTTTGTATCCCGACGAAATTAGCAGCGACGGAAGTTCGCTGTAATCTTCGACTTCCGCCTTGAGTTGAGCATGAATCGTTCCTTTAACGATCGACACCTGATCGGTCGTGTCGTGCGATTCGAGCAACGCTGCGGCTTGATCCAGTTTATCCTTTACCCGAATTTGGAGCAGGATTCGCTGACGCGCTTTGCGCATCACTTCGTCGACGTAACCATCGACGATGAGTTCCCCTTTTTCGATCATGCCGACGCGAGTACAGACATCGGCCAGCTCGGGGAGAATGTGGCTGGAAACGATGACCGTCTTGTGAAGTTCTCCTAATCGCTTCAGCAAATTTCGAATCTCGATTCGGGCACGAGGATCGAGGCCGCTGGCAGGCTCATCGAGCAGCAGGACTTGCGGCTCGTGAAGTAGGACGCGAGCCAGGCCGATACGCTGCGTCTGTCCGCGTGAAAGCTGATTCACCATTGCGTCCCGCTTGAATGTCATATCGACCAGTTCCAGCTTTTCTTCGCATACCTTACGGCGAGCATGACTGTCGATACGATAGCTGGCGGCGAAAAACTCGAGATATTCTATGACGGTCATATCGTCATACACGCCGAAGAAGTCGGGCATATAGCCGACGAGGCGGCGGATTTCCTGGGCGTGTGTATATATCGACTTGCCACAAACGTACGCTTCACCATAATCGGGACTGAGAAGTGTGGCAAGCATGCGCATGGTCGTGGTCTTACCCGAACCGTTTGGGCCAATAAACCCAAAGACGTCCCCTTCTTCCAGTCGCAGGTTTAGATGATTGACGGCGATCAGGTTTCCGTAGCGTTTCGTCAGATTGTGCGTTTCGATCAACGTGGGTACCTCGGTACATTCGCCTGATGTGGTTGGAGGTTATTCGTCTTTAAAAACATTCTGTGGCTTCGCGACATTGGGATCGAAGCTGGGTAATTCGCGTCGTTCGACAAGTTGTTGGTCGACAGGTAGAACGATGCGGACGACGGTCACATGCCGTTGTGAATTTTCCGTTTTGCCATCAAGCACAAGAGAGCTGGCCGGAGACTTAATTTGCCCGAAGAGAACGGCACGGTTCAACTTCATCACGTGAGTTAAATCCATATCATCAAGCTGATGGTTCGAAAGCTTTGTGTAATCCTGGCCGCCGACCATTTCATAAAACGTCATCATCTTTAGTATTGTATAGGCATCGTGGCCATCCAAATCGTACGCCTTTTGCTGGAGGATCGTATGTTCGGATTTGCCTGTTGTCGTTGAGCGTACTTGAATTGTTCCCGTCAGAAATCCTTTCAACTCTCGCTGAAAAACGCCCGCCCCGTTCGGATCCCACGGTCTTCCAGGTGGTAGTGCGGAAGATCCTAAGTCAGCTGGCAAGCCGAGTCCAATTCGCGGGCGGAACACGCGGCTTCCATATGCGATAAACCAATCTTCGAGCGGCGCTGGAAAATGATGGGTTATCGTCCCTTGAAGTTGTCCCATACCAGTGCTGACGAGGTGACTGTCGACCAGACTTGTCGCCGGCATACTTTTCTGTGAGTACAATGTTTTTGCCGACCAGATGGGAATGGGGAGATTTTCAATCTCGTCCGCATCTCGGGTGAAGGAATATCGCGTCTGTGTCAGATTGAAGCCGCCGGTACGGTACATTCCTCCAAAACTCGATTCTGGCGTTCCGTACCAGCCGACTTTGACCCCCACGTGTTTTCGTTCATCAGGGATGTTCTGTGAAGCGAGTTCGGAATTAGTTTCAGGAGAGACAATCGCCCCAAGCTCTACTGCCGGAATGTCGAAGCCCATCCGGTATCGCCGCGTCTCAGGTGAATAGAGAGTCGACCAGTTTTGCACGCGCATTACTTGCGTAGCAGCATCGAGATCAATCACATCGAGCATATTGACTTGCACCTGGTTGCCATTTGACCGACTGGCTCCCCAGGCGGCCAGTGACACGCTGACTAGCACAAGAAACGGTAAAGTAAACCAAGTCCATTCAGGACGGCGAAACACATATTTGACGAGCAGATAATCCCCGAAACCAATCATGACAAGGTAAGCGACCATCCAGCCGATGACCATCCAGATTGCCGTACGTTCGATTTGTGGAAAACGTTCCTGCGCTCCGAGTAATTGTGTTGAGAGATCGGAAATGTTTGAGGAAGAAATGCGGGTAAAACGATCCGAGGCCGCCTGGCTCAAGTTGTTCTGGTACAGATCACTGATGTGTTCTACAAATTCGGGAAGAATCTCCCATTCCGACAATGGTGGACGATTAAGGTCAATCCCCAGCATAGTCACACGCCCAAAACCAAACGGAACTCTCATTAAAATAGGACCATCGATACTTGAGGCTAGCGTCACGCCTTCGCTAGATTCCAGACGGACCGCCGGCACACGGTTGGTTGTACGTAGACGAGCCGATGCTTTGGTGTAAGTCTCAAGCGAACTGAGTTCCCGCAACATCATCTCATCGGCAATGCGACAGGGAACCCAGTCGATGAACCTGCTCGAGAGATAGGCATCCCGTTCGCTCGCCACAGAGAGTACGAGGTGACCACCACCGTGGACCCATTCACGCACAGCCGCGTTACGTGCGGCATCCATTTGATAATCGCCCGCGATCACCAGAACGCTCAATGACTCGTATCCCGCTGGAAACGTCGGTAATTGCACTGGTGACGACAGCACGACAACTTCGCGGTCCTGTTTTTCCGCAATGGTCTTTATTGAAAATGTTTGCGATTCCCCCTTTCGGTGAGATCTGACCTTATTTGTGTCGTCACGTCTACCAAGTACAGGTAACTCGACCGGCGTTTTCGGCCCGGACAACGGCGTCACCGTTTCGTTCTCGAAACCCGCCGGTTGCCCTAGCGTTGCGATTAGCAATTGATCAGATTCCAAAACGTGATAATCGTTCGATAGGGAACCGGATGCGGGCAAGAGCGTTCGTTCGATCCGAACCCCACTGTTATTCGTGTCCCGATTTGAATCATTGTAATACACGAATGAAATACGAATATCGGCATCAACGCGGCCAGCCATGAAAGTCGATTCGACGCGATGTGATCCCGGCTCGGTGAATTCAAATTCAGCAGAAGGAAATGTTGCCAGGTTGCCATCTGGCGTCGTCGCTGTCACATAAACAGAACAGTGAATTGGTTTCGATGTCGCCACGTTTACGACGAGAGGAGTCCACTTTCCCAGATGGATTCGATTCTGAAACCCGACGACGATCGATTCGATTTCGACACCATCTGCAGCATGAGAGTCTAGCGCACGAACCAATGGAGTCGTAAAAACCGACAAACCGAACAGCGATACGGTTATATACAGGCACATGAACAAATTGTGCCATCTTCCACGAACCAGTCGCCGCCGTACCGGATAGCACGAATTAGGAGAACGAATAATCGACACGATCAACTTTGCATCATTAAGAGAGTGAATTTTGATACGATCACATTACCAGCGTGTGGCATGTCACTGCGATTGAAAAATTAGCCCGGGAGAAATCAGCGGGGTAAAAAATGTACCGCATTAATCTTACGAAACTTAAACGCATTTTGTGAGTGTTCGACTGCAGAAAGTTGAGAATATTCACCGTGTCGATCCGTTGAATCTCATTTATTGGAAGAGTTCATGCAATTTTATGGGAGATTTTCATGTAATACCGACTCCAAAGTTCAAGTTGGTATGGCCAATCTATTGGAAAGTCCAGCGTAGATTATCGAAACGTGAACCCGTTGAACTGCTTATGTTAAACCACTACAATCCCAGCGTAAATATCGTACATTATATGAGGAGAAGTGGTCGTGACCGTCACCTTGGAACAAACTACCGACTGGTGTCAAAACCTCGTTGAGAAAACCCCTGATTTTCCGTCACTGGAAGCATGTCTGAATGTCATCCCCGAGTTGACGTCGCTCAACGACCTTCCCTCTGGAACCCGAGTCTTAATTCGCGGCGATACCGACGTAGTCGTTGGAGAAAACGACTTGATCCAAGAGGATGTTCGACTTCGCTCGTTGTCGGAGACCCTCAAGCTCTGTTTTGACCATAAATGGGTGCCGATCGTATATGGCCATCGCGGCCGTGATCCCGAATTATCGCTTAAGCCGGTCGCTGAATATCTAAAAGGAATGATGGCCGCTCGTGGCTGTGCTCCGAAGAATTTCTGTTTCGTTGATGACTGGATGAACAACGATACTGGAGATATTCTATCGTCGGCAGGAGAATTGGTTGCCAAGCAGCCGGCATGCTCGCTGGTCGTTCTCGAAAATACCCGCAAGTATTCGCTGGAACAGGCTCTCTGGAAAATCAAACCGGCAGAGATTCCAAACGTCGCTGAGAAATTGATGCGATATGCAAATGGGATGCGGGAGCAGTTTGCGAACGTGCATATCAACGAAGGCTTTGCGGCATCGAATCGCGACCTGTCATCGACCTTAGTTCCCCTGACGATGGACCGTGTTGCCTTAGGAAGTTACATCGATCGAGAGCTGCGTGAACACACAACCAAGACACGGCAATCTGAACTTGTGATTTTCAGCGGAATGAAGATCAACAAACTCGATGACCTCGAACAGATCCTGCAGCGAGGAGAGGTTCGAGTCGTCATCGCCGCTGGTTCGTTGGCAATGTCGTTGAAGAAAGCCGATGCTGAATTGCGCGGTGAGACATTCGGAATCGGTCTGGCGGAAGATCCCAAACAGAAGATCTACATCCCCCCCGAAAGGATTGAGCAATCCAAACGGATGCTGCAACTTGGACAACAAAATGATGTCCAGTTTGTATTGCCGGTGGATTTTATTCTCGGCGACGGGACGGCGAGTAAAACTATTCCCGCAGAGGGTGCTCAATTCGATGTCGGACCAGAAACCATTGCTCTCCATCGGCAAATCATCGGTGATTTCATCGCTTACCACAATAATAAGGTGGCCAACGGCAAAGGACCGGCATTTGCATTCCACAACGGCGTGTTCGGTAAATTCGAAGAAGATCAATTCTCGAATGGAACACGAAAATTCATGGAACAACTCAAACGCATGCACGACGAAGGTGTGCAGGTTTACGTTGGCGGCGGAGAAGGTGGGGCAGCGTTGACTCGCTACGGCAACGAAAGCTGGGTAACACACTGTTTCACCGCCGGCGGAACGCTGCTTAAAGCGCTGGGCGTCGAACCAATACCATACATCAAAGCCCTGACGCTCAAATGCAGGGGCGTATGACAGGTTTACGGCAAATCGTCATCGAAATCAATTTGTCGCGACGGTCGACGATTGCGAGCCGAGTTGTTGCGGCTATTTTCTGGTTGAGAAAGTGGTCGGACATCGTCCGGCTCGGCAAAGGCTTCGGGCAGCTCATCATCGCTGCCATCGACTTCATTGTAACGGGACGCCTGGCGGATGTTTCCGTCTGTATTTCTGCTCGACGACGTTGCTCCGATGCGAATAGGTTCACCAACACCATGTGACGGGAATGCGTTAATGGTTGTAATAATCTGTTTGTTTTGATCGAATTCCTGGCCATCCGCCATACGCACGACCATATCAATCTGACGTTCGATCTTCGATTGGATCGGCAGACCGCTCAGGCGATCGATGACACAACGTCCAGTGGATGAACCGCCCCGGACTTCAATCTGAAATGGAGGTCGTTCACTTGTGCTGAACGCATCCGAATTGACCGAACCGATCATCCCGTGAATGTCGATTGTTGCTACGCGATCATCGATCTCGGACAATAGGCACTTGTCGGAAATCTGCATCGGGATCGGCAATTCGACTTTGCGGTCTCGCTGCCAGGAATCTCCTACCGACAAGCCGCTCTTGCCGTCCGAATCTTCCTCGGCTCCGTAGGGCAACAATCCGATACTGTCGTCGATAAAGTTCGCAACACCCTGATCGCCGGAAGCACTCGTCATCTGATTGAGCGTCGTCTGCCGCTCGGTCGGAGGAATATGCGCGAAGCATCGCTTCAAGAAATCCTGAAATCCGACAAGTTCTTCGATGCCGTTCTTTCGGCCGACCCAGAACGAGAACTCGTTGTCAATCATCCCCTGATACGCCGCAACGCTCGGATGAAGCGGTTGATCGATTTGTTTCGAATCGTAGAATAGCCGTTCGCCGCCGATATCTTGCGTGTAGTTAATCTGATGGTAGCGAACCGACATTCGCGTGCGGTCTTCCTTTACTTCTTCAACGTTGATTTCGAGTATCATTTTCAAGAGCGAATTACTCGTAATCGTTTCATTGCTGGACGACTGCGTTACAACTTGCTGTACGGTTTTGATCAAAGGAAAGCGATCTCCGACGTTCAGTTTGAGAGCAAGGCCATTACCTTCGGCAGCCACCGGAATGGCATCACCATTCTGCGAGGACGAATTGTCGGCGCCGATGTCGTCAAGTCCTTCGATAACGACATCATTCTCACCCTCTTCATCAGCATCCACACCGAGCCAACCACATCCAGGGAGAATTAGAGCCATCACCAGTATGGCACAATACCAACGACAAAATTGCGAATACGGAGCGAAAAGTCTGCAGGAAATGCGATCCATCGCGTTACTTGCCTCATCATGAGTTCACATTAGCTGGTTCGATCACGCGTCATCGGTGGAACATTTACCACTCTCGCTACGACGTCTGCCGGATAAATTGCCGACTGATGCGACCGCGCCTCGTATCTAAGCCGGAAATATAACAATCGCCAGTCGTTACGAAAAGGCGAATTTTGCCAGGCGCTATAACCGCAAGGACGTGGATTCACCCCGTTCGTGTTGGTGAGAATGGTCCGGTTCAAGGCAATGAATTCCGTAGGCAAGCGCCAAACCGAACAGTAATGCCGATGACAACTGCAGTCGGTTATGTGAGTGAAACTCCATTTCTGGAAGTAGGTCACTCAGCGCAATGCACAAAAAGACACCAGCCGAAAAGGCGAGTGCACAGCCGATGACCACAGATTCGGCGGTTGATAGCTGATCGACACCGAGCACGAACATTCCCGCTCCTAGGGGACACATGAGCGCAAAAGTCAAATTTACCGACATCCGCGCCGATTTGGTCCAGCCTCCCGCCGCCATTAACGAAGTAATCGAGACCGCATCGAGCGGTTTATGCAACACGATTGCCAGAAATGTCCCGAGACCGATCAACCACCCCGCCCCTGCGTGCCGAGCCTCGGATTGCATGCTTGCGCCGAGTGCCATTCCGTCAATAAGTGTATGAATCGCTAAACCCGTAAAGACGCCGATCCAGCTCAAATGATGTACGTCCGCCACGCCTCGGTGATGATCGTGGTCATGGTCATGGTCATGCCCCGGATGAAGTTCCACCGTAAACTGTGGATCGAGATCATGATCGTGCTGATGAAAATGGAACGTCCGGAGTAAGAAAAACATCGTCACAAGCCCACACATCATCCACCAAGCAGCCCGGTCAATTTGCGATGGCCCCAGTTCGACGACCGCGTGCGGAAACATGTGGAAAATACCGATTCCCAGCATCAGCCCCCCGACGAGGCTCATCAGAATCTGCATACGAGTATGCGTCAATTTGATGAGCGACGGTAACCACCCTCCGGCAAGAGAAGCGCCTACAATTAACAGACAGTAAACTGCGAGTAACGCGTACAACGCTCCAGCTCCCACATTGCAGTTATCACAAATTAGATGCAATTACATCCAAAACACATTTTCGCACTGAGTACGTTACTCCAAGTCGATAACGATTTGCAATGAATCCGCAAGCGTCGTGATAATTGATTCCTCAGCTTGGCTCTCGACTCTCGACTCTCAACTCGGGACTCCGTAAGATGCCGGGGATCGATTGAGGGCCTGAAAACATCGCTGCACGAGGAGTGGACATGCAACGCATTACGGTCAATCAGCCACTGAATTACGAATTTACCCGGCATCTCGAACCGCGTGTACGAATTGCATCGGGTACATCCCTCGTTGTCGAAGCCGAGGATGCACTTTCCGGTCAGATTCGCTCGGATAGCGACCGCCGGGACAAAGAAAAACTTCCGTACGGCAATCCCGTCACTGGACCGATATTTGTTGAAGGAGCCGAACCGGGGGACCACCTCGCGGTCGATATCCACAAAATTGAGCCGTGGATCGACCAGTGTGCGACACGCACTGCCGCTCCGCAGCAAATGTGTGAATGGTTAGGAACCGACGTTCCACACGGAACCCACGTGTGCAAGATCGCCGACGAATTCATTCATTGGAGTGATAAAATCAGAATCCCGTATCAACCGATGCTCGGTTGTATCGGTACGGCTCCCGATTGGGGTGTGCCGACGTGTGCTCCTGCCGGTCCACACGGGGGAAATATGGATATCATCGAAACCTGTCCGGGGAATACCGTCTATCTTCCGGTCTTTATCCCTGGAGGTTATCTGTACCTTGGCGACGCTCACGCCAACATGGGACACGGCGAACTTTCGGCGACCGGACTCGAAATGCCTTCCGTGACGACAATCACTGCCAAGTTGGTCAAAGGAAAAAAAATACCGGGACCACGAATCGAAAGTCCGAACGAAATCATGACCATCGCAACCGGTTGTCCGATGGAACGGGCCATCGCTCAGGCAATGAGTTACCTCATCTTATGGATGGAATCAGATTACGGTTGGAACCGCTGGCGAGCCTATGACATTCTCACGCATGTGGCAAAGATTTCCGTCGGCTACTACGCCATTGGTACGGTAGCATGCAAAATTGATAAAAGTTATCTCAACAATCCGAGTTAGGCATGATGTTTGACGAATTCCAAAATTTGAAGTTCTAAAACTGGAGTCATTACCCCATGGCGACGGGATCATCGTCGTATTGACGGTCACCAATTCACCGTCCAGCAACTTTAAAACCGCACCTGAATACAATTCGAGAATCAGTACGTCATTGCCATTTCGGCATTCGTCGTTCGGTTTTGATGTGCCTTGCACATTTCAAAATTCAGAAATCAACAACCAGGGAGTCAACACCGTGCTCATCGGTTACGTCAGCAACGAACGCTATCTCGCCCTTGAAGGAGTGTCGGTCGAAATCGAGGGAGAATCACATTCTGTCGGAACCGTCTCTCGAGCGAGTGGAGCAATTCATGCCGACCTACCACCGGGAATGTATCAAATCATTCTGAATAAAACCGGCTACGGTGCAAAGCGAGTCGAATTGGCATTGCCAACAGCCGAGCCATATCAATTCCGGTTACTCACCGACCAACTTCTTGGCTATATGTGGCCAAAATTTGTGAAATACGGCGACAAAGCCGAGTTTCGTGTGCATTCCCCTGAGCCATACAAGCTCGGACTGTGGCGTTACGGTTTTCAAAAAGAATTCATCAAAAACTGGGGGTGGTATGACGACCACGGCCCACGAGCGACCATCCAACTCACACCCGACGGCGACTACACACAAACTGGAATTCAATGGAACACCGTCGGGTACAATATGACATGGCACAAACAGTACGTCACAGCCCCTGATCGAGGGGGGTTGTACTATGTGCATGCAGAAACGGCATCTGGCAAATTCTTTTCATTCCCCTGGCTGGTCTCGCCACCGGAACCCGAGAACGACATTTGCGTGCTGATGAGCACCATTACCTGGAATGCCTACAACAATTTCGGCGGCCGCAGCAATTACGTCAACCAGGCCGGCCTCCCCGCAAAACCGATCGTGCATGCCCGGCAGGATTGCAGCCGATATACAAATCCTGATTCATGGCCATACAAAGAAACCGCCGCCCCTCTTTCGTTTGATCGTCCCGAACTTGGTAATTTTGTGCCGAAGGAAGCCCAGGTCACTGATCAGATCGAAGGCCGTATCGCTTCCTGCTACGCTCCAGGCGAATGGAGGCTGCTTGGCTGGTTCGACCGCGAACAATATTCATACGACATTTACCCCGACGTCGACTTTCACTTCGACCGCATTCCGCTTGACCGCTACAAAGTCGTAATTTTGAATACCCATCCCGAATACTGGTCTCCCGAGATGTATTTTCGCATGAAAGAATGGGTCTATGAAAAGGGAGGAAAGTTGATGAACATCTCAGGATGCGGTCTGCTCGCAGAAGTTGAGTTCATCGACGACCATACCATGCTCTGCCGTCGTGAAGAAGTGTGGGAACTCCGTAAAGAACCTCCCGCGACGTTGTTCGGCGTCGAATATACTCATAGCGGTTTCAACAGCGGCGCACCGTTTCGCGTCGTCAATGCCGATCATTGGGCATTTGCAGGTACAGGCCTAAAGAACGGCGACATCTTTGGCATCCGAAATCAGATTGAACGTGTTTCCGGAGGGGCTTCATCACTCGAACTCGATAAGATCACAGAAAATTCACCATCCCATCTCGAACATCTGGCTCGCGGCACCAACAATGGCGACCAGGGGGCCGATACGGCGATGTTTTCGACGCCGAGCGGCGGTGCCGTCTTTTCATCCGGATCACTCGGATGGCCTTTGTCGTTGTTAGTCGACGACACCTGCTCGCATGTCACGAAAAACGTTCTCAATCACTTTTTGAAAGGTTGACACGACCTGTGTGACACGAGGATGCCGATAGAGGGCGAATCAAATAATATCATAACCTGGTGAATCCTCAATCTTGAGAGATAAACCAGTTGTAACGAACATAATCTGTCATAGAGTAAAATCATGTCCCACGCTTCACTCTCTCGCCGATTAGCAGAATTCACACATCGACTAACTTACGACCATCTCGACGAACAGACCCGAAAGGAAGTACGTCGTCGAGTGATCGACTCGTTTTCCTGTGCTCTGGGGGCGCATTCAAGCCCCGTTGTACATATTGCGCGCAAGGTCGCTGCCCGTGTATCGGCTGATCCAGGAGCGACATACCTCGGCAACAAACGCAAAACGAGCCCCGAGTGGGCGGCATTCGTCAACGGAATATTATTCCGTTATCTGGATTATAACGACACATACCTTTCGCTTGAGCCAGCGCATCCGAGCGATAATCTCGCAGCTGTGTTGGCCGTTGCGGAAGTTACTGGGAGCTCGGGAAAGGATGTGATGACAGCCCTCGTCCTGGCGTACGAAATCCAATGCCGCATGTGCGATGCCGCCAGCATCCGTTCCCGAGGATGGGATCACGTCACATACGGTGCTTTTTCAACATCGCTGGCCGCCGGAAAACTATTGGGAATGGACGTCGAAAAATTAACGCAGACGGTGAATATCGCCGGTACACCCCACGTCGCAATTCGTCAGACCCGCTCGGGCGAACTTTCGGAATGGAAAGGTTGTGCCTTCGCCAACGCTTCACGCAATGGTGTTGTCTCCGCGCTGCTTGCCAATGAAGGGCTTACGGGGCCGTCTCCACTTTTTGAAGGAGAACTTGGTTTTTTCAAGCAGGTGAGCGGCCAATTCGAATTGCCCTTTCTCGATCAACAGTCGCCCGGCGATTTCATGATCAACAGGACTTCCATCAAATTCTGGCCGGCAGAGTATCACTCACAAAGTGCGATTCATGCCGCTCTAGAAATGCGACAACAGATACTCAAGCAACATCCAACAACGCCCTTGGAAGATCTGATCGCGTCGTTTGATATTTTTTCGTTCGATGCGGCTGTGGATATCATCGGTAAAGATCCAGAAAAATGGCGGCCAAAAACCCGTGAAACGGCGGATCATAGTCTGCCGTATTGTACAGCCGTCGCGCTGCTCGACGGCGATGTGACGTTGGCCTCGTTCAGCGACGAGCGGTTGAGCGACCAGCGTGTTCTCAAGCTTCTCGAAAAAATCAAAATCCATCGCGACGATGAATTGACGGCCCGTTATCCGCGCGGCATTCCAAATCGATTGGTAGCAAAGCTCACAAGCGGTGAGACAATCACGGCGGAAAACGAATTCCCGCGTGGTCACGATCAAAACCCGATGACCGATGCTGAAGTGACCGCAAAATTCCAGCGAATGGCGAATGGTATCATGAGTGAAGCAGCACAGAATCAATTCCTCGAAACGTGTTGGCACATCGATTCACTGACGAACGTCTCACCATTGATCTCGCTTTTCCCCTCTGAACCGGCATGATGAGGTCGGAGGATTCAGCCAAGGCCGAATTAAAGTGCCCCTTTCGTTGATCAGGTGTGTGGATCGCCGCTCCAACCATAGGAACCGATCAGCGGGACGAAGACAAAATAGCCAAGGTCTTCGATTGTCCATTCTCCGTTGTGTAATGTGAACCGCATCATTGCCTGATGCTCTCGCGTTGCTCCGATTGGAATGACGATACGTCCACCGTCTGTGAGTTGCTCTTTATACGGCTCGGGAAGAACAGGGGACGAAGCGGTCGCAACAATCGCATCAAAAGGGGCCTGTTCGGGCCAGCCGTGTGAACCGTCTCCCAAGCCACACATCACATTGTCATACCCCAATCGTTTTAGGGTTTCTGCGGCATGTGTGGACAATTCGGCAATTCGCTCGATCGTGTAAACGTCTTTCGCCAGCAGCGACAACACCGCCGCACCATATCCCGAACCGGTGCCGATCTCGAGCACGCGTTCGGTTCCTTTCAAGTGCAATGCCTGACACATAAAGGCAACGGTATAGGGCTGAGAAATCGTCTGCCGCTCAGCAATTGGTAATGCGCAGTCGTCGTAGGCCTTGTCGCGATGTTCAAGAGGTACGAACTCTTCGCGCGGCACCCGGTCCATGGCGTCGAGAACACGATAATTCGTGATTCCTCGCAGCTTTAGCTGCTGATCAATCATCCGCTGACGGCTCTCGTCGATGTCTCGTTCCATCGTGGCATTTGCTTTCTTGTCGGTCGCGACCCCGTACGTCACAAGATACGGGGCTTCCCACAACCGAGCGCGGCAAATTCCGCTTACGATTCCATGATTTCCAGAATCGGATGGCCGCCGTGCGAAACTTCAATCGGGCGGTTTGTCCGGTCGGGAACACGGTACTCCGGCGATATCCCCAATGCCTGATAAACCGTGGCGACCACGTCGGCATTCGATACCGGATTGTTCTTCGGATACGCCGCCTGTGAGTCGGATTCGCCGTACACCGTGCCGCCGCGAATTCCCGCACCGGCGAACATGCAACCATAGTTGAACGTCCAGTGGTCGCGACCGGCGTTACCGTTGACGCGCGGCGTGCGTCCCATTTCGCTGATGACGAGAATCAACGTTTCATCGATCATACCACGCACGGTCAAATCCTCGAGCAGTGCCGTGAAGATTTTGTCGAAGCCGGGGAGTTTATTTTTCTTGAGGATATCAAAATTCGATCGATGCGTGTCCCAGGCATCGTAATCGATCTTGATGCGATCCCAATACAGATCCCAAGTCACATTCACAAACCGCGACCCCTGTTCGAGCAGTCGTCGGGCGATGAGACAACTATTGCCGAATAAGGTGTCGCCGTAACGTTCTACCATTTTGGGGTCTTCAAGACTCAAGTCGAAGGCTTCTCTTAGTTTCGACGAGGTAAGAATGTTGAATGCCTGCTGCTGATTCCGATCGAATGATTGAATCGCCGCGCCGGTTTCAAGACTTGCCCGCTGTTCGTCGATTTGCGTCAACAACGACTTACGGGAATTCAAGCGATCTACGGTGACCCCCTCCTGTAAGCTGCTATAGGGCAACGTTGGGGCACCGAGAGGAACATGCGGCGTACCGGGCAACGGCGGATAGGGGGGATTCTCCATCATGTACGGTTCGCACTCGGTCGTCAGCGCATCATAACGGGTTCCGAGAAATCCGGCGAAAGGCCTGTCCCCAGCCGAGCCAGTTCGGCATGAAAACGTACGGAGGAAAATCAGCTCGACCGCCGTCCATATAACTCAGGACCGATCCCATGCTCGGAGCATCATTTTCGGTCGGATGCTGATTCGTCGGAGGCAACTCCCAACCGGTATAACATGGAAGACAATTGTGACATCCCGCCTTGTGATTGAGCGATCGTACCAGAGCAATCTTGTCCATCCACTGGGCGGTCATCGGCAAATGCTCGCAGACGTCTATGCCAGGGACTTTGGTCGCAATCGGTTTGAACTCACCGCGTGTCTCCGTCGGACCTTCAGGCTTGAGATCGTACATGTCCTGAGTGGCGGCCCCTCCGAGGAGGAAGAGCATAATGACATTCTTCGCCGGCCCCGGAGTAACCAGCCCTTGTTCCTCGGCTGCGAGAAACTTCGGGAGACTCAGCCCTCCCAGTGCCGCGATCGCTCCAGCCTGCAAACTCTCGCGGCGGGTGATACCGTCGCAACAACGACGCGGACTTCCCAGCATGGTAATCATCGAATATGCCCCCTTTCTCTGCGGGTCTGCCAACTTCTCTGCGGGTCTGCCAACCGACCATCATTTACGGTTGAATTCCATCCCGCTCAAGGACGACCGCCGATTCCTGACGATTCGTCACCTTGCTAGCATACCACACGGTAAACCGGCTGGCTAGAGTCTTATGAATCACCGCTTATGTAATAACCCATCGTCATGCCGCAACAACCCAATGCACATAATTCCATTTCCGTCGACGAAAAATCGTCGGATGAGGCAAATTGACCGACCTCCCATGTTCTTTTCCATCAATCGTTTTCCTGCCGATTTCCTGGTTACCTGTCGCTGACTGACGTCGTTTCTCGGCAAAAACCTTCCCCCTTGAGATTGCTCCCTGACCCGATAAACTGCAAGATAGACAGGAACCCGTCTTCCATTATCGACTCGTGGTTTTTGGAAACCCATGCACTGGACTATGAATGATCAACGCGTCCGAAGAACCTAACGACAGTATCGATGTCGACCGACTCGTCAATGCGGTCTCGAAGATCACCGATCAGCTGAGTCATGTCATCGTCGGTCAGAACAACGTCATCGAACAGATGCTGATGGCACTCCTCTCAGGGGGACATTGCCTGCTCGTCGGCGTGCCGGGGTTGGCCAAAACGCTGATGGTCCGCACGCTCGCCGAAACGCTCAATCTCACGTTCAGCCGTGTGCAGTTTACTCCCGATCTGCTCCCGGCCGATATCACCGGAACCGATGTGATTCAAGAAGATAGAACCACCGGGTCGCGCGAGTTCAAATTCCTGCCGGGACCGGTCTTCGCCCATGTCGTCCTCGCCGATGAAATCAATCGCACACCCCCCAAGACGCAAGCAGCGCTCCTCGAAGCGATGCAGGAACACCAGGTCACGGCGAGCGGAAAGCGACACAAGCTTCCCGATCCGTTCTTCGTCCTCGCGACACAAAACCCGATCGAACAGGAAGGAACGTATCCCCTTCCCGAAGCGCAGCTCGACCGTTTTATGTTCGAAATTTTCGTCGACTACCCCAGCGAAGACGAAGAATTCGCGATCGTTCGCCGCACCACGACGGGAACGGTCCCTAAAATCGACGCCGTCCTTTCGGAGGACGAAATTCTCGCACTGCGCGAGTTTGTCCGCGACGTCCCCGTCGCCGATCATATCATTCATTACGCCTTGCAACTCGCTCGACTTACACGCAAGCAGGCGGGCGAGGTTCCCGAATTTATTCGCGATTTCGTCAATTGGGGGGCCGGTCCGCGGGCGAGCCAGTATCTCATTCTCGGTGCCAAAGCCCGTGCCGTCCTGCAGGGTCGCGCCTCGGTCGCCATCGAAGATGTTCAGGCTGTGGCCTATCCTGTGCTGCGGCATCGCATCATGACGAACTTCAGCGCCGAAGCCGAAGGAGTCACAACCGACGAAATCATCCGTCGGCTGATCGAACTCGTTCCTGCCGATTCAGGAAAGGCCATCGCCGGTGGAAAATTCCCGCCGATATTTAAATCCTGAATCGCTCGCCAAACTCACCGGCCTCGGACTCAAAGCCCGGCTGATCGTCGAAGGCTTCATCTCCGGTTTGCACCGCAGTCCCTATCGCGGGTTTTCCGTCGAGTTCGCCGAACATCGCGAATACGTTCCCGGCGACGATCTGCGGTACGTCGACTGGAAAGTCTTCGGCAAAACCGACCGCTATTACCTCAAGCAATACGAAGAAGAAACCAACTTCGTCTGCTACATCCTGCTCGATGCCAGCGATTCAATGAGTTACCAGTCCCCCGGCGCAGCAATGTCGAAACTCGAATATGCCAAATGCGTCGCCGCGACGATTGCGTATCTGGTGCTGCACCAGCAGGATGCCGTCGGACTCGTCACATTCGACAATTCTATCCGCGAACAGATCCGCCCGTCGACTCAACCGTCACACCTGCAACAGGTCATCAAGGTCATCGAAACCACAGCTCCGCAGGGAGAAACTTCGCTCGGCACGATTCTGCATCAACTGGCAGAACGACTTACACACAACAGCGTTGTCATCCTCATCAGCGATTTGTTCGACGATCTCGATGCGCTCAACATGGGACTGAAGCATCTTCGACATCGTCGCCACGACGTCAGCCTGATGCAGGTCATCGATCCCGCCGAGCAAGATTTTCCCTTCGAAGATCCGACGCTCTTCAAGGGACTTGAGCAATCGATCGAACATTACGTCGAGCCCCGTTCGCTGCAAAAAGCGTATCGGCGTGAGTTCGAAAGTTTTCTCACCGACGTCCAGCGCACCACCCGCGACCTGCACATGGACTACTCTCTGCTGCGTACCGATACGACACTCGATGTCGCCTTATCAAGCTTTCTGACCGCCCGACAACGCCACGCCGCGAAACGGTGACCTTCAGGGATCGTTTTCCCCCGTTTCACGTGAAACGGTTGTTCGGCTATCTATTGCATGTTTTGCGCAAAACTAGTTGGCCTCATATTACGTAACCTGTTCCGCAGACTGAGACATCGACATCCCCTGCTGTGAGCCATCCATGTCACATTTCCCCCGTATTCGCCATGTTTCGTTTGGGATTATTGGATAACTGGTGAAACAAGGGGGATCGGATAGGGAGTCCATTCTTTCCCTGTCCCCCTAATCTTCCTCCTCTGAATCTTGTTTACGCATGCGCAAATCACGCGCAAATCGTCGTTTCGCGCGCCTTTCAGAGCCGTTTTGCGCCCAAAATGCGCGACTTTTACATCGTTTTGCGCTGGTTTTGCACATTCATCAACACGCTAGCCCCTCCCACAGACGTCATCCGCTCCTTCCCCAGGTGATCCGAATATTCAGCACCCCAATCCACTCAATTTCGCCAGATTTTGTTTGGGGAAGGTGAATGGTGAGGGGTTGGGGGTGAGGGATTGGGGGTTGGGGGAGGAAAAAATTTTGCGGAATCGTTTCTCTCTCTGCCTATGACCTGCTGACGTTGCGCAACACGTGATGGTGAATCGCTTGTTGATAGGGACATCTCTCTCCAATGAGTGGTTGTCTCGCCTCGGACGACGACGCGGGAGGAGATACCTTCCGATCCCTCCGTCATCACGTAGGGGCACTCAGGTAGCCCTTATCCCCGGCCCTGCGGACCGGGCTGGATGAAGTGCTGGCCCGTTGGGCCGGAAAACAGGGGAACCACCATTCAACGGAGGCACCCCGTGGCCTCGCAACTCAACAGATTCGCTGGCACATCCCTCTCTCTCCGTTTATCATGTCACAATGAACACCACCGACCTCCCCGCAACTCTCGCCGACTTCATCCCCCGCTGGCAAACCTCCGCCGCGGCGGAGCGGGCCAACTCTCAACTCAACCTCACCGACCAAGAACGAGAAGAGGTCCGATGCGACTGGTCCACCCCTTTTCGAGTTGCGAAACGTCGTCGATTCCACGCAACCGCACAACATGCTCAAAGTTTTTTAGGGTGCCACGGGTTTTACCACTCTCCCTTTGACCTTCTGCTTTCACGAGAGACATGCCAAGAGCATCACAAGGGGATCGAAGTGGTTCATCGAAAGCTCGTCAAGCACGCACTTACCCCAGGTGAGACGGGGACTGTGCCGTCGGGCTATCGAATGGCGGTGGTCCTCGGCTCGAACCGCCGAAAGAGCAGTTCCCAGGACTGCCATGCATGCACGGCATACCGCACGAGTTCTTGGTTTGAATGGCAAGAAAATCAAAGGCCACTGGTAAAACCAGTGAAGATATAGGAAGCCGGGGCTGTCTTTGGGAGAATGTGCGGATGTTCGAAGTCCCACGAATCCC
>JAQCEJ010000181.1 GCA_027618475.1 Planctomycetota bacterium | reverse complement strand
AACCCCCGACCCCTCATTCGCAAACCAAGAACCACAGAAGTAACAATCATGCGTGAATCGAGCCCGGGAATGTTGACTCTGTGCCGTGATTATTTTTCCGATTCGGTTCGTCAGATCGTTTCGGGTTGGGACCGGTTCTGGTTTTCTCCCTCCGATCCGGCGACGCTGGGGGCGATTCGGATTCTTGCGGGTCTGATGTTGCTCTATACGCACCTGATCTGGTTGTGGTCGTCGGCCGATTTCTTCGGTCCCGCGAGCTGGATCCCTGCGGCGACGGTTCGTCAGGTCGAAACGGGAACCTACACGTGGAGTCATCTGCAATGGTCGAACGTGTCGATTTTGGTCGCGGCCTCGCACGTTGTCGCGATCACGGCCTGCATCGCCCTCACGCTGGGGGTCTGGTCGCGTGCCGCGGCGATCGTCGTGTTCTTGATGACGGTGTCGTTCAATCATCGCATCCCCGGAGCCTTGTACGGGCTCGATCAGGTCAACACCTTTCTGGCGCTCTATCTCGCTATCGGGCCGTCGGGGGCCTGTTATTCGCTCGACCGCTGGTTGAGACGCCGATTTTCGAGCGAAAAAATCGATGATGTCGAAACCTCGGTCGCGGCCAATCTGGCGGTTCGTCTGATGCAGATTCATCTCTGTTTGATTTACCTGTTCGCAGGACTGTCAAAACTGCAAGGGGCCGCATGGTGGGATGGAACGGCGTTCTGGGGAGGGGTTGCAAGTCTTGAGTACCAGTCGATGGATCTGACCTGGCTCGCCACCTGGCCGTTGACCGTTAATCTGCTGACGCATGTCACCGTTCTGTGGGAACTGTCGTACTGCGTCCTGATCTGGCCCCGTCTGACCCGCCCTGTTGTGTTGCTGCTGGGGATCTGTGTGCACAGCGGGATTGCGCTCGCCCTGGGAATGAAAACGTTCGGATTGGTGATGCTGATCGCCAACGTGTCGTTCATCACACCGACGTTTATCCGGGCGCTTGTCGAAATCCGGGGGTCACAAGCGCTACCGAACATCGCGACATCGGAGTTCACGATCTCCCCGTCGCATGTCGATTCGCATCGCGCCGTCGAACGTCCGTCGCACCGCCGCGCGTCGTAGCCGTGTGGCATGGCTTCGCCAACCTGCAGCATTGTGTTGATGAAGGTATGTGCGAATTTCAGCCTCGGAGAGGCGGCCGTCAATAGCATGGGGGCGGAAGCCCCAGGAATCGATTGTCCGTCACGGGTATTTAAGCCCCGCAGGGGCGATCGATCATTCGGTGCCGTTCGTGAAATTTGTCTGTCACCCCTTCGGGGTTAAGAACCGGTCTCCGCGGGTGTTCGCCCATCAAAACGGGCGAAAACGGCGTATCCGGTATGTGGGGGTTCTTCATTTCCCGCGAAATCTGCGGGTTGGTGTCCGGCTGTAGACACGATCGAACTGTCGCCAGACGATGAATTTGTTAGAATCATATGGCACCATTCTCGCTATCATGTTCGCGTCTAAACATTCGGCGAGCGTTACAAGACCTGCTCGATGAATCCGGTGAAGAATAGTTTTCGAACGGAAGGTGATATGTCGACTGACAAGGCAAAAATTGCGAACGATTGCTTCAAAAAAGCGACCGAGGCGATGCAGAAAGAAAACTGGGGCTTCGCCATCGAAATGCTGCTCACCGCGACGCGGCTGCAACCCGATTATCTGATCTATCGCCAGTCGCTGCGCGGATGCGAATATCGCAAGTACGGCGATAACAAGAACGGAGCCGGGCTGGGCGGCAAGATGAAAATCATGTCGATTCGCAGCCGCATCAAGAAAGCCAAGGGGAAATCGGACTGGGCCGAATGTGACAAGGCCGCCGAAGAAGGGCTCACGCTATACCCCTGGGATGCCCAGTTGCTGGCCGACGTCGGGGATGCCTGCCGCGAGCAAGGTTTTTTAGAGATCGCCGTCGACAGTTACAAACGGGCAACTCTGAGTGCTCCCGAAAATCGCGACTTTCTCCGAACGTTGGGGGAAATGCTCGAAGAACGGGGGGAGTACGCCGCTGCGTTGGAGCAATGGAACAAAGTCCTTAAACTCGATCCGCTCGACAGCGATGCCCGCTCGAAAGTCACACAGCTGCGGGCGAGTGAAGTCATCGACCGGGGGGGTTACGGCGAGGCCAAAAACACTCGGGATTTTGACGAGAACAAAAGTGCCTACGACGCCGACCTCGAAGATCGTCTGCGCAGCAAGGCAGAAAAAGCGGCTTCCGACGGTCCGGGGATGTCGGTCGAGGCCGACCTGCAGCGAGCCATTCGCAAAGACCCGTCGAACAAAGACAACTACCTCAAGCTCGCCGATTTCTATCGCCGCGAGGGACGGCTCGACGATGCCACCGAAGCCTTTCAGAAAGCCTTGGATGCCTCGGGAGGCGATCCCAACATTCGCGAATTGATGGAAGATATCGAACTCGAAAAGATGAAGCAGAACGTCGACATGGCGCGGTCGAAGGCGGCGAAGAATCCCGAGGACAAACAATCGGCCGAGAATGCTCTGGCGCTCAGGAAAGAATTTCTGCAACGAGAGGTCGAAGTGCTTGCTGCCCGCGTGGAACGCTATCCCGCCGACATGCGACTTAAGTTTCAACTGGCGCAGCGGTATATGAAAGTTCCGGCGTACGCGAAAGCGATTCCCCTCTTGCAAAAAGCGTCGGCCGACAACCGCATCGAAGGAGACGTGCTGGTCGCGCTGGGAGAGTGTTTCATTCAGGAGAAAAAACTCCCGCTGGCCCGGCATCAGTTCGAGAAGGCGATTCCCAAGATCGATTTCGATGAAAAGCCCGACACCTTCAAAAAAGCACATTATTATCTGGCACGCATCTGCGAAGAGGTCAACGACAAAGCCACCGCCGAGACGCACTACAACGAAATTCTGGGAGTCGACTACGAATACAAAGATGCCCGCGAACGGTTAGAGAAGTTACAGTCGGGGGAAAACGAAGAGTAATTTCTCTCGTTCACTCTCTCGTTCTCTCGTTCCCAAGCTCCCGCTTGGGAACGCACGTCTTCGAAGCTCCGCTTCGCGAATGGCACATCATCGTGCAACTCATTTCGGCGGCAAAATCGCCGCGTATTCGCCCCGGGCAACGGTTTTGGCGAACAGCATCTCGGCGCACGCCTCCATGTCGTAGTTGAACATGGCCCGCGTTGCGCGGTCGATGACGATCTCGGCGACGACGAGTTCTTCGCATTTGAGTTCCGACTGGGCGGCGATTTGGCCGTCCGGAGCGACGACAAGCGAACGGCAATTCTGATGGTCGAGAGAGGCGTTGCACGAGGCGAACCAGATCGTGTTCTCTGCCGCACGGGTGACGATCATCGCGTGATGAATCGGTATCTTCCAGTCGTTTGGCCGGGTGGTGTTGTTCTGCGGATGAAACACGAGCCGGGCACCCTGCCGCACGCATTCCCGCGTCGTCTCGGCGAAACGAAATCCCTCGAAGCAGATCACGACGCCGACTTTCACTCCGCAGAGTTCGAACGTTTCGAACGTGATTCCCGGCGTGTAGGCCATCGCATCGAGAGGGGTCAGCCGGGTTTTGTGGTGTGTCCCGAGAATGGTTCCCGATTCGGAAATCACCACAACTGAGTTGTAAGGCTTGCCGTGCTGCGGATCGCTTTCGAGCGGAATTTCTGTTCCGAGAATGCAGGCGATCTTCAATTCACCGCACCGTGCAGCGACACTGTCGTGCAGTTCTCTCAGTCGTTCGACCGGAACGGGGGCATCGGCGGTCGAGATATCGGCACGGTAACCGACGGTTTGCGCTTCGGGGAAGCAGAGAATCTGCACTCCCGCCGCCGCTGCTTTTTCGAGAAACGAAAAAATCGTCGCTGCGTTGGTGTCGAAGTCGGCGGTTTGTTTGACCTGCGCGAGACCGATGGTGAGTGGGTTCATGATGATTGCCTGTTAATTGGCAGCGATATGTGTCGGGGCAAGATGACCGCTCCCTTACGGTCGCGGCTAGTATGGTCGCGGCTGGTATGGTCGCGGTTTGTTTGGATGCATTGGTTTTCTCATATGCCGCGTGCGGCGAGTTGGCTTTTCAGGCTCGCCATGTAGCGGGCGTGGGCTTCTTCGTCGAGAACCGTCGACCCGCCGAAACAGAAAGTCGAAATCGCATTGCGTGTGCGCGGCGTCTCGTTGGCGTTGGTCCAATGGATGGTCGCCGACGTGTGCGCCACGGCGTCGCCGACGTCGAGTTCGGCGGGAACGGCGTCGACGTTCGCCGGGTCGAAACCGACCAGTCCCTGACTGAAACCGAGCACGCCGCTGGGGGCGTGCGGCAGAATTCCCTGCTTGTGCGAGCCGCGGGCGTACCAGACGCAGGCGTTGTGCCGGTCGACCGGTTCGAGAGCGATCCAGAGTCCGCAGGCGATATTCGGCTTACGGCACCAGTAAAATCCGTCCTGATGCGCGGGCGTTCCGGCGGGATCATGCGGCAACTTCGTAAACCATTCGAGCCCCTGCGGACGAAATGAATCGCGTAAGAAATGTTCGAGCAGCGGGACGTGCTTTCCCTGGTTCATAAAATCGTTGAACCATGCATCCCTCTTATCGAGCGATTGCATTTTTCGCAGCGTCTCGGGTTTTGTGTAATCGTCGAAAAACGCCGCCTCCTTGGGGAGCGACGGGACGACGTCGCGAATGTACCGCTCGACCTGCTGATTGAGTTCATCGATCTCGGTGGGAGTGAACAGACCCCGAATGATGACGAATCCATCGGCGTCGATCGTCTCTCGAAGCGTATCGTAAGACTGCATGGTCATCCTGCTTGTTCGGAATTGTCTTAAACGGGTTGTTTGTCTTTACGTTCGGTCGCTCGATGCTTCGATTTTATCGTGGGTCGACTTTTCCCGCCACCCGTCCGACGACCTCCTTGAACCACTGCTTTCGGACCGTTACGATGAACCGACAGGATCGCCTGCCAACGCTGACGAATATCTATCATATCGAGGAGAGTTTCGATGACATTGAGCCCTGTTCGAACGTTTTCGACCGTTCGTGTGTCCTTCGCCTGTGCCGCATTCGTCGCGGTGACGGCACTGTTTTCACCGCTGAAATCGGCCGACGCCGCACCGCTGCTGGCGGGGGTCGGCAAAGTCGATATCACCAACGAAGACGTTCCTCTCGTGAACGACCGCATGTATGCGCGGGCTCTGGTCATTAAGAGCGGCAAGACGACAGCGGTTATCGTCTCGGTCGATGCCGTGGCGATCGGAGGAATCGGCCCCATCAACAACGAATACCTGGGGATCGTTCGCTCGCAGATCGAAAAAGATCTCGGCATTCCGCCGAAACACGTGATGATCAACGCCAGCCATTGCCACGGCATCGTGCGCGGCGATTCGGCTGAGCTGACGATTCAAGCCATTAAACAAGCCGCCGAGAACCTCGTCCCTGTGACCGTCGGCGTCGGCACCGGGCACGAAGACCGCGTACAAGAGAACCGTCGCCTGAAACTCAAGAGTGGTAAAGAGGCCGACGTCCGGCATGCGTATTCGCTACCTCCCGATGAAGAAGTCGTCGGCGTCGGGCCGATCGATCCCGAGATCGGCATCCTGAAAGTATCTCGCGAAGATGGTTCGACGCTCGCCGTCGCGTACGTGTTTGCCTGCCATCCGATTCAAGGTGTTCCCAGCGGGGGAAACACGGCGGACATGACCGGATTTTCGTCCAAAGCGATCGAAGAATCGCTCGGTAACGGTGCGGTGGCCGTGTTCGTGCAAGGCTGCGGCGGCGACATCAACCCTGTGTTTTACAAAGCGGTCGATTATCCGCGTGACGCCGAACCATTAGGAAACATGCTCGCCTTGAGCGTGCTCAAAGAACTTCCCGCGATTTCGACCGACGGCAATCAGGAGTTAAAGTTGCTCAGCGAAACGATCGCCTTGCCTCGGGCCGATCTCGCCGACCGCATCGCGGCTCAGGAATCGGAGGTCACCCGACTGCTTTCGACATTGCGCGGAACAAGCCTGAACTTCAAGACGTTTATGCCGTTGATGGTCAAATACAATCTGCACGAAGATTTTCCGACGTATTATTCGCATTCGTATCTGAATGAAAAAATGGTGGGACGCGAGGGTCTCGTGAAGCTCGATGCACAAAATCGTGCGAATATGGATGCTTACATCCGCAACATTCACACGATGGAACAGCTGACGATCACGCAGACGAATCTCGCGCTCTTGAGATTGCATCAGGGCCAAAACGTCGCCGCCGGTTCGCGGACGGTCGATGTCGAACTGGGCGGACTGCGCGTCGGCGACTTCGTGCTGACGACGTTCCCCGGTGAACTGACCGTGCAGATCGGGCTGAACCTGAAAGAACTCTCGCCTCACGAAAATACGTTCGTCGCCGGTTACACCAACGGCTACATCTATTATTGCCCGACCCCCGAGCAACTCAAGAACGTCGGCAACGCCCAGGAAGACAGCGATTGCATTCTCGCTCCGGAGTGGTATCCGATTTATGAAGAGAATGCTGTCGAACTGTTGAAGAAGCTGTGATGTGAGGGGTTGGGGGTTAGGGG
>JAQCEJ010000180.1 GCA_027618475.1 Planctomycetota bacterium | reverse complement strand
CCGCCACCCTGAGTGGATGGGATATTTTTGAAAAAGGCGATCGCCCTGGGGATTGGTGAATGAGAGTCTTTGACGGTGAACTCACAAACGATGGCCAGATGTCGAAAAAACCTCGTATCATATGACTGATACGAGGATTACGTCCGTTTTGTTGTCTCGAAACATGTGAAATCGTCGCGACCATCGCGAGATCGCGGTGGACTCTATTTCTCGCGAATCGCCCACAGGGCATCGAATGTTCGGAGATAAATCGTACCATCGGCGATCGCCGGTGATGCCGACATCTCTTCCTCCAGCGGATTCTGCGAGAGAATCTCGAACGTCTTGCCCGTTTTCACGACCGTCACGATGCCGCCGCGCGAGGTGAGAAACAACTTCCCATCGGCGTACACCGGCGATGCCCGGTGTCGATCGGCAGTCGTGCGGGCTTCGTAATACTGCTCGCCGGTCTTCGAATCGACGGCGTGCAGATTGCCGTTCTCCATACAGAGATAGGTGATGCCGTCGTAAATCACCGGCGACGGGACGTCGGGCGTTCGGTTGTGCGTCCAGATATGAGCTTCAGTATTGTCGGTGATGTCCCCCTTGTAATTCGGTTTGAGAGCCACCACCGGCCCCGCTTTCGCCGTCGGGACCACGATCATTCCCTCGACTGCCGCCGGAGAGGCGACAAATCGGAGCGTGGGATCGTAACGTCGAACCGTATCGTTCTTGGGATTGAGACCCCCGCATCGCCAGACTTCGCTGCCATCATTCAAATCGTGGGCGACGATGTAATCGGCTCCGTGTGTGAGCAGCAATTGCAGATTGCCGTAATCGTAAATGACCGGTGAAGCGTACGATTGTTCGTTCTCGGCGATGCCGTCGCTGGGACGGCCCGTCCGCCAGACTTCGTCTCCCGTCATTTTATCGATGGCCACGATCAATGCTTCTTGTGTTTCGGCGTTGCCGTCGCCGTGAATCAATTGCAGGTACAACCGATCGCCGTGCAACACAGGAGTTGACGACATGCCGAACTGAATCTGGAACATGCCGTAACGTTCATGCACATTGACCGTCCAGACTTCTTTTCCGTCGACGGTGTAGCATCCGAGCACGCCGGTATAGGCGTTGCGTTCGCCGGGAGTGACCATCGCCCAGACATGTTCACCATCGGTGGAAGGAGAAGGCGAAGCCGAATCTCCTTCATCGCTGCGGGAGAGCGAATTTCCTTCTCCCATTTTCTGTTGCCAGATCACTTCGCCATTCGTACCGATGCACATCAGAATCAGATCATTATCGGCGACGGTGGTCAGAAAAATGCGATCACCCCAAATCACGGGGGTCGCCCCCGCACGGCCTGGCAGTGGCAATCGCCAGGCGACGTTTTTATCGGCGTTCCATTCCGCAGGAAGATTCTTCTCGCCGCTGACGCCATTATTCTTCGGCCCCCGCCAGTTCGGCCAATTCTCGGCATAAAGCGATGACGTCGTAGAGAGAGACAGAATTACAAGCAGTGTTAGCGACAGCGAAAAGTTTCGACGAGTCATCGGCAAGTCACCTGTTTGAGGGTTAATGTCGGTGGAATTTCGAGTTGCTTTAGTGTCGCAATTCGTCATGCAGTCGTCAATCGTGAAGGGAGCCCGGTTAGCCGCGACTCGAAGGCTTTGCGAAGTGCGCTAGCTGCTACCTAATGACAGATATCGGAATTAGAATAAGATGAGAGGTGATTAACGAGTGCTTGAGTTGTTCATGAATAGGGCTAGCGCTCCGCGTTGCGTCGCGGCTAAACGATCTCTTCATCATTCCTTTTGCCTTTTCGCGTGAGATCTTCTACCCTGATAGTCATCAATGTTGTCCACTCACTTTCCAGGAGTTCTTCCGTCATGAAAATGTTCATCGCCGGCCAATGGCACGATACTGATAAAAAAATCAACGTCACCAACCCGTACAACGGCGAAGTGATCGACACCATTCCCTCGGGGACCCCCGAGCATGTCGACGCCGCGATTGCGACGCTCGTCGAGGGGGCGAAAAAAATGCGGCGTATGCCGGCATATGATCGCAGCCAGATTCTTCGCCGTGCCGCCGGTTTGATGAAAGCCCGGCAGGACGAACTCGGTCGCCTGATCAGCAGCGAAGAAGGGAAAATTCTCGCCGAGGGGATCGGCGAAGCGGGTCGGTCGTGCGAAGTGATCGAAGTCTCGGCTGAAGAAGCGCGCCGCGTGACGGGAGAAATGATTCCCCTCGACGCCGCGCCCGGAGCGACCGACAAACTCGGGTTCACGCTCCGTGTCCCCTGCGGCATCGTGGCGGCGATCACGCCGTTTAACTTCCCGCTCAATCTGGTCTGCCACAAAGTCGGACCGGCAATCGCCGGCGGCAACGCCGTCATCATCAAACCGGCAAGCGACACTCCGCTGTCGGCGCTCAAGCTCACCGAAATTCTGCTCGAAGCGGGAATGCCTCCCGAAGCGATCGCCTGTATCACCGGGCCCGGCGGACAACTCGGCGAAGCGATCTGCCGCGACCCGCGCATTCGCAAAATCAGTTTCACCGGCAGCTACGAGATCGGCGAGATGATCTGCCGTATGGCGGGAGTCAAACGGGTCACGATGGAACTCGGCAGCAACAGCCCGGTGATCATCATGGATGACGCCGATCTCGACAAAGCCGCCGAGGCCGTCACCGCCACCGGTTTCGCCAACGCCGGCCAGACCTGCATCTCGGCCCAGCGCATTCTCACCGCGAAGAAAGTACGCGGTGATTTTCTCGATGCGTTGAAGCCGAAAGTCTCTGCTCTCTCATACGGCGATCAGCTCAATGCGACCACGCGAGTCGGCCCGCTCGTGCGCGAGAATGATGCGAAGCGCGTCGAGTCGTGGGTCAACGAAGCGGTTGGTGCAGGGGCAAAACTCATCATCGGCGGCACGCGCCACGGTGCAGTCTACGAACCGACGATTCTTGACGACGTGCACCCCGACATGAAAGTCAGCCGTGACGAACTCTTTGGCCCCGCCGTCGCCGTCACCAGTTTCAGCGATATCGACGAAGCGATCCATCTGGCGAACGACTCCGCTTACGGCCTCTCGGCTGGCATCTTCACGCAAGACATCGACCGGGCGATACGATTCGCCCAGGAAGTCGACAGCGGCAACCTGCACATTAACTGGTCGAGCCAATGGCGCGCCGACCTGATGCCCTACGGCGGCCTGAAACACAGTGGCACCGGCAAAGAAGGCCCCAAATACGCCATCCGTGAAATGACGGAGGAGAAAATGGTGGTGATGCATTTGAAGCCGCGCTAAGGCGAGCCGTGAGCGTCAGCTCCCGGTCATAATAAATAACGAATCTCGAAGCCCCAACTCGCACGCAAGACCTCCATCGAATATCATCGGTAACACCGTGACGATACCCCCTACGAGACCCGAATAGAATTCTATTGTGAATTATCAACATCCCTCCGATTCGAACCGAAGACGGGATTGCATGCAGGCGCTGGGTTTATTGCCTCCCTACAGCGCCGACGATGTGCACCGCGCCTATCGCGAACAGGCGAAACTGGTTCATCCCGATGCCGGCGGCAATCAGGAACAATTCGTGGCGTTGCACGATCTGTACGATCGGGCGTTGAAGTTTGTGACCTTTCACGAATCGCGTCGAGCGTGGCTGGGCGAGCGCGTCGAGCGGTACATGGATCGTCAGCGGCTGATCGAGGAGGTCGAAGAGCGAGGGGGCAGCTGTCGGCTGCGTACATCAAACTCATATCTCGACGATTACGGACCCGATTTCTCTGAGATGCTGTGCGAACTCGAAACCGTCTCGCTGACGGGGCCGGAGATCGATGATGCCGCGTTGATGGTTCTATCGGGAAATTCCGCCGCGCAAGAGATTCGGCTGCTCGATCTCTCGGGAAGCCGCGTGACCGATGCCGGGCTCGCCACGCTGGCGAATTTACAGCCGGAGGCTTTGGATCTGCGCAACACGGCGATCTCGAACGCCGGTTTGCGACGGCTCGACTGGGTTACGCGTCTCGACTGGCTGCACGTGGGTCAGACCCGCGTCGGATTCTGGGGCCGCTGGCGATTGAGCCGACGCTCTCCCCGTCTCGACATCGTGACGGAGATGCACGTGAAACCTCCCGATTTTGATTCGGTCACGTATCGTCATTGGAAATTGACGCAACGCATGCTGCAATCACCGGGGTAGGGTGGTAAGGTGTTTCACACATCAACGATAATAGAATGGCAATTAGGGGAACGTTGCGGGTCATCGTTCTTCGGGGCGGGGTGTTGGTTGGTCTCACAATGAAAGGCTATTCGTTTGACATTCGCAGGGTGGATATTTCGACCGTGTCTCTCAACCTACGCAAAATCTTTCAGCGACAACCCATCGCGAAAGGAACCGGTCTGTCTTGCCTGATAGACTTCGTCGGTATCGACATTCACGCACGTCAGATATTTTCCACCGTAGCAGAAGGTGTCGATGCAGGCCCAGCCGGGGAAGACGCTGGGGGTTCCTGATTTGAGTGCCGTGTGGCCGCAGATGACGCGTTTACCCGACGCGAACGGTTTTTCGTTTCCGGTCAGGTGGGCCCAGCGGAGCCATTCTTTCGTTTGTTTGTCGAGCGGGACTTTCGGTTCGAGGTTGGCGTGAACGAAGATCGTGTTCCCCGCTTCGAAATAATCAACGCCGTTGCGTAAAAAATCGAGATGCTCTTCGGGGATCTGTTCGATCGTTCCGCCGTACGATTCGATCATCTCGCGTCCGCCGTAGAGGGGCCAGGTTTCTTTCCACGGGCCATCGGCAAGCGCATCGAACAGCATCTCTTCGTGATTCCCGATCAGCAGAATCAACCGGCAATTCTGTTGCAGATCGATCAACTGTTCGATCACCCGCTTCGAATCGGGGCCGCGATCGATCACATCGCCGAGCACGACGCAGGTATCGGTCGATGTCAGCCCGAGTTTGGAGAGCAGCGTCTCCAACGCGACATCGCATCCATGAATGTCACCGATGGCAAAGGTGCGGCTCACGGGTTAACTTATTCCTGTAAGAGTTGAACCACAAAGGAACAAACCAAGAATGATATAGCCGCAAAAAGACGCATAAATCGCAAAAAAGAATTCAGAGACTTACCCCAGCCATTTTTTGCGTCTTTTGTGTTTTTTTGCGGCTATTCAATCGTCCTGCATTTCTGCGTTCTTTGTGGTGGAAATACGATTTAATAGGTCCGCGGCGTCACACGGCCTTGTACTCGGCTGGGTAGACCCATGATGCGTAAGAATCCTTCGGCGTCGGTCTGATTGTACGTGCCCCCCCCTTCCATGCTGGCGACAGCGGCATCGTACAAACTGTTCGGACTTTGCCGACTCTGCACGATCATATTCCCCTTGTACAACCCGAGCGTCACTTCGCCAGTCACCGGTTGTTGCGACTGTTGATTGAACGCCATCAACGCATCCATCTTCGGCGTGTACCAGAAACCGTAGTAAACCATCTCGGCGATTTCGGGAGAGAGGCGATCGCGCAAATGAACCAGATCGCGGTCGAGCGTTAACTGTTCGAGCATCAGGTGCGCGTGATAGAGAATCGTCATGCCGGGGGCTTCGTACACACCGCGGCTTTTCATGCCGACGAAACGGTTTTCGATGACATCGATCTGCCCGATGCCGTTGCGTCCGCCGATGTCGTTCAGCGTTTTAACGATCGGAAAGGCGTCGAGCTTTTTCCCGTTAACGCTGACCGGCACACCCGCTTCGAACGCGATCGTCACCGATTCGACTTTGTCGGGAGCCTTTTGCGGCGAGACCGTCATGCCGAATTCGACGGTGTCGACACCGTTAACGGCCGGGTCTTCGAGCAGACCGGCTTCGTAACTGATGTGCAGACAATTTTCATCCGAACTGTAGGGCTTCGAGATGGATGCTTTGACGGGGATATTTTTCTCGGCACAATAAGCGATCATCTCGGTACGCCCTGGGAAGAGGTCTCGATACCGTTCGATACGCCACGGTGCGATAATCTTAATCGACGGATCGAGCGCTTCGGCGGCGAGCTGGAACCGGCATTGATCGTTCCCTTTGCCGGTCGCTCCGTGAGCGTACGCCGTCGCCCCGACTTCGCGGCAGACTTGCAGGCAGACTTTCGAGATCAAAGGACGGGCAATGGATGTGCCGAGGAGATAAAGTCCTTCGTATTTCGCGTTCCATTGCATCACCGGGAAGGCGAAATCGCGGCAGAGTTCTTCCTGCACATCGAGAATGCGCGCCGATTTCGCCCCGCAGACGTGGGCTTTTTTCAAAATCGCTTCGCGGTCTTCGCAGGGTTGACCGAGGTCGACATAGACGCAATGTACGTCGTAGCCTTCATCCTGAAGCCAGCCGAGAATAACCGAGGTATCCAACCCGCCGGAATACGCCAAAACCACCTGATCTCGTGACACAGTTCACCTTTGTTGTTGAGGATGTTCGTTGTTTGCAGCAGATAATGATAGCAGAACGCCGCTGGGGGTGGGAGTCAATCGGGGGGCAGGGTTGCGCGTTCGGTTAGCCGCGACGCAACGCGGAGCGCTAGCTGCGTCCCAATTCGCCTC
>JAQCEJ010000003.1 GCA_027618475.1 Planctomycetota bacterium | reverse complement strand
CTGACTCACCCCTGACCCCCAACCCCTAACCCCCCATCCAAATCAGTCGAACAAATAACTGACCGACTCATTCCGATGGATCCGTCGGATCGCTTCGCTCAACAGCGGGGCCACGCTGACCGTTCGCAGATTCGGCAATTTCTGGTCGGGGGACAAGGGCAGGCTGTTCGTGACGACAATCTCTTTGATTGGGGCCTCCCTCAGCCGTGTCGTCGCTGCGCCGCACATCACGGCGTGCGAGGCACCGACGTAAATCTCTGACGCACCGTGAGCCTTCACGACATTCACCGCCCCGACGATCGAACCGGCGGTTGTAATCATATCGTCGAACAGAAACGCGACTTTTCCTTCGATCGGGCCGCCGATGAGATTCGCCTGTTTCGTCTCGGTCGCGCTCGACCGCCGTTTGTCGACGATGGCGAGACTCGTCCCCAGTGTTTCGAGATGTTGCAACGACCGCTTGATCCCCCCTTCATCGGGACTGACGACGACACATTTCTCTTTGGGAATTCCCAGCGTTTGAAAATATTCATCGAGAATCGGGGCCGCGTATAAATGGTCCACGGGGAGATCGAAAAACCCTTGAATCTGGGCGGCGTGCAAATCCATCGTCAACACGCGATCGGCCCCGGCTTTGGTGATCAGGTTCGCCACCATCTTCGAGGTAATCGGCACACGGCCGGAGTCTTTACGGTCCTGCCGCGCATATCCGAAATACGGCAGCACGGCGGTAATGCGCGCCGCACTGGCCCGTTTGCAGGCATCGATGATGATCAGCAGTTCCATCAGATTGTTGTTCACAGGGGGCCCGGTCGGCTGCACGAGATAGACATCGCGACCGCGAATATTCTGCGTGAGTTTGACGCTGATCTCGCCGTCGGGGAAATCGGTCAATTCGATCGCCCCCAGCCCGACGCCGAGATACTCGGCGATTTCGCTGGCAAGAGCCCGATGAGCGCGTCCGCTGAAGATCGTTAATTGATCATACATGGTGAATGAAAATTCTCGCCCGCTGATGGTGAAGTGCTGCGAGCCCCTATTTCATCTCGTTTGGAGACAGAATGCAAGAACGGCGCGTGAACTTCTGGGACTACGCATCATCTTCTCGCGTGAACGGAATACCGTGCGCCTCCAGAAAACCGGCGGCAATCTCTTCGAGGGCTGTATTGCGGTAGCGATACCAGTTGTCGGCGATGTTGTGCTGGTGTATCGTATCTTTGAAGTAACGAAAGGCTCCCTTGCCGCTGATGGCTCGCTTCAATTCTTCGCGCACGTTGTCGTTTTTGACGCTCCAGCAGAACCGTTGCATGATTTCATATTCGTGAATGTCGAACTTGTCGGGCAATTGCAGATAATCGTCGGAGGCGAGCACGCTCGCCGCTTTCTTGATCGCTCCCTGCTGCCACTCGGGAAAATCCGAAAGATCTTCGCCGTCCTCGGCAGCTCGCATTTCTTCTTCGCCGACCGTCACCAGTTCGCCGGTGACCTTATTGATGTAGGCCTGCGACTCGTCGAACTGCATGTCCATTTCTTCAACAATGGCTTTGAGAGAGACGGGAAGGGGCATGATCGGGCTCCTGCTTACGTCAATCAACATTCTCGGTATCTAAGACGACGAGTACAAAAGTGTTAATATCCGACTCTGATTCAGGAACAGCAACATGGGGACATAACATTTCCACTTTTGCCCCGTTGAGTTCCACACGAATGCTGAGAGGATTGTCTACATCTTGTCGTAAGCGTTTCTTGTTATTCTGCGTCGTCTCGAAATCGGCTTCGTCGAGCGTGTGATGCAGTTTCCATCGCCCATGGCGATTGGATTCGGTGCTTTCGTAGTTCTTGTCGCCGGCGAAAATAGTGATCTTCGCATCCCAAACTGGTGCTTGTGACTGGCCTCGCACGATCTGTCCTTCGAGATGCAACTGATACCGCTTAGTGCAACTCGAAATCGATATACAGCAAACAGCAACTGCCAGACACAGTATGGTAGATCGACTCATCGTCACATCTCACTCCCCCACACAAAACACCCCCGACGGTGTGCGAAACAAAATATTCCCCTGCGAGATCGCCAGCGACGCATACCCTGGTTCGCCGAGTTCGTTTTTGGCGAGTTCTTCGTACTCGGGGATGTCGGCTTTGATGACCGTCGTCGTCCCCGATTCGTCGGTGAAGTAGATCTTGCCATCGCCGGCGACGGGGGACGCCGTGAATGCGCCGTTTAATCGTTTCTGAAACTTCGCATCACCTGTGTGGGCGTCAAGACAGGTCAAGATGCCGGCGTCGTCGACGAGATAGTAGTAGTCACCGACGAGAATCGTCGACGGGACGAACGGTGCACCCCGATTTGTTTTCCATTCGACGTGCGAATCGGAGATATCTCCCTCACCGCCGCGCCGAATCGCAAACGTAAACCCCTTCGGACCGCTGACGACGTACGCCATCCCGTGGCCGAACAGCGGCGTGGGAATGCATTCGCGTTCGAGGCCGGTGATCGTCCATTTTCGTTCGCCGGTGAGCGGGTCGTACGAGTCCATCTTGTGCGACCCCGAAACGAGCAGTTCGGCGGGATGCCCTTGACTCTCGGGTAACAACTGCGGCGAGGCCCAGCTCAACCAGCACTCGGGTCGATCGGCCTTCCAGACGTTTTCTCCCGTCGACCGGTCGAGCGCCAGGACATACGAGTCGCCGTAATGGTCGCATTGCAGAAGTAACAACGCTTCATGCAAAATCGGCGAACTCGACGCGGCGAAGCGGTTTTCGAATTTGCCGTATTCGTTGGCGAGCGAGCGTTGCCACATCAGCTCGCCGTCGCTCGACACGCAAAACACATCCCCCGTGCCGAAGAAGGCATAGACGAAGTCGCCGTCGGTGACAGGGACCGGAGTTGCCATGCTGCTCTTCGAACCGTGATAGAGCGTCGGAGCCGTCCCCCAGAATTTACGCCGCCAGAGTTCGTTTCCGGTTTCGCGATCGAGACAAATCACGTGCAGCGTATTCAGCCGTTTGCCGTCGGATTCGGTGAGATAAATACGATCGCCCCAGACGACAGGGCTGGCGATGCCCAGTCCGGGGAGTTCCGCTTTCCATTTAATGTTCTCGGTCGCCGACCACGTCGTCGGCAGATCGGTTTCGGTCGAAATCCCATTCCGCTGAGGCCCCCGCCACGTCGGCCAGTCTTCGGCGTGAAGTAACGTGCCGCAGAGAAGGAGAATCGATGTCACGGTACAAGTCACGAACGTCTGCATGAGAAATCCTCGAATGGATTCAAGTATTAAAAGGCCTGGAGTTTTGTCCGCAGATTTTCGCAGATGGACACAGATGGAAAGGCAAATGAATGAAAAAAACAGGTGAACTTCGTATGACAAATTATTCAAAAGAATGACTTGAACTGGTTTCATAACCCGGTTGGCGACGGAATAATCATCCAAATTGTCCGGAATTATCCGCCGTCCAGAGGGTTATGAAACTGCTTGTTGTCACTCTATTCCTTCTCTTCTCATCTGCTCGCCTCTGCGAAAATCTGCGGACAAAAATCCTCTTCTGTGGACCCCATCATTCTAAATCAACCACCGTAAACGGCACCCCTGCTCCGTCTTCGGTGCAGAGGCGGAGTTGCATCGACCAGTTGTTCGGCACATTCGGGTCTTGGTGTTGCGGACCCTGGCAGACTTTCACGAGAAGTCGATTGAGACCTGGATTGAGTGTGACCGCCGATGTGAAACGGTCGAGCCGGGTGCCGTTGAGCCACATCAACTTGCGGAGCACCAACTCGCCGTTGAGCCAGACGGTGATGTTGTCGTCGGCACTGCAACGAATTTGCGCGGCGATCGGTTCTTTCTGGTCAACACGGACGACAGTGTAAGCATAGCCGACGACTGAACCGGCGGGACCGATCAGCGCGTTGAGATTGAATTGTCCGAACGGATCGTCGGTCTCGAATGGCTGCCATTTCAGTTCGTTACCCTCATCGGGATAGACGGCGGTCAAGTCGACTGTTTCTTCCGGTGGAAAAACCCGATCGAAGCCGGTCATGCCTTCGGCGTGAAACGGTCCAACGATATGGAACCGGGTCACGAACCCCATCTGCTTCGGGATGCTCACCTCGACGCCGACCGATTGCAATCGTCCGGATGCCGCCGTGATCTGTCCGCTTTCGCGAGCAGAATCAAACGCCTTCTGATAAGCGGTTTTGGCCCCTTCGATGTCGTTCGCATCGCGGGCTTGGTCTCCCTCGGCGAGAACGATGTTGATCGCATCTTCGCGGAATTCAGGATCATCGAGCAGCATCGGCATCAACGAGGGACGTTCGTCGGGTTTGAGTTCATCGAGCACGTCGAGCACCATCCGCCGAGCGGGGCCGGGATGTTTCGCATCGCGGACGTAATCGCAAAACATGTCGACCGGCAATTCGGGTTTCGGTTTTGCCAATTCTGCAGCGACGACCTCGTCCCATACCACACGGCACCAGTTGAGCGACACAGGGTTCGCCTCATCCATCGCGGACATCAACTTCGGCAGGACGCTTGTCCCTGCGGAGACGAGTTGCATTCGAGCCGACCGCGCCGCGACCGAACCCTTCGCTCCCTCTCCAACGGCAAGCAGCGTCGCAAGGTTTTCGTCAACGTCATCGGCCACGGCAACCGTCGTCGACACTGGCGTCATAAGGAACAGCACCAAAACGGCGCAGAGAGTTTTCATACGAAATCCTTCATGTCGAGAGGCTTTAATGCCTAGAACTGGTTTCATAACCCGGTTGGCGACAGAATAAACGTTCAAATGGCCCTAAAAACCCGTCGTCCAAAGGGTTATGGAACTGCTCATATGAAACTTTTGATATGACTCGATGCTACAACGTCGAATAGGGCGATGCAACGATGCCTGCCGAAATTTGAGGCTGACGAACTGGCAAGGGGCGACCAACTGCATTAGCATCTGCGATGAACGAATCTTATGAAACGAAATGCTCGCAGAAATTCTGCGAATTCCGCTCTTCCCCCAATCCTGATTTGACAGCGACAACCAGAGGAACTACAGCATGGCCGGTCCTAAAGTGTGTGTGCTCCGCGCGCCGGGGACGAACTGCGATCACGAAACAGCGTTCGCCTTCGAACAATGTGGCAGCCAGGCGGAATCGATTCATGTCTTTCGGTTGCTCGAACAACCGGAACGACTAAGCGAATTTCAGATTCTCTGCATTCCCGGCGGGTTCAGCTACGGCGATGACATCGGTGCCGGCGTCATCTTCGGGGGACAAATGCGAAGCCATCTCGCTGAGGCGATTGGCGAATTCGTTCAGGCCGACAAACTGGTATTAGGAATTTGCAACGGGTTTCAGGTCTTGCTCAAATCGGGACTGCTTCCGAACGGTGCCGCCAGTTGGCCTCCCGAAGCGACCTCCGAACGTGAGGCGACGCTGACATGGAACCGCAACGGCCGCTACACCGCCGTCTGGGTGAAACTTCGAGTCGAAAGCGAAAAATGCGTTTTTCTTCGTGGGATCGATGACATCGAACTTCCGATCGCCCACGCCGAAGGACGGATCGCCGTGCGGGACAATGCCGTGATCGAAACGTGGCATCAGAACGATCAGATCGCTTTGACGTATCAACCACGGCGGTTTGCAAATGCCCCACAAACCGCACTTGCAGGGGTCGGAGGAGGAGGCGATGTCGCGACTGACGAGCACGAGTTGCTCGCGTATCCCGACAATCCGAATGGATCGGTCGCCAACATCGCCGGATTGTGCGACGCCACGGGTCGAGTTCTCGGTCTGATGCCGCATCCCGAACGATATGTATTTGCGACGCAACACCCGCAATGGACACGAAGAAACCTCACCGGCGCGGGGGAGGGAATGTCGATTTTTCAAAACGCGGTACGCTATTTTGAGTGACTGATTTACTCACGAGTGGCATAAACAATTCCGTTTCATGCCCTTATAATAGGCCGTGACGATAATTGTCTGGGTAAAGGAGAGACCCCCATGGCCCGTCGAATGACAATCTCCCTGCTGATGTCGCTTGCTGTTGTGTCGATCGGATTGGGTCAACCGGTTTACGCCGCCGAGCCGGCTGTCACCCGCGAATTCGATGATGCGCATCGAACCTCACCTCACGGTCTGTTCAATTTCTCGTACCGTCTCGCCGATCCGAGTTTCTGTTACGCCTCGTGTTGTGTCGACGTCGACAACGACGGCCGGCGCGATCTCTTCTTCGCGTCGCGCGGTACAAACCATCTCACCCGGCTCGATGCCGTCACCGGAGACATCGTCTGGAGCAAACCGTTTCCGGGTCAGCAACAATCGCTCTGTGCGTTCGACGTCGATCAGGACGGCGACTTTGAAATCCTCTACACCACATCGAGCCCCGGACGATTGAACATTGTCGATCACAAGGGAGATCTCGTTCGCTTCTGGGAAACCACCGACTGGAAGATCGGCAACTCCGCCGTCATTCTCGACGCCGACGGCAACGGCCGGCTCGATGCGATCTTCGGCACGCGGGCCGATTCACTGATTCGGCTCGATCTCGGTTCGTTTCAGGAAATGGCTCGTCATGTCAACTGGTCACAGTGCGGTTGTCACACGACGGCACTCGATGTTGACCATGATGGCAAATGGGATTTCTTTGCCGGCTCGGGGGACGATTTTGGTTTCAAAGGAAGCTTGTATCGATACGATCCCGAGACGCTTGAAATCCGCTGGCAACACGACACCAACGATAATGCGTCGAGTGCCGATGCCGTGCTCGTCGATCTCGACGGCGACGGCACTGTCGAGATTCTCAAGTCGGTCGACAATTATAAAGGAGACGACAATCACGAAGGGCTCGCCGCGTATTCGGTGAATGGTGGAAAGTTATGGAGCGTCCCCGGCATCGCCGAGGAAGATTCTCCCAACGCCGCCGATCTCGATGGCGACGGCACTATCGAAATCGTCGGCATGACGTTCGGCGGCGAGGTCTATTGCCTGAACGCGCAGGGAGAAACACTCTGGAAAAACGATCTCCGCCCTGAACTCGACGAGGGGACCCACATGTACATGACGCCGATCCTGTGCGATCTCAACGGCGACCAAGAACTGGAAATCCTCGCGATGACGAGCGGCACCTACTTCGAAACCGAAGAGCAACAGCAAAGCAAGACGCACGCCCTACTTTTCGCTCTGAATGCGAAGGGAGAGATCCTCGACCAGTTCGATTTGGGCGCGGCCAGATATTTTGGCGAGGCATTCGTCTGCCAGTTGGCAAAAGGGGAGCCGCTTTCCGTCATACTCTCCGGCAGCGGCGGGATGGACGTCATCGAACTGAAAGGTCTCGGCCCCAACAGCGAATACTTCCAACGCCGGCGGACGTATCAACGGCTCAACGTCCTCCCTTGGGCGTACGAAGAGACCTATTTCCTGCATCGCGGCGAGAAAGAGAACGTGCAGAACGGCACCGATAACCTGATTCTGAAGAAAACCGGCAAGACCGATGACGGCGAACCGTTGTATGCGAATAACGGTCGTTTTATTTCAGAACCATTGTATGTTCCGCCGGGGTGCGAATTCACATCGTTGACTTATCAAGTCGAAACGCCCGAAGGGACGCGGTGCAAAGTCAGTTTGATTGATGAGGCGGGGAGTGTGATTGTGGCAAACGCGATGCCCGATCATAAACTGGATAATATTAGTTCGACAGTGCGGGTGGTGATTGAATTGAGCACGGATGAACCGAAGAAGACGCCACGGTTTGATTTGTATTTGCTAGGGTTTAGTAAATAAAGCATGAATTGACAAACGTATAGTGCGTAGGTCTAATGGAGATAGGAATTATTCGAAACGCATCGTCGTTTCGACAGCGGAGACAAACATGGTGCAATCATTTACCGTGACGTTACCTGCTGACAACAAGCAGGGTGTGCACGAACTATCGAAAAATGAAGTCATTTCCCCCGATGAGGTGATTTGCCAGACCATCAAGCAGCACGTCTTTCTGCGACAGTTTCGTTCGCTCCGCGAACGCATGGCCGCCAAAGCCAAGTATTAGGGGATCATCACCAAGTAGGACGACTTCAATCGCGTCTCATGAAATTTGTACTCGACACCAGCGTCTTGAGCGCCCCCTTGTATCTTCATAGCAGCTAGAGCCTGTTATTGACTTATCTCAAGAAATCTGTTGATGTTCGGTGATGAGCACGACACGGAAGTCGTATCCCAGCGACGTGACGGATGGAGAATGGGAATTTGTGTTGCCTTATTTGACCCTGATGCGTGAAGACGCGCCGCAGCGGGAGCATTCGTTGCGGGAGTTGTTCAATGCGCTGCGGTACGTGGTGAAGACGGGATGTCAGTGGCGATTTCTGCCACACGACTTTCCGCCTTGGACGGCCGTGTATCAACAGGCACGGCGATGGTTTCACGCCGGCGTGCTTGAAACCATCGCGCACGATTTGCGCATCATCGTGCGGGTACTGGCCGACCGGGCCGAGCAACCCTCGGCCACGATTTTCGATGCCCGGACGTTGCAGTCGACTCCGGAAAGCGGCAGCCGTGCCGGTTATGATGGTGCGAAGAAAAAGAAAGGCTCGAAAGTGCATGCCGCTGTCGATACGCTGGGAAATCTGCTGGCATTGACCATTACCGCCGCCAACGAACAGGAACGAGCCCAGGTCGCGGAATTGGCGAAACAGGTGCAACACGTCACCGGTGAAACCGTGGAAGTCGCTTACGTTGATCAAGGTTATACCGGCGAAGCGGCAGCCGAACAGGCACGCGGTTCGTCGATCGAATTGGAGATCGTGAAACATCATGAAGCCAAACGTGGTTTTGTGTTGTTACCCCGCCGCTGGGTGGTGGAACGAACCTTCGGATGGCTGGGACGCTTTCGACGACTCACCCGCGATTACGAACGACTCTCCGACACACTTAAAAACTGGCACTGGCTTGCCTTCCTCGGACTCCTACTCTCGAAAATCGCCATCCAAAGTGCATAACAGGCTCTAGAACGAAATCTAGTCGACTCAGATGCGGTTCAATATGGGATGAAACGACCGGAGAAAAATCTTCATCCTGAGGAAACGCACGGCAAGAATGTCTGATTTAGATGTCGCGTCGATTCGTAACAGTAACTGTGTAGAAGCATGTCTAAAGCATGTATCATTTTCAGGACGGCCGCGATCGTTGGCATTGCCGTGCTATTGCCACAGTATTTCATGGAAACCCGCGTCGGTATCGATTATCCACCACCGATCACGCACGTCTACAATTATTACGGTTTCATCGGAGTGGCCTTGGCTTGGCAGATCGCGTTTTTCGTTATTGCTCGCGATCCGGTCCGTTTTCGCCCGATGATGATCCCTGCGATTCTCGAAAAAATCAGCTTCGGAGGCGCTGCCGTCGGCCTTTTTCTACAACAGCGCATTCCTGCGATTGTCTTTGCTTTCGGAATGATCGATCTCATGTGGTGTGTATTGTTCGTCTGGGCTTATCGCACGACTCCATCGGCAACAACCAAAAACGCTTGACGAGGCCGTCAACAATCCCGGGTCCGATTCAGAAGTTGTAAGTCGTCTCCAGTTTGCCGATCTCTGCGTTCGGAAATTTCATGGCAGAAAACTCCTCGGTAATCTGCTCGCGAAATGCCGGTTTGAGATGAACGGCCAAAACTCGGACGGACGGCGACAGGTTCTCAATCTGACGACGAAACAGCGTTGGGGTCAGATGCCGCGTCAATTTCGCGAGTTCGATCGTGTCGTCGGGAAAACTGCACTCCAGAAATACGGCTTTGAGATTCCGGATGGATTTGAGTTGTCTCCAGATTTCCTTTGTCGGACCGGTATCAGACACAATCGCGACGGCCGATGTTTGCCTTCTTCCCCGTGTTTCTTCCACAATATAACCAAGCGTCGGGATCGTGTGATTCAACTTCACTGCCGTGATTCGGTAACCGTTGATCGAGAACGATTCGAGCGGCCTTATTGTTTCGAAGCGAACAAACGGTTCGCCGTCGATCGACAGTTTTTCGAGATTGGGCCAGATGCGACCGTTAAACACCGAGTTTCTGAGCAACGACAGCGTATGCCGACTGCCGTATACGGTCACCGGTTTCTCGCCGCGCCGATGTACATTTTCCAGAAAAATCGGCAGAGTGGCGATGTGATCCTGATGCGCATGCGTGAGCAGCACATGGCGAATCGCGCGTTGAGCCGAAAGTGGTGCCACACAACCGAGACAACCGGCGTCAATGGCGAGCGCACCGTCGATGACGTACGAGATCAGCGATTGAAGAGTCGGCGTGCCGGTGTTGGAAACTCCGACGATTTTGACTTTCACGGCCTGAGCCTTCTATCAGCGGCTGCGGGAGGCAAGGGACTGCGATAACGATATCGGTATACCGACCGGCGAACAAGCGTAGAACTGGTTTCATATACGGGTTGGCGATGCCGGCGTCGTATTAACGTCCATTGCCAGTTCGACTGACCGAAGGTTTATGAAACAGCTTGCAGGAACCGTTTTAACGATTAATGGGCTGTCATGAGAGTTACACCGGCGCATGAAGGTTGCAACTGACAAAACCGTCACGATCGCGCTTCCGCCCATCGAAACGATCCGTTCGATTCCATCGGACTCGCCGAGTAAGAATGAGACCGGCATACTCGGTATGTTTGTGGCAGGTGAATCGTCTCGAAGCATATCACTCGAAGTGCGCAATTTCGATTGCGGAGATCGCAACGACATCCCCGATACCTCAAATCAGAGATCGAATGGTTCTCGGCCATAGGGAGACGGTGCCGAAACCGCTTGCCGATCGTACTATTCCCTTCGGATCGCCAATTCATGATGACGTTCTATCCGGTAACGCCGTAAGTAGCAGAGACCCCTCCATTGAGCCACTCACATTTGCCTTTGCAACATTTATTGAAACAAGTCGAACTGTACACCGCACGTCGGTCGCTGAAATCGGTACGTCCCGAATGGCTGACGACGTTAATCGACCGCGCCGCCGAATTCTTCGAACCGCTCGTAGGAGAAGGTCGCGTTGGCTACGATTGCCGTCTCACCGAACAGGGTTGGGAGGTTGGACTGTTTCTGGGACGGACTGAATTCGTCGGCGGAAAGGTTGACGGCGCATCGCGCCCGACAAATTTCGAATTTGATTTACTCGGTTTGACGACGCTTTTTCGGCAGGTTTCTTCATTCTCGTGGCAGGCGCGTCCCGATCGCGAACTCGATTGTCACTTTACGGACGAGTCGCATCTGGCAATCAGCGGAACCGTGGGAGAGGCCGAAGAGATTGTGAGAATGGAAATTTTCGCCGTCCCCCCCGAGGACTTCAAACCCGCGTTTCACGAGTTCCCGAACGGGAAACGCGAACCGGCTTGAAAGGATTGCCGAGGTTATTTCGGTCGTTTGCCATTTGACTCAGGTCGATTTCGGCATCTGTGCCACAGGGAGAATACGTGTGCCGATTTTTTCGCCGTTGAGAACCCGTTCGATGTTTCCCTCTTTCTGGTAGTTGAAGACCACAATCGGGATGTTGTGTTCCATGCAGTGATGCAAGGCTTGTGCATCCATCACTTGCAGGTTTTGTCGTAACACGTCCTGATAGGAAATTTCCGAATACCGTACGGCATGAGGGTTTTTCTCGGGGTCGTCGGTATAAACTCCGTCGACGCGGGTTGCTTTCAGGAGTACGTCAGCGTCGATTTCTCGCGATCGCAAGGCGGCAGCGGTATCGGTGGTGACGAACGGACTTCCTGTCCCCGCGGCGAGTATTACCACGCGACCTTTTTCGAGATGTCGGAGGCAACGACGACGAATGAACGGTTCGGCAACTCCTTCCATGCGAATGGCACTTTGGAGCCGGGTCGGAACGCCAACGCTTTCGAGAGCGTCTTGCAATGCCAAACCGTTAATCACGGTGGCCAGCATTCCCATATAGTGGGCGGTCGACGGGTTACTCGCCACGCTGGCGGAGGAAAACTGCTTTCCACGGAGAATGTTTCCTCCGCCGCACACCACGGCGAGTTGAATGTTGAGCTGCACGATCCTCTTGATCTGATTGCAGATCGTCATGATCTCGCTCATGCTGATCCCCCCCTCGCCGGTGCGGCTGAAGCTGTTGCCGCTTAACTTGAGGACTACTCGGCGATACGGGAGGGGGACGACCGATTCCGTGGACTGCGACATGCGTTACACTCCCAACATCCAACGGGTGAAGCCAACAGCCTTGAGGCCGTTCTCGGCTAGAACCTGGTTGACGGTCTTCGATTCTTCTTTGGCAAATGCCTGGGCCGTCAACACACCCTGGTCGACGAAAAACGTTTTCATGCGGCCGTCGACGATCTTGGAGACGATATTATCCGGCTTGCCCGACGCTTTGGCTTCGGCGGTCAGCTTTTCACGCTCGGCATTCACGAGCGTCTGATCGAGTTCCTCGGGATGAACGACCGTCGGTTTGAGCCCGGCGATATGCATCGCTACATCGCGAAGCACACCGGGGTTCTCGACCTTGCCTTCGGCGCGGAAGAGCACTCCTTGTTTACCGTCGTGATGCACGTAACCTCCCGTAGGGCCGTTGACCCGCAATATGCGCGACAGCACCATCTTCTCGCGAATGCGGTTGATCATATCTTCGAGCACGTCGGAAAGTTTCTTGCCGGCATGATCGGGAGCCGGTTGCGACAACAGCTCGGCGGGAGACGATGCACCGGGACCATTCAGCAGTTGTTTGGCACACTCGTTGGCGAAGTTGACGAAATCGGGCGCCCCCGCGACAGGCGGAGACTCACACTGCATCTCGACCATCACGGTCTCGCTGCCGTCGTCTTTTGATAAGATGACGATACGTCCTTCCGAGGTGGGATTATCCGCCCGTTTGAGCATCACTTTTCCCGCGTCTTCACGAAGATACTCGATTGCCTTTTCCTGGTCACCGTTGGCTTTAATGAGAGCGCTCTTACAGGCCATCATGGGGAGGTCGGTCAGATCGCGTAACGCTTTGACGGCTGCCGCCGTGACTTCTGCCATGTCAGTTTTCTCCTCTGTTTATACGACGAATGCATGACGATCGAATGGGGGAAAGAACGGCCTTCGCCATCCTCAACGAATGTCATTCGCCGATCATCAAAATTCATCTTTATGTTTGGTGTCTGAAAAGTGAATGTTCGCTTTCTGAATAATCGGCGAAGATGATCGAATTCATCCGCAACGGTTATTAAACCGGTCTGCCATCGGACATCATCTGACGGTTCTCGGTTCAGGCGAAATCCATTTCGTTAGGAAACCGGCTGCCATGCAACAGACATCATTCAGATTCTGTGAATACCTTGCGACCGCTTTTGATACAACGTCTCAGAAATTCGACATCGAGTCATTGTTAAGAATCGTTTAGCGCGACGGAACCGGTTTGTACTGTTCGTCATCACTTTGCGGCACTTCTTCCTTGGGCAATGTCGATTTTCCCTGATTGATGGCATCAGCCAAAAGCGTCATCACCAGACGGATCGAGCGAATGCTGTCGTCGTTGCCGGGAATCGGCAAGTCGACCATGTCAGGGTTCGAATCGGTATCGATGAGTGCTATAACCTTGATCCCCAAGAGTTTCGCTTCGTGAACGCAGTTGTGTTCCTTGGTCGGGTCGACCGTCACGATCACCTCGGGCAACCGGTTGAGCGTACGGATGCCGTTCAAGTTGCGGAAGACCTTCCGCTTTTCGCGGATAAGTGTCGATTGCATTTTCTTCGAGTACGTGTCGATTTCGCCGGTGGTCTCGAGTGCTTCAAGCTCTTCCAACCGCTTGAGGCGGCTGCGAATTGTGCGGAAGTTGGTGAGCGTACCGCCGAGCCAACGTTCCGTCACGTACGGCATTTTGCACATCGTGGCGGCTTCCATGATCGGCGAAGCGGCCTGTCGCTTTGTGCCGACGAACAGCACCAGCGAACCGTGCGAGGCGACAGATTGCAGATAACGGCGGGCACGCATCAGGCCACGAACCGTTTCTTTGACATCGATAATGTGAATCTGATTGCGGCGGCCGTAAATGTACGGACGCATTTTCGGGTTCCAACGGCTCGTCTTGTGGCCGTAATGAACTCCGGCTTCTAGAATGTCTTGAACTGAAATCTCAGCCATGTCGAAATCTCCTGCCTTCCCGCCGAATCTAACAGCCTGCGAATCGGCCTCTGCGTAAAGCGGAGCCATCTCCCGATCAAAACGTCGTTAAAAAACGCTCAGGAGCAGATCGTCAGACCGCATCGTGCGGAAAAAAGTATTGGAGTTGATGTCTCCTCGATTGTAGGAGACTCGGTCAGCCGCATCAACACGATGCAGACCCCGACCGCCGTTCTGTAACTCCACACAGAACGTGAAGAGTGCATATGCTATCGGGTCATGCCGTCGGCGTCAAACCCGCCAGAGATTTGGACGCAATTCCAGGCAAACACGCGGCTTATGGATGAATGACGAATGTCGAAATCCGAATGTCGAAACAATGACGAAGTCCGAATGCCCGAAATCATCCGATCACAGTTCAACTCACAATTGGGTTCATTTGGACATTCGACATTGGGAATTGATTCGTCATTCGGATTTCGACATTAGACATTTCTGCTCACACCCCTTCCAACGCCTGATTCAGGTCCGCGACCAGGTCTGTCGGGTGTTCGATGCCGCATGAGACCCGGAGCATTTTCTCGGTGATCCCCGCTTCGACGCGTGCTTCGGGAGACATCGAGGCGTGGCTCATCGTCTCGGGGTATTCGATCAGCGATTCGACGCCCCCCAACGATTCCGCCAGAAGGAAAATCTCGAGCTTTGCGAGGAACTTCTCAACGGCAGGACGGCCTCCCTTAAGATCGAAACTGAGCATCCCGCCGAAGCCGTGCTGCTGTTTTTTCGCCAGTGCATGATGCGGATGATTGGGAAGTCCCGGATAATAAACCTTCTCGACCTTCGGATGCTTATCGAGCGCTTCGGCGACCGCTTGAGCCGACCGTTGATGGGCTTCCATCCGCGGACCGAGGGTTTTTATGCCGCGAAGCACTAACCAGGCGTCGAATGGCGAACAACCGAGTCCGAGGGCGTTGACGATGAAGCTGACTTTCTCGGCGTGTTCTTTATCCTTCGTGACGACGGCCCCGCCGACGACATCGGAATGGCCGTTGAGATACTTTGTTGTCGAATGCAACACAACGTCGACGCCGTGCTCGAAAGGCCGCTGCAGGTACGGCGAGAGAAAGGTGTTATCGGAAATCGTAATCGCCCCGGCCTTGTGAGCGATTTCTGCAAGAGCCGCCATATCGACGATATTCAGTAGCGGGTTGCTCGGCGTTTCGATCCAGATGCATTTGGTGCTCGGGCGAATGGCCTTGCGAACGGCGTCGAGATTTCCCATCGGCACGAAATCGAATTCGATACCGAACGGTTTGAAGACGCTTTGAAACAGGCGATACGTCCCGCCGTAAATGTCGATCGGCGCAATGATGTGGTCGCCCGGTTTGAAGAAATGCATCACGGTGGTGATTGCCGACATCCCGGTGCACGTCGCCCGGCAATCGATGCCTCCTTCGAGCCTGACGATGTTTTCTTCGAGGGCTTTGCGGGTGGGGTTTCCGCTGCGTGTGTAATCGAAGCCTTTGGTGGTTTTCAGATCGTCCCACGAAAAGGTCGACGACGGATAAATCGGCGTAATGCAACTGTTGTAGGCAGAGTCTTTCGCGACCCCGGTGTGAACGCAGAGCGTTTCAAAATGCATGGGAATGGACCTTGTGCGGCTGGTGAAAACGTCAAACTTGGCATCGGGTGGCACTGGCGGCTATCCGCCAGTGTGCTTTTTATCATCGGAGAAGAACACGGGTGGACACGACACCCCACGAAGCAGAGCTTCGAAGACTTGCGTTCCCAAGCGGAGCTTGGGAACGAGGAGGACCAAAAACCGCCTATTCCTTGGCGTAATCGTACAACGGAGTCGAGAGATACCGTTCACCCGAGTCGGGGAGGATGACGACGATCGTTTTTCCTTCGCTCTCGGCTCGAGCGGCAATTTTCAGTGCTGCGACCATAGCCGCTCCGCAACTGATTCCCGAGATGATTCCTTCTTCTTGAGTAATGCGCGGAGCCATCTCGAACGCTTCTTCGTCTGTGACCTGCACGACTTCATCGACGATGCTCATATCGAGAATCTCGGGAATGAAACCGGCACCGATCCCTTGAATCTTGTGCTTGCCGGGCGATCCACCAGAAAGGACCGGGCTGGCGGTCGGTTCGACGGCGACCGATTTGAGCGGGTGTTTTTTCTCGTGTTTGATGTATCGCGAGACGCCGGTAATCGTGCCGCCGGTGCCGACACCTGAGACAAAAATGTCGACCTTGCCGCCGGTATCTTCCCAGATTTCAGGACCGGTGGTGCGGAAATGGATCGCGGGATTCGCCGGATTATTGAACTGCTGAGGAATGTAATAATTCGGATCGGCGGCGAGTTCCTCGGCTTTGGCGATCGCCCCTTTCATGCCGTCGGCTCCGGGAGTGAGAATCAATTTGGCACCGAACGCCTTGAGCATCATGCGGCGTTCCATCGACATCGTATCGGGCATAGTGAGTGTGAGCGGGTAGCCGCGTGCCGCACAGACGTAGGCGAGGGCGATGCCGGTGTTGCCGCTGGTCGGCTCGACGACTTGCATGCCGGGTTTGAGTTTGCCGCTTTTCTCGGCGTCCCAGATCATCGCGGCGCCGATGCGGCATTTGACGCTGTAAGCGGGGTTGCGTCCTTCAATTTTCGCAAGAACCGTCGCTTTAAGACCCTTCGTGAGATGATTCACACGCACCAGCGGTGTGCGTCCGATGGATAAGGAATTGTCATCGAAAATCGGCATGGGTAACACTCCTTTTCACTCAAGACTTCTCAAACTGCTCCATAAGCGCCGGCATTATGATGCATTTGGTCCGAACAGGCAATCTTGAACCGAATGACGAATGTCGAAGTCGGAATGACGAATCAAATCCGAATATCCCAATATTGAAGTCCGTGCAAACCTGGTGAAACGCTGAAAAAATCGGATTCGACATTCGGATTTGGAGCTTCGTCATTGATTCGACATTCGGATTTCGTCATTCGACATTTCCGAGTACAGCGGACTCGGCCCGCTGATCACGACCTCGAAGCCGAGGTCTTCGATCATGCGGAAATCGTCTTCCGCCGCCTGGCCTTTGGTGGTGAGATAATCGCTGACGAACAGCGAATTCGCCGGGTAGAGTCCCAGAGACTGCATCGAACGCAAGTTGACTTCGCGGCCGCCGGCGATGCGGATTTCGGTTTTAGGGTTCGTCATGCGGAACAACGCCAGCGCCCGCAGGCAATCGCGCGGGTTGAGGTCGGTTCGTCCTTCCAGAGGCGTGCCGTCGATCGCATTCAGGAAATTGACGGGAATCGATTCGACCTTCAATTCGCGAAGTTCGAACGCCAGATCGACCAGATCGGCGGGTTGTTCACCCATCCCCGCAATAACACCGCAACAAAGTTCCATGCCAGCGTCGCGGACGGTTTTCAGCGTATCGAGGCGATCTTGATACGAATGCGTCGAGCAAATCTGGTCGTAAAACCGTCGGCTGGTGTTGAGATTGTGATTGATGCGATCGACGCCGGCTTCTTTCAGCCGCAAGGCTTGTTCGGTGCTGAGCAATCCCAGGCAACAACAGATGTGCAAACCGAGTTCGTCTTTGATCGTTTCAACGGTCTTGGCGATATGCTCGACTTCACGGTCGCTCGGTCCTCGGCCGCTGGCGACAATGCAGTACGTGCGGGCCTGATTGGCGGCCGCCTGTCGCGCCCCGGCGAGCAGTTTTTCGGAGTTGAGCAGCGCGTACTTTTCGATCGGTGCGTCGGAGATTTTGGATTGCGAGCAATACCCGCAATCTTCGGGGCAAAGACCGCTTTTCGCGTTTTTCAGATAATAGAGGTGAACTTTGTTACCGAAATGCTGCCGGCGGACTTTGTACGCGGCGGCGAGCAGATCGAGTAGTTCGGCGTCGGGGGAATGAATGATTGCCAGTGCGTCGTCGCGGGTCAGTTCGTCACCTTGCAGCACACGGTCGGCGAGGGCATGCCAGTCGGTTTGGGTCGTTTCGTCGCTAAGAACGGGGTTCATAAAACGGAAGCCTTTGTCGGATGCGACGCATGTGACAAACGATTGTTTCGCCCCTTCAGGGCTTTGTCATTTAACCTGCATCGCCACCCCGGGCGTTGCCCGGGGCTATTTTGTTGTGCCCCTTCGGGGCGGAAGATTGCACACATTCTCGTAGATCGTGCAATAAGTAATATGACAGATCAACCTGCTCCACAAAAGAGATGACAGGGTTTCAACTAGAGGACTTGATATATCGTTCGAAAATGGGAATAAGTGAATCCGCATTTGACGGGGTGTAACCCGGCGAGTGAGAAAGAAAAACAAAGTCCCAACTGACATCCTTGTGGATGTCGCCGACTGCACGTCGATCTAGAATTTGCAACGGTATAATTGGTTCACCGATTCTTCGCCGCTTCTCGAAAAAACATTTCGGACTCTGCGGCTTACGAATTTCGGCACTGGGGACATGCATAAGTTCGATATTCAATTCCGCACCAATACCAAAAAAACCTCCTGGTGGCAAATCTACTTGTTGCAATAACCCACGTGGAATGTCGTCGTGCCAAAAGGAGGGGACAACGAGATCCAGTTCAGAGATCCACCTGCAGCCTATCGCGAATGATAGATAATTCGAAAAGGCTAATCCGCAGTCCCCCTCATTCGGATACATTCGGCTTTCCAGTGGTAATTTGAGAAAATCACTGTGTAGATAGAGGTACGATCTATCCCCCATACCCAAGTCGGCGTGTGCATCTACGTGGCATACTAAGAAAGGCGTTTCAAGTTCGCTAGATTCAACGAGTCGGCGCCATTCGTAGAAGACTTGATGGTGATGGACGACAACCTTTCCAGGAAAACGGCTCGTCAGTCCAAGATCTTCTTCCAGAAACTCGACCACATCTTCGGCATTCCATGGTATGAGGCCCTCGTCGTCTGGACGCTGATTTGGATCATCTGCTCTTCGCTCAAGACGACGGTTTAAGAAAAAATCGAGATCGAGATCAAGGACTTTTGGCATTTCAGTTACCCTCACCCCACGGCGGCTCGCGATGGTGGCGGGCGTTTCTGCTGCTCGATGTGCAAATGAATACATCTTTTCCCGAGCACGGCTTCCAACTCGCCGCACAGTTCTTGACCGCAAGAGACTTTCATGTCGCTACGGGCCGTCATGACATGCCGTTGCAACTGACCGGGACTGGCCGGATCGTTCGTATCGACGATGAGTACGACTTCCGATCGTCCCGGGAAACCCTGCAAAATGCGAAACACACGCTGAATATCCTGCTCGCTGTGCAGTCCCTTTTGAAAATTGATGGCCAGCTGTTTGGTAAACTGCTTGCGGGCCTCGTCCAGGGTCATCAGGTCGTTGACGATAAGATTCGGCTCGCGGCCGCGGCGATCAACGCGGGCCTTGAACAGATAAATCGCATCGGTTTTGATCTTCTCGCCGAAGCGCGAATACTCTTCGGGCCAGGCGATACAGCGAACAACGCCGTCGGTATCTTCGAGGTCGAAATTGAGATACCGGGTGTGCCCGTTACGGCTTGGTTTTTTGGTACTCGATTTTTTCATCGACGAAATCATCCCACCGATAACCACCTCGGCGTTCTGATCGAGCGTCATCAGTTCTTTGGTTGTGTGCGTGGCAAATTTGGCGATTTCGTCCGCTTGTTCGGTCAGTGGATGCGACGTCAGGTAAAAACCGAAGACTTCTTTTTCGAGCGCGAGCTTTTGGGCGTGAGGCCAATCGAGCACGTCAGGCAAGACCACGGGTGCGGCTTCTTGCTCTTTGGCATCCTCGCCGCCGCCGAACAGATTCATCTGTCCGCGCTGACGGTCGCGATGCAACGACTGCGCCGATTGAATCGCCCGTTCGACGACTTCCATATGCTGGGCGCGGTTCGGTCCCAGACAATCGAGCGCCCCCGATTTCACGAGTAGCTCCAACGCCCCTTTATTGAGCACCTTCGTGTCGACGCGCTCGCTCAGATCAAAAATGCTGCGGAACGGGCCGTTCGCGTTCCGTTCGGCGACCACTGCAGCGACGACATTTTCGCCGAGACCTTTGATCGCTCCCATGCCGAACGAGAGATGTTCGTCGACCACACTAAACTCGACGTCCGACGAGTTGATGCTCGGTGGGGCGACGGCGATGTTCATCCGCCGACAGTCGTCGATATGTTCGGTGATGCGGTCGCTGCTCTCCATGCCGCACGACAGTAATGCCGCCATAAATTCGAGAGGATAGTGGGCCTTCAGATAAGCCGTCTGATACGCGACCGCTCCGTACGCCGTCGAGTGCGATTTGTTAAATCCGTAGCTGGCGAATTTTTCGATCAGTTCGAACAGCTCGACCGCCGTGCGTTCTTCGATGCCGTGCGTCTTCGAACCGGTGATAAATTCCTCGCGGAATTTCGCGATGATTTTCAGCTTCTTCTTGCTGATGGCCTTAATGCAGCGGTACGCGGAAGAGAGCTCGATACCGCCGAGTCGATTGAGAATCCGCATCACCTGTTCTTGATAAACCATTACGCCGTACGTCTCGGCGAGCACCTCGTCGACGATGGGGTGCACCTTGCGCACCGGCTCGCGGCCGTGCTTGCATTCGACGTACGTCATCACCATCCCCCCTTCGAGAGGACCGGGACGATAGAGGGCCGAGGTCGCGATGATGTCGGCAAAGGCATCGGGTTTCATCTTCGTCAAGAGGTCGCGCATCCCTCCGCTTTCGAGCTGAAAAATACCCTTTGTCTCGCCGCGCTGCAGAAGTGCGAATGTTTCGTGGTCGTCGATGGGCAGCTTGACGGGATCGAGATCGATGCCGCGGTGCTTTTTCACGTTTTGTACGGCCTTGTCGAGAATCGTGAGATTCCGCAGACCGAGGAAGTCCATCTTGAGCAGCCCGACCATTTCGACCGTCGGGCCGTCCCATTGCGTAACGACGTCATCTTTGCCGGAAATCGTCTGCAACGGGACGATTTCCGATAAATCGCGGTCGGCGACCACGACGCCCGCCGCGTGCGTTCCCGCACTGCGGGCGAGACCTTCGAGACGAATGGCGATATCGATGAGTTCGTGAATCTGCGGATCGCGGTCGTATTGCTCTTTGAGTTCCGGACTTTTCTCAAGACATTTCTTCAGCTTGATGTTGAGTTCATCCGGCACCATTTTTGCGATTTCGTCGACCCGATTGAGCGGCACGCCGAGTGCGCGGCCCACGTCGCGAATCGCCGCTTTCGCCTTCAGCGTGCCGTACGTGCCGATCTGCGCGACGTTCGATTCGCCGTATTTCTGTTTGGTGTAATCGATCACCAGTTGCCTGCGGTCGCGGCAGAAGTCGATATCGATATCGGGGGGTTCGGTGCGGCTGGGATCGAGAAACCGCTCGAACAGCAGGTCGTATTTCAGCGGGCAAACGTTACTCAGCCGCAGCAGATAGGCGACGATGGCTCCACATGCCGATCCACGCGCTTGACACGGGATGCCGTTTTCTTCGGCGAAGCGAACGAAATCCCACACGATCAGAAAGTAGCTCGAATATCCCATTTTCTCGATCACGCTCAATTCGTAATCGAGACGATTGCGGATTTCCGGAGTGATGTCGTCGCCATATCGCTCGACGAGCCGTTCGTCGCACAACTCGCGGAGATATTCGACGTCGCTTTTGTTTTCCGGCGGATGGAAGACCGGGTAATGCTTCTTCTCTTCGAGTTGAATATTGACCCGGTCGGCGATCTCCTGTGTGATTTTGACCGCTTCTTCGTGCCCGGGAAAAGCCGCGTACATCTGTTCGGGCGAGCGGATGAAGAACTGGTCTCCCGTCATTTTCATGCGCTTCTCGTCCGAGCGAAGCGTATGGGTATTGACGCAGAGCAACACGTCTTGCGCCATGGCGTCTTCCTGATTCACGTAATGCGAATCGTTTGTCGCGACTAACGGCAGACCCATCTTGCGCGCCAGATCGATCGTGCCGTCGGCGCACTGCTTTTGAATGTCGAGCCCGCAGTTCTGAATCTCCATATACAGCCGGTCGCCGAACACGCGGTGATACCAGGCGGTCAGTTTCTCGGCTTCGTCCATCCGTTCGCCGAGAATAAAGTTCGACAGTTCGCTCGCCGCACACCCCGACAGGCAGATCAATCCTTCGCTGTGGGCTTCGAGCAGTTCTTTATCGATGCGGGGCTTGTAATAAAAACCTTCGAGAAATGCGACCGAACTGAGCTTGATGAGATTCTGAAATCCCTTCTGATTCATCGCCAGCAACGTGAGGTGATAACTCGCTTCTCTCATGCGCGACGCCGAGCGGTCGGTCCGGCTCATCGGGGCGACGTACGCTTCGAACCCGATAATCGGTTTGATTTCCTGCTCGCGACACGTATTGTAAAATTCCATTGCCCCGGCGAGATTGCCGTGATCGGTAATCGCGACGGCGTTCATGCCACACGATTTGACGCGGGCGACAAGATCGGGAATTTTGCTGGCCCCATCGAGCAAGCTGTAATGCGAATGGCAATGCAAATGAACAAACGGTTGAGTCGTCATGGTCTCCATTCCTGTGCGCTCAGTTGATTCACCAGAGGAGGTGGTGACGTGCGAGTGATTGTAAGGATCAGCATATCGCATAAGAACGAGAATTTCCATTCGCCGGGGGACGGTGCTCGGGGGCGGGACCGAACATTGGGGCGAGTTAAGGGAAGGCCCATTCTTCAGACCCCCGGTTGATTCGACCGAGTATTCTTACTCAAAGAAAAAATTGTCTCGCGGCAGTTGACGCTATGTCGGATTCTCGAGTTGGTCAGGGGTGATCCGGTCTTGGGATGTGCGACGGAGCGTCAAGACGAAAACGACGTCGGCCTGAATGGTAAAGATGGCTCGATAATTGGGACGAGAGCCAAGGCCGACGAGCTTATCGCGGATCTCATAGGGGAATTCGTCGTTCTCGACTGAGAGCGAGTTACCTTCGGGAAACTCCGACAACGACTTCAGTTGCTCATGAATGCGGTCGAACCACCGCACCGCCTGCTCAATAGAATGTTTTGCCGCCCACCATCGCGCATACTCTTCGACGTCTCGTTCGGCGCGCGGCTGGATGACGACCCGATACCTCATGGCATTTCAGGAAACCCCAGTCGCGAACGCATCTCGGTGAACGCGACGTCGACCGGCTTTCCGCAGCCCGACTCCATTTGAGCCAGACCCTCGGCGATCGCATCGCGATCGTGTTGGCGACGCAAGGCGTCCATAGCACGGCGATGGATTTCGCCATCGACGATCACGTACGTGCGCTGCGTCAGCGGATCGACGACTTCAAGTTCGCGGTCGTTCGCGGCACGAAGGGCCTCGGACAACTCTTTGGTCAGCTTGGCACTCATACTTAACAGTGTACCGAAATCGGCAATCGATTGGGAAGACCTGTTCCGGCGCCAAAGTCGCTGTCCTACAGCCCCGCTCTCGTCCGTTGCCGGTAATACTTCAACCCCGGTACGAAAAAACATAATGCGGAGACGATTCCAAAGATGGAAATCCCCACGTGCGGCATCCCCGGTTGCTGGAGGATCGCCATGACGCCGGCGGTGGCGAACAAGGCCATCGCTTGGACGTAAAACCCTCCCGTGAGAATGCCCGCTTTGACGAGGAAGACCATCGCCGAGATCAACCCCAAGACCGGCGAAAGACTTAACACCGGCAGTTGTAATATCATCTCGATAAGAAACAGTCCCGAACTGCAAATCATGCTGCCGGCCCAGACGTGAGCGATTTGGCGTTCGGCGAACGTCACCGGACCACTGCGATGGCGCAGGTTCCAAAAGACCGCCGCCCACGCTCCCAGACCGAGTGTCCACAAGCCGAAGTACGGCAGCCGCGACGTCACTTCGCGATATTGAAACCAGTTTGTCAGCAGACAGAGCACGAGCAGCACGGCGGCGTGCAGCATCCACAACATCCCCCAGTTTTCGAGAATCCCCGCATGATGCGTCTCGCGAAACGCCCGGCTGATGACTTGCGTGAAATGCGACGATCGCGCCGAGATCGGTTCGTTCGCCAGGTACGCCGCCAAGTCGTCGGCGAGGGCATGAGCCGATACGTATCGCAAATCGGTGGGTTTCTGAAGACATTTTAACGCAATCATTTCGAGATCACGATCGGCCTTCGGATTGAGTACGTGCGGCAATAGCGGATCTTGTTCGAGGACCATCAACACCGTATCAACAGGTGAAGCGGCTTGAAACGGCGCGCGGCCGGTGAGCATCGCATAAAGCAACGCCCCGAGACTGTAAACATCGGTCAACGGGCTGACGTTGCCGCGCTTCCCTGCCGCTTGTTCGGGAGCCATGTAACCGGGCGTGCCGAGAATCGCTCCGCTTTGCGTCAAACTGGCGGCAGCATATTGATCGATTTGCGTGTTGTCGTCGACCGTCCAGCGTTTTGCGAGGCCGAAGTCGGTGACAAACGGCCGGCCTTCATCGTCGATCAAAATGTTCGACGGCTTCAAGTCGCGATGCAGCAATCCGCGGTCGTGGGCTTCGGCAATCGCTTTTGCTATCGATAGAAGAAGAGTTGCCGCCTCGCGCGGCGGGAGCGGGCCGTCGATCAGCCGTTTGGCGAGCGTCGTTCCTTCGATGAACTTCATACTGAAGAACGGCCGACCATCTTGCTCGCCGACTTCGTAGACCGGGACGATATGCGGATGTTGCAAAGTCGCCGCGGCTTCCGCCTCGCTTCGAAACCGCGCGCGGTCAACGGAAGAGGCCAAATCGCCTTGAAGAATCATTTTAAGTGCAACAGTGCGTCCGAGACTCTTTTGCCGCGCTTTGTAAACAACTCCCATTCCACCACGCCCAAGTTCATCAACGATTTCGTAGTCCCCAACCTGTCTTGGCAGAGGCGAAGATGTGGGTCGTCGTTCATCTGTCAGACCGAATTGGCCACTCATCGTTGCGGGGGAGACAAGCAGATCCTCCGAACAACTCCCGAAATCCTCGGCGAGCATTGCTGTCATCCAGAGTTCGCGTAAGTCGTCGGCAAGATCAGAATATGTTTGACAGATCGCTTCGATATCGACGGTTTTCCCGTCTCGTTGTTGCATGACAAGACCGTCGATCAGTTCAAACAACCGCGCATCGCGATCGGAGGGGTTTTCGTCGAGCATCTCGTCGCCGGTGCGGATGGAATTCAAGGGAACAAACCATTTTGAGTGAAGTAAACGTCTCGGATCAAGCAGGGCAGTTTTTTGAGAATGTGCGACGTTGTCACCTGAAACGTGTTATTCAACATTAATCGACCGACGTTGATTCCCCCAGCACGCTCCGCAACTTTCTGAGTGCCCGCAGATATCTCATCCCTGCTGCGGGGGGAGTGAGCCCCAGCAATTGCGACACTTCCTGGTTTTCCAGTTGATCGACATGCCGCATGAGAATGATTTCTTTATCTTCGTCATTCAATTCGTCGAGTGCAGTGAGGAAGCGTAATTCGAGTTCCTTCCGTATTGTCGCTGCGGCGGGTGTCAATTCCAGATCACGAATTTGTGCCAACAGATCGACCGCCGAAGCGTCGGGCGTGGCGGGGAACTGCATCGGTTGTTCGCGGTCGACGCTGCGTCTTTGGGCGACTTTGTGTTTTCGATGCACGTCGATCAGGCTGTCTTTGGCGAGTTGCCGCAACCAGAGATGAAATGGCAACTTCGGATTCGCCAGATAATCATCCAACCGACGGCTCGCTTCGATGAGCACCTCTTGCACAATGTCGCTGGCGTCGACGCGACGGGCGATCGCCCGGTCGAGTCGATATTGAATCACCCGCCGGAGCGATTCGCGATGCCGATCGAGCAGTTGATTCACCGCCCCGGCGTCGCCATCGCCAGCGTCTTTGAGAAGTTCGAGTGTTTCGTCGGAGTCGGGCCACATGATGTGCCGCACCTTTTTCAATGGAGAGTTGCTACGATGGAATTGTACTCCGGCTAACGGTGGCATGCACGTGCAATTCACGGGTATGATTAATCTAGAATTTCATCTATTTTTTCCATCTCCCTGAGAGATTCCATGCGGTTACCGTACCTTTTACTCGCTGCGGCGATCGCTAACCTCATTTATGGCGCTTTTAGATGGCGCGAAATCAAGCGACGCCAAGTACATTGGAGCATGGCACGCGGCGACGTGATCGAATTGGAAGAAAGGTGGGACGCTGAGAGTACATCAACATTTTGCCCGCATGTCCGCTTTCGAACCGAAACAGGCAATGAATTCACCTTCACGAACTCGTGCGGCTTGAGCAAGCCCGATAGTTATCTCGTCGGAGAGCGCGTCGACGTACTTTATGATCCTGACAATCCGAATCATGCAGTCATCAACGATTGGTCTTCGATGTGGGCAATGGTGGCAATCGCATTCCTTTTGGGGGTATTTTTTGGTGTGATCGCCTGGGTTTCCTGGTGAAAAAGTGCGATAAATTCGCATAAATTTTTCGAATTGCTCCGATCCATCTTTCTGATCAACGCCTGTTGATGTATCATGTCGGATGAGGAATCGACAGGTATTCTTCGTAACATTCACACCTGAAATCGACAGGAGAATTGTTATGCTCACCGTTTATACCGACGGAACAAGCCGGACATGTGACGGGCTCCGTCGCCGTAACTTCATTCAGGTCGGTGGATTGGGCGTGGCCGGGCTGACACTTCCCCAGTTGCTCGGTGCGCGAAAAGCGGCTGCAGCCGAATCGAATACCAACGGTCCGACGAACGATACCTCCGTTGTCTGGCTCTGGCTTAACGGCGGGCCGACGCATATTGAAACGTTCGACCCGAAGATGGAGGCCCCTGTCGAGTTCCGCAGCGTTACTGGCGAGGTTAAGACGACCCTCCCCGGTGTGACACTCGGTGGCAACTTCGAACGAATGGCCCAACTTGCCGACAAAATGACATTCGTTCGCTCGTTCACGGTTCCCACCAGCAGCCATAATCGAGCCTGTTTCTGGGTCAACACGGGACACGACCAGCGGGCTCATCATCCCTCGCTCGGGTCGATCACGTCACGTGTGCGCGGCTCAAATCATGCTGTCACCGGTATGCCGACCTATGTACAAATGGGGCGAATCGGTTTCAACGACGATGCCCCGATCATTCCGGGACCGGCGTGGTTGGGGAAAGCGTATGCCCCGTTCACCCCCGGTGGCGACGCTCTCAAAAACATGAACCTCTCAACTGAAATCACCCGACTCGACGACCGTCGCTCGTTACTGAAAAACCTCGACCAGTTTAAACGAGACGTTGACGCCAGCGGTGTGATGGACGGCATCGACGGCTTGAATCAGCAGGCCCTCAACCTGATTCTCGGTCATGCCCCGCATGCATTCGACCTCAAGCAGGAAGACCCCCGTGTCGTCGCCGGCTACGGTAAAGGTCTGGGAGAGTCGATGCTCACCGCCCGCCGACTGTGTGAAACCGGTTGCGGATTCGTGGCCGTCTCGCAGCAAGGATGGGACATGCACGGCAAAATCAAAAGAGGAATGGATGCCCGCGGTGTCGAAGTCGATCGAGCCGTTGCAGCGTTCATCGAAGACGTTCATCAGCGCGGCTTAAGTGAGAAGATCCTGCTGGTCATCTCCGGCGAATTCGGTCGTACGCCTCGCATCAATAAAAATGCCGGTCGCGATCACTGGGGGCAGTTGAGCACCCTCGCCTTAGCCGGCGGCGGATTAAGCGTCGGCCAAGTGGTTGGGACTTCGTCCGCGAAGGCGGAAGTACCTCAGTCGAGTGAAGTTACGCCGCAGGATTTGATGGCGACCCTCTTCCATGTGCTGGGGATTCCACCTGAAACATACTTCATCGACCCCGCCGGTCGGCCGATACCGATGCTCGATCGTGGAAAACCGATCGCAGAACTCGTGTGATTGCCTGCGTCTAACGAGGTCGGTTGCGCGCAATCGGGTACTCAGCTTTTACACCCTAATCCGATTTCATCAACTCGCGTAACGCCACCGTTGCGTAACTTCCGCTTGGCAGGGTGAATTCGATGCGGAGACCATGCTCATCAGCCGTGGTGTGCATCTCCTCGGGAAAGACCAGCAGGGGACGACGGGTGCCGCTGGTCAGGCGGTCGTAAATTTGAAACTGATCGACTGCAATGCCGTATCGCTCGAGAACGGCGGCTTCTCGTTCCGCCACGACACCCGAGGGGGATTTCATCTTTGGGCCGAAGAGCGGGCCGGTGAGGGCAATCTCGCGGTTGTCCATTCGAATTTGTTCTGTAGCGATATCGGCGGCTTGATGGTCGTCGGTCGAATCGACACCGGCGACGAAAACACCTCCCGATTCGATGACCTGCATCACGTCGCCCGGAAGAACCGTGTGCATCAAACCATCTTGCAAACGGTCGGCCAGCACTTCGTTGAAGAGTTGCGACTGTACTGCTGAAAGGGACATCCGCAGTAAAAAGGCCCGGCTCGACGACGGCAAGTCGCGCGGCTTGATCTCGCCGCGAAGCAGTGCGAAGCCCGTCTTCAACGTCTCCTGGTCGTGCCCCATCCGTTGTTCGCCGTAATAATTCGGGAGACCTGTCCGGAGGGCCGATGCACAAAACGCCGAAGCCGTCGCGAGCGCATCGGAGCCGATGTCGCGTATCACGATCGAGAATCGATTGCCTTTCAGATGTCCCGTTCGTAGTTTGTTTTTATGCCGCGTCGTTTCGAGATGCGAGATTCTCTTCGTCTCGATCTGTGCGAGCAGCGGCTCGCATTTCGCGGGAACCGAAATCCACTGCCGCGTCACGGCGCGGCGGTCTTTCAATCCCGCGACGCCGATATCGCGCGGTGAAACGTTGAGTTCTCTCGCGATGTGCCGGGTGAACTTCTCGGCGGCGATGTCCCGTTTTTCGATCCAGAGCAGGAGATGTTCTCCCTCGCCCGAAAACGGGTACAGTGGAATCTCCTCGACGACGAAATCTTCGGGTTCGTGCTTGAGCGTGCCGCCGATTCCAGGAATGCCTTCGGTGAGAAACGGCCAGTCCGACCGATATTCGGAGGAGGGAAAAGAGGTCGAAGTCGAATCAGAATCGGTCATATCAGATTATGCATTTCGGGGAAATTCGATTGAAAATTTTGTGAACCGACCGCTGAAAATGGGCGTTCTTTCGAAGACACACGGCGGAATTCCGGTGTTACAATACCTGACGCCGGAGTTCTTACCGACTGTCCGGCAAGATCGCATTCTCTCAACTCAGGCGTCTGCTGTCGATCGATTCGTTCCTATCTTCTACAGAAAAGACCAGAACCATGAAAATCTCCACTGTTCTGACGGTGTCGATGTTGGCGATCGGTTGGCAAGTCTCGACGGCTCACGCCGCAGACAAACTCGAACGCAAGTTCGCCGAAGGGACGGCCTATAAGAACAGTGTCGAAGTGCAGTCGATTCAGTCATTGAAGTTGAACGACATGGATATCGACACCAACGTCTCACAGACATTGGTAATCGAAACGTCGATCGGTTCCCGCGGCGGCGACGGACAATTGCCGCTCGATCACAAAATCGTTTCGCTGCGAACGCAAATGAAGATTCCGAATCTGGGAGAAATTTCGTTTGATTCGGCGAAACCGAATGAAGCGACCGATAGTCCGTTGACACCGATTTTCAAGGCGACCGCCAACTCGACCTGGCAGACGATTATCGGCAAGGATAACGAAGTTGTCTCGGTCAAAGGCCGCGACGACATTCTGAACGAACTCGACGACGGCCTGAAACAACTCGTCAAAGGTCAATTCGATTCGGAGTATCTGACTGCGGCCTCGCGACAGGAAGCGGCTCGCATTCCGGCGAATCCGGTCGAGGTCGATGACGCATGGGATCTCACGCAGACCTTGCGCGTTGACGGCAGCCAGACCCTTACGTTCGAGAAAACCTACACCTACAAGGGAATCGAATCATACAATGGTAAAGACCTGGCTCGCATCGACGTCAAAGCGACGTCGATAAAATACGATATTCTGCCGAACGGTCCGATTCCGCTGAAAGTCTCCGACAGCAATCTGAACATCGGCGAAACGTCTGGTAAAATCTACTTCGACCGCGAGCTTGGCCGCGTGGTGGTTGACGAACAGTCGCATCAGGTCGTCGGTGAGTTTACGCTCGAAATCAACGACATGAAATTCGCCGCCGTGCTCGATCTGCGGATGAATACCAAAAGTCGCGAAGAGTAACGGAACGATTTACATCTTCGGCAATTGACGTCCTGTCAGGCGGTAGACGTACGCCATAATCTCGACAAAGACCTCGTACATATCGAGCGGAATGGGGTGGCCAACTTTGACGGTGGCGAACAGCGCCCGCGCAAGAGGCTTGCGTTCGATGATCGGAATTCCCTCTTCGATGGCAATCCGACGGATGCGGGCGGCGATTTCTCCCTGTCCTTTCGCCACGACCGCCGGCGCTGCCATTTTTTCCGGATCGTATTTGATGGCGACCGCAATTTCGGTCGGGTTGGTGATAACAACATCGGCGTCGCGGACTTTTTGCAGGTCGCGTGCCGAGACCAGTTTCTGATGGGCATCGCGGCGACGGGCACGGTGCTGCGGATCACCTTCCATCTGCTTCATTTCCTCGCGGACTTCCTGCTTCGTCATCTTCATGTCCTCGAGGTATTTCCATTTCTGGTATGCGAAATCGATCAACGCCATCACCACCAGCGCGGCGGAAAGTTGAAATGCCAGCTTCCCCATCAGTTGCCCCGTCGTCGTTAAGATGATCGACGGTATTTGCGTATTGAGCATCACGAGAGCGGGGAGTTCGGCTCGGATAGCGAAATACGAGATGATCGCCAGCAGTGCCAATTTCCCCAAACCGATCATCAACTTGATCACACTGCTCCAGGAGAAGATCCGCTGCAAGCCTTGCAGCGGATTGATATGCGACCATTTCGGAGTGAACGCCTCGGTCGACACTAGAAAACCGAATTGCAACAAATTCAGGCTGATCGCTGCCAGCATCAGCATGCCGAGCAGCATCAGGCCGGCTCCCGAAAGGTGATACGCAATCGCCCAGAAATGCGAGATAACCCGCGTCGAGTCGATCTGCAGCCAGGCGGGTCCGGCCAGATGTCCATACAGGACTTCACTCAGCGAAGTCATTAACCAGGTACCGCCGAAATAGAGCGCCGCCGTCGCCATCAGAATCACGCCGGCAGCGTTCAGGTCGACGCTTTTGGCGACACGACCACTCTCCCGCGCTTCGGTCAGCCGATGCTCGGTCGGGAGTTCTGTTTTTTCGCCAAATTCGTCGGCCATGAGAAATGGGGTGAAGCTTGAGGAATGAAAGATGAGTCAGAAAGAACGGGGACGACTTGTGATGTTATCCGCTTGGTTCAAACGACTGGGTGATGCCGTCGATCGTCATCGATACGCGGTCGGCGACGAATTCTCCCAGTCCTGAAAACGCGACGATCATGATGAGCATGCCGACCAGGCCGCGAATTGCAAAACCAACGACCAGAACATTGACCTGCGGCACCGTGCGACTGAGAAACCCCAGAGCCAATTCGACCATCATCAGGGCGGCGATCACCGGTGCCGCAATTTGAATGCCCAACACCAGCGAGTGATGGATGAGGTCTCGTAAAAATTCGATCGTCGAGACCGGCACATAGGCTCCACCAAGCGGAAACGTCTGAAACGTATCGAGCAGCGCCGAGAGCATCAGCAAGTGACCGCCCCACGGTTCGAGCAGTAAAAAGATCGTGGTCCCCATAAGAAAGACGAGCATGCCGACGAGAGTGCCGCTGGTATCGAGATCGGGGTTGAGGACTTCACCGAGCCCGGTTCCTGCCTGTTGATCGATGAGTTGCCCCCCCATCTGCAGGCCGCTGAGAATTGTCATGACTCCCAATCCCAGAGCCAGACCAAGACCCAGTTCTCCGGCGGCGATCCAGACATAGTCGAGCACCGACGCCGGCAGTGCGACGGCGGTTCCGTTCGCCAGCAGCAGCGGAGCGATCATGATCGACAGCGTAAGCGTGAACAGAATGCGGATATTCACCGGAACGGTCGAATTCGAAAAGACAGGGGCGGCGAGCATCAGTCCGCTGATGCGCAGCAGAATAAGCGTAAACGCGAAAAACCGGGGCATCAGCAACTCTTCGAGCAGCACGAGAATTCTCCCGGATCAAATGGGCCGGGCATTACAACGTACCCGGAATATTGGTGATCACCTGAGTCGAATACGTCGTCATTTCGCCGATGATCCACGGCAGAGTGTACAACAGCGCAAACAGCATCAGCACGATTTTGGGGACCATCGTCAACGTTTGATCTTGAATCTGCGTGATCGCCTGCAGAAAGCTGATGATCAGACCAACGAAGAGTGCTGTCAGCATGATCGGTGCTCCGATCATCAGCGACCGTAAGATGGCATCGCGTCCGAGTTCGACAACTTGATCAACGCTCATGGTAAATTTAAGGATGAGTCAGATAGGGGACAGGTCCATTTTCCCAAGTAAACGCAATTGAGTACTAAACGGATTCAGGAAAATGGACCTGTCCCCGTTTTCACAGCCTGTTGTCAACCGGTTAACGTCACGCTTTCCAGTAACATGCCGACGGTCAGAAACCAGCCGTCGATCATCACGAACAGCAACAGCTTGAAGGGCAACGAAATCAGAACCGGAGGCAACATCATCATTCCCATGCTGATGAGTACCGAAGCAATCACCATGTCGATAATGATAAACGGCAGATACAACTGAAACCCGATGATGAACGACGTCTTTAATTCGCTGAGCATAAACGCCGAAAGGAGCACGGTGATGGGAACGTCATCGTACGTTTCGGGCAAGGTTTCATCTTCCGAGATACTATGGCCCATTTGCGAACGCTGGTATTCGTAAAGGAACCAGACGGTGTCGGTGTTGCCCGTTTGTTTGATCTGCATGCTCATGTAGTGGCGCAATGGTGCGGCGGTTTTCTCATAGGCCGTTGCGAACGAGAGGGCCTGTTCGCCGGCCTGCGGTGAGGTGTAGGGTCTGATCCCTTCGTCGTATGACGATTTCCAGACCGGGGCCATCACCATAAAGGTGAGAAACAGACAGAGCGAGATCAGTACCTGGTTAGGGGGCAACTGCTGCGTACCGAGAGCCTGTCGCAGCAGACCGAGCACGATGATAAAGCGGATGAAGCAGGTCGTCATGATCAAGATCGACGGGGCGAGACTGATCACCGTCATCAGCAACAGAATTTTCAGTGTCGCCGTCAATCCTCCGGGAGACGTCATCTGGTCGGCGGAGAGCATTTCTGGAAGTTGTGGCAACTCGAGAGGGAGTTGTTGCGGTTCGGTCTCTTGCGGCGACAACAATCGTTCGTCACGTTCGGCGGCAACGGTTTTCACGGCCTGATTGGGCCGCGACCGTCCGGACGAATTGTTTTGAGCGATCGCTCCGCCCGAAGGGATCAAGACGCACGAAATGAGCAGCAAGGCAGCGAACTTCGGCACGAACCGACCGCCGAGCAGCGGTTGGCTGCTCGTTTTTCCGGCTTTAGAATGGTTCGCGTCTCGCGTACTCACGGGTATCACCTTACGAGCGACTTTCGAGAGGAGCGTCTGCAGACCGCGACAATGGGTGTTTGACCGCCGTCGCACTCACAGAGCGGGCCCCTTGCCACCAGTTTGATTTCGCCAACAAAGACTGGAACGACTGCGCCAGCCGGGATTCTTCGGTCGGCTTGCGGCATAACCCGATGACGGCGTCCCTCTCTTCGGGATCGCTGATTTCTGCGAGCGTCGACATACCGCTTGCCGATGATCCCACGAGCAAAACGCGCGACCCGCAACGAATGAGAAAGATTTGCTGGCGCGGGTCGAGGGGACGCTTGCCGAGAACTTCGACAACGTCGGTCGACAGGCTTTGCACTTTTAACGGCTGGATTTTTTTCATGACCCAGGCGCAGAGGAGTATCAATCCGATGATCACCGAGAGCGAGAATAATGTCGTTCCCCAGGGAATCGACGTACGGGACTTCGACGTCGTTGCCGACGTGTCGCTTCTGTCGGACTCGCTCGATCGTGCCACGTTGGCCTGCAGACGTTTGAGGGCGAAGGCTTCGCTGGGCGGGTTTAACGGCAGGGGGCGACGAGAGGCTGATGATGCCGACGAGGTTCGCTCGAACGCTGCAGGAAACGGTTCAGGCTCTCGACGATCAAACGTCTGATCAGGCCCGAGCGGATCCTCATCCCATTCGCTGAAATCGGTGCGGCCCGCGTCGATCTGTGACAGGGGTACAAGGCTACTTGACGTCCGCCGAATCGGTTGCCGGGTTGTCGGCTCGTCGGTTTGTGAATGCACGGTCGTTCCCAAAGACACGACCACGAGTGCGCCGCATGCGAACGACGAAAACAGGCGACAAAAGTGGCGTGCGGCATTCGGCAACGGCCATCGAGATCGATCGGCGGAACTCATGGGTCGAATCGAGACAAAATAGGTCTTGCGCGATTTGAAAGACATCGACCGTCATGTTCCCTGTGCGGGAAGGAACATGCGAACGATGGACGAATCGTGCCAGACAAGTTCTAAAAGTCGGGGGTCAAAATTTCCGCGATGCGGACACAGAAATTGTCGTTGAGTACCAGCACCTCGCCGCGGGCGATCAATCGGCCGTTGACGAGAATGTCGACCGGGTCACCCGCCAGTTTGTCGAGCGGGACAACCGAGCCTTCTTTGAGTTTCAAGACTTCTTCGATGAGTAATTCGGTTCGGCCGAGTTCGATGCGGAGATCGAGTTCGACGTCCTGCAGTCCCCCGAGTGAAAGCAATCCGTCACCCGCCAAAGGTGTGGCACCAAACTCTTCGAAACTGAAGGGAACCGTTTTCCCAGTATCGGAAATCACCTTCTTCGGACGGGCGCGATCGGTGGAGAGCGCCGCCGACAGATCGGCCTCGGCCTGATCGATTAATTGTGCAGCGGACTGCATCGATCGCAGAGCATCGTTCTTCGTCGATGCTGTGTGGTCTGTCCCCTGCTTAGCCGTAGTCGTTGATGGTTGTTTATGGAGATCATTATTCTTCAGAAGGGCATCGATTTCCGATGCGCTCAGCAAATCGCTGTCGTCTTTACCGGTATTCGACGCCGATTTTGGCGACGACGTCGCGGATTCTCCTCGAGCCGCTTTCAACAGCGATTCGATTTCGTCGGGATTCAACAGATCGTCGTTATCTTGCACCATTGTCGGCCTGAATGAACTCAAGGAAGGGAAGACGTGACAACACGACGCGGCGTCGCATGCGTATGCCGTGCCGCGATGAGACTATTGCTCCAGTGATCGAAATTCGGTGATGATGACATCTTTTACATAACTCTTGCTGACAACTTTATTGATGGATTCCTGGATGCGGCGTTTGATCGTTTGCAGATCGGCATCGTTAAGATCTTCAAGGGTCGATCGACGAAAAACAACGGTCACAGCTTCGTTAATGCGATGTTTGTGTAGTTCAACTGCTGTGTCGAAGGCGTCTCGATCGCTTTCGGGAATCGTGACCGCCAAACGAAAGCTGATGTGCAGAATCGATCCCGGAGCCGCCTGATTGTTCGTGCAATTGAAGCTGCCGATTTCCGTTTCCCGCTGATTGCCTCCCGCGCTCACCGACGATTCTGCGGGAGTCGTTTCGGTTTCCACCACCGGTGTCACGGTTGTTGCATCCTGCTCCGGTCCGAGAACGATATACAAGACGGCGGCTTCACCTACCATCAGCGCACCGATGGCGATGGCGATCAGTACCTTGGTGTTCTTCAGAAGCCCTCGCTTGGCAGGTGCGGGCTCACTGTCGGCACCCGGCAGACTTTCTTCGGCGACGACTGTCGACACGATACCATCCTTGGTATGTGCTCTCGAATTCCCTTCCGGAGCGACCTGAAGACCGATCAGGACCACTCAACGTCCCAAGGGATATAGCCGTTATTCAAGAGCAGACGTAATGTTAGTTGCGATTATCCGACGCAGGAGGCGTTATATACGCATCAATCACAAATACGTCAACCCGATCATTCAGGCGGTGCAGTTCCGGCACTCTCGTAATGATCCGCGGCTCGGCATCACCAACTGCACTTACGACCATATATTCTCGTCGAATGCCGCGATCGGCTAGATACTGGGAGGTCTGGCGAGCCCTGGCAAACGAGAGGTCGACCGCGTCACGAAATTTAGAATCAGGGGGCAGGGGTTCTGACGAGCAATGTCCACGAACGATGATTCGATTCGGCTTATCGCGCAGGATGTCCGCGAGCGTATCGAGATTCTGTTTCATCTCGTCGGTCAGGTCCGCCTGGAAATGGGGAAACGCCGTCGGTCCTCCGAGCGTGACTTCTGTTCCGTGATTGATTCGTTCGACGGTGAGATGTTCGCCGGCGTTCCCTTTTTTCGATTTGGGGCCCCCTTTTTTGGTTCCCCCTTCTCCGGATGTCCCCTGGGACGAACGGTTGGTGTTGATGCTGGTTTGCTGTGTGGAACTTCCAGGAATCCCGGATAATCCGTCGTGCAAGCCGAAGGTTTTCATCATCGAATCCATCATGGCTCGCATCTTACCGGTATCATCTTTCATTTCGCTCATTGAAACGAGCATGATGAAAAATGTAAGCAGCAACGACATCATATCGCCGTAGGTCACAACCCACTCGGGAACACCAGCCGGGGGATCATCATCGGGCATGGCCATCGAGCGATCCTCCACAAATCAGGCTGCGTTTTTCGCCAGAGATTTTTTCTCGGCCGGCGAAAGGAACGTCGACAACTTCTGTTCGAGTACACGCGGATTGTCGCCGTCCTGAATCGCCAGAATGCCGCGGACGACGACTTCGCGAACTTCCCATTCACGTTTGCTGTAATACGCCAGTTTATCGGCGACAGGGGCGCAAAACATGTTGGCCAGCGCGGCTCCGTACAGTGTGGTTAACAAGGCAACGGCCATACCAGGACCGATTGCCGCCGGGTCGTCCATGTTGCCCAGCATGATGATCAATCCGACGAGCGTTCCGATCATGCCGAATGCCGGTGCGTATTTGGTCAATGTATCCATAATCGATTTGCCGGTTTTGTGGCGGCCGGCAACAGCTTCCATTTCAGTGCGCAGAATCGTTTCCATAAGCTGCGCGTCGGTTCCGTCGATCGCCATTTGAATTCCGAGAAGGATAAATGGATCGCTGATTTCACTCGCCTGATTCTCGAGTGCGAGAATTCCGTCGCGACGAGCGACTTCAGCGAACTTGACGAGTTGCGAGATAACGGGGCCGACCTCCGGGGGCTTCGGAAAAAACGCCTTGAGGATCACCTTGGGAGTCTGCAGCACGGTGCGTAACGGGAACGCCATGCACGTCGCCGCGAGGGCTCCTCCGAACACGATATACATCGAAGGCATATCGATAAAGGCTTTGAAACTCGACCCCGGCGCAATCCAGATCGAATAGAGGATAACAAATATCCCGAACAGAAAGCCGCCAATAAGTCCTTTATCCATGAATCAGCCCTACGCGCTCCCGGTTTCCGGAATAAGACGTACAAAGCGGGCGTAACTCATTGCCCGTTTGACGACCTCTGCCACCGATTCCCGGACGATCAGGCGTTCGTTCGATGTCAACGTCACGAACGTATCCGGCCGGCTTTCAACGTATTGAATCAGCGAGGCATTGACGACGAATTCTTCTCCGTTCAGCCGAGTTAACTTTATCACCGCGCTGTTCCCTCGTTTGGCGAAGACTGGTCGATCAAAATGTCCCGGCAAAAAACTCATCTGTGAAACGGAAATACTCGAAACGAGCGGCTGCGTTTTCCGATGATCTTTCCTTTCCTGCCGTTTGCTGGTTATCGACCCAGAATCAGCAATTCATCGATCAGCTGCTGAACTGAACTGATCACACGGGCGTTTCCTCGATAATTGGTGGATGCGACGATCAGGTCGACCAGGTTTCGTCCGACGTCGGTATTCGAAAGTTCGATAGAGCCGGAACGAATCGTTCCCATCCCGTTTTCACCCGCCGTGAGAATCTGAGCGGGCCCCGACGAGACCCCTTCGCGGTAGCTGCCGCCGCCCGCTTCGAGCAACCCTTGCGGATTGAGAAATCGAGCGAGCGGAATCTGGCCCAGTGTGCGGACGATACCGTTGTTGAACACGCCGTTGATTTGTCCCGATTCGTCGATAACGAAGTTGGTCAACGTTCCGGGAGCCGTTCCATTCTGTGATTTCAGTTGCAGCGAACTTGATGAGTTAAAGGCCACGATTCCCGTAATGCCGGAGAGATCGATTTCGAATTGCAGATTCGAAGAGGCGTTAGACCGTTCGATCGAAACCGTTGTGGTTTTTCCCGATTTGACGTTACCGTCTCCGTCGAACGTCAACGTACCCGTCCCAATCACCGTATCAAGATCGGCATCGGCATCGCTTTCGATAATGTATCGATACGTCGTCGAAATGTCGTCGCGACTTTCGAGGAAAGCGGTCAATTTCACATTCACCTGAGAACCGAGCGAGTCGAAGGTGGGAAAATCAACAACAGTGCTTTCGCCAATCGCATCTTGCACCTTGTTGAGTTGGAATTCGACTTCGTTATCGTTGATCTTCAAATCCCCCAGTGCGAGATCGATGTCGTTATGAAGGCCTCCGTTCCCCAGAATCTGGATTCGTCCGGCCGAATCGACGGTCACACCCGCCCCTTTGCCCGCTGCGGCACCGGTGGAATCGTTGGGAATGGTGGCATCATCGGCTTGCGTGGTAATACCGAGCGCTCCTTCAAGAAACGACAGCCATTCTCCCACAGTGGTGGTCGCCGTTACTGTTCCGGGGCTCGTCGCCGCTCCGTCTCGAAACGTTTGAGTTTCCAGCCTTCTCGATCCCTTTTGCCCGGCAAACGTCACGACGTCGCCGACGCTAAAAACCGGCGTGGAACTTCCTTCGAAAAAGACCGAGGTCAATAACGTCGAGGAGTCGATGGGATCGGTACTGGCCGTGCCCCCCGAGGTGTCAGTGAGGGCTCGCGTGAGAACCAGCGAACCTTGTGTCGAACTGCTGGCTTCCTCGGTCGTGCGTAAAAAACCACTGAGACTTGCTTGACTGGTAGCCTGCACCGCGTTGAGCTGCCCCAGCGGAATTTCAATATCACTTAGAACCTTCGTATCGGGAATGGTAAACGTAACCAAGTCGGCGAGATACCCCTGTACCTTCATGCCCGTTGCCGTCGAAAGTATGTTTTCTTTGTTCAAACTGAAATTACCGTTTCGGCTGAACGCCTGCCCGTCGGGCCCATTCATAATGAAGAACCCGTCCCCTTGAATCGCCAGGTCGGAGGGGCTGGCACTATTTGTGATCCCCCCTTGCGTAAAATCTTTAAGAATCGCCGCCGATGCAGCACCGAGACCGACTTGCCGAGGGTTCGTACCGCCGCTGCTGTTGGTGGGACGCGATCCGACACTGAGGGTTCGGGCCAGCTGTGTCGTAAATAAGACGTTGGACGCCTTGAAACCGTTCGTACCGGCGTTGGCGATATTGTTTCCCAAGACGTCGATGGTGACTTCGTTTAACGACAATCCGTTGAGTGACGTGTTCAGTGCAGACGTTAATCCCATCGCCGTCCCCTTATTTTTTTTGGCAGCCGTCGTTTCGATCGATCCCGCGTCTTACGCCGTCAATCACAATGACCTTGTGATTAGAACCGGTTCGAAACGATTTTGATTGTGTCGGTGAGCCATCGCGCAGCGCGACGCCGGTACCGATCATTGAAGTTATCGGTTGCTGGCACCGGCAAACGACAAGGTCAGACAGGTTTCAGTGAAGCCTCCGACCCGACCAGCCGACAAGTATCGCCCCGTTTACCCAGTTTAAGCTGTAATGGAGGCGAAACCCCTCACGAGTCGGCCGATCAAACGCCTTACCGACCAGAGAAAACAGAAACGGCGGCCGCATAAATGACGTTCGTGTGGCTGCCAGCTTCTTTTCCGGAGACGAATCGTGAAATCCGCTCGACACGGATCAATTCCAATTTCATAGGGTCGACACCCGCACGAAGGTCTTGACGACGGCCAGTCCGCGCATCATAGTATCGGGTTCGGCGGACAAGCGATTGCAGCGAACCCGTTGAAACAAAAGACGATCTGATTCATCGTCGCCGAAGATCAAGCCGGAGTGGCGGAACTGGCAGACGCGCTGGATTCAAAATCCAGTGTCCTTAACGGACGTGTGGGTTCAAGTCCCTCCTCCGGCACCTTACGACAAAAGGACTTAGAGCAAATTGCTCTAAGTCCTTTTGTCTTGTATTTAACCAATCCGGCGCAGCATTGGTTTCGTATGGGACATGGGCCGATTGACACGAAATCCTTGTGTCGCCTTTCATCATCCGAACCACCGCCTTCATCGAAAAGACTGGGATTTTCACATCAGTGTGGTGATCCGACAATTCCACCTACAACATCAACCCATTCAACGTGAAGTCGTTCTATATCGATTGCTCGCCGCTCTGGAGGACTATCGTTAAGCAATAAAGAAGAATCCACGGGTGCCTTGAGGGTATGGGGCTCAGGACGGCGGAGTTCTCGCAGTATTTTGAACGATATCTCCATCGACACCGGGTTATGAATCCAGTTCTACTCAAAGGACATTCCCAGAAATGGATTTTCAAGAGGACCGTGAATGAAGCCGATCAAGTTCTCCTGCGAAGCCACGCTTCCTCAGAAGCCTGACGAGATCGCCAGCCAGATTCTCGATCTGAGCAGATGGCACGAGTTCAACGGCTATGGTCCGCTGCCGGGGATCAAGCACGCCGAGTTTGAGACCAAGACTGCTGAAGTTGTGGGGACAAGAATCCGGGTCACAAATCTAGACGGATCAACCCACGTCGAAGAAATCGTCATGTGGGACCCGGTACGACGCCTAAGCTTGTACATGCACAAGTTCTCGCCCCCCGTGTCCCGACTGGCGACAGGGTTCGACGAGACTTGGGAGTTCCAAGAGAATAACGACGGCACAAAGGTTGTTCGCTCATTTGAATTACACCCGAAGTCTGTTCTGGCCAAGCCGCTACTCATGCTGATCTCGTTTCTGCTCAAAAGAGGCATCAAGCGGCACTTGGAACAGATGCGTCAAGAAACGTGATCTTCGAGAAACTGCTTCAACACAACAACGTGCCCTCCCGATAAGTCTTTCGTCGAAGTCACGAGTGTCAGAATCGGCTGATCGAGCGACAGAAGCAACTTGGCAAGCTCTTCGGATCGTTCTTCAAGCTCCACCCTGTATTTGGTGACGAACTCGTCATACCTCGACAAATCGTCGTGGAGCCATTTTCTTAGTTCGCTTGAGGGTGTGAGTTCCTTCGCCCAAAGATCGATCCGGGCAGCGTCCTTAGAGACTCCTCTTGGCCACAGTCGGTCCACAAGTATGCGAAATCCGTCCTCGGTACTCGGCTCGTCGTAGACTCGTTTCACTCGAAGTTTACGTTGCATTGGGTTGATCCTCAGTAATGCCAGGCTTGTCGATTTGACCTCACAAAGTTTTGGGGACGATGTCCAGAAACCAAGACGAGAAGCTTGGCTTCAAGGTGCTTTAAACGACCTGAAACGCTTGTTGTATCACAGCACTCAACACAGGGGCGTTTCGCGGGAGCCATTGTGGCCGGCGTGACGTTTTCTTTGAGGGTCTGACGAATTTGAGGAACCGGTGATTTCGCGAATCATAGCGAGGCGTTCGGTAGACGCACATCGCTGAATACACGCCAAGACATCGGTGCCGGGCTGTGGTAGTTCTGCGGGCGATTCGATCGGTCCCCAGAAAATGATGTTTCAAATTACCGCGTTTGGACTGTCACGTAGTTACTGCTGATGGTTTTCCTAACCATTTAATTATTGTTCTGTTACGTCAATTTATTGTGGAAAGAATTCTGACTGAACCGCATATGGACGTTGTTCTCAGGCCAGATGGAGTCGACATGTTCAACGGAGTGGTGTGAACGAGAGTCAACGAACTTTGACGACGATTGCCAGTTTTTTGGTCTCCGGCGAATTCGTGGTACGCAAATCGCAAGTGTCTCTTTCTACGGTAGAGATTATGCGAACCGGGACGGAAGAAGGATTACGTCATATGTACATGATTCAGCGATTATGGCAGGATGAGTCGGGGAGTGCCGACTACCTGTTCCTCATCTTAATGTTCACCATTTGTATCTTAGGGTTACTGCCTGGTTTTGCCACGTTGCGGGATCAATTCCTTCAGCAGTTCGGCGACATGGCGGTGGCGTTTGATTCGCTTGATCAGTCGTATAGCGTTAATGTCAATGGTGTTATATCTGAATACAGCGATGCACCGACCGATCTCCTTGATGAAGCCGGTTCTGAGCCGGCATGCATCTCAATCACCGACGAAGCCGCTTCTCCGGAAGGTTGACCCACAGTTCTATCGCTCATTTTCGAGGTTTAATAAGAAGTATAAGAATTGGATGTAGAGTTCTCTCGATGTTCGAACATCGTCAGAGCCCTGCAGGAGTTAATGCAAACTTGAGTTAATGCCCGTGTTAATGAACGTCAACACGCGTGCTAAATATTGGAAATGCGTACGTTTCACCTGTCAAAATAGGACGTAAACAGGTGGGGTGTGTAACAGACATGTCGCCCTAGTCGGAGCGAGGATCGCGATCGACATGGGGTTCGTGTAATCGGCACATGGCCGGTGCCAGGGAGGTACTGAAGGTGGCAAGATTTAGTCCAGGAACAATGACGGCAGCCATATTTGCCATCCTCGTTGGTTTGGGGGGAGCCTATATGGTGCGACAATACCTCCATAAACCCGAGGTCGTCCAAGAGGAAGTAACAGTCACCGAAAAGATGCTGTACATTCCGATTGCGAACGCCGACCTCCAACCGGGGCGCGAAATCCGCCTGAGCGATATCACGATTCTTCCGGTCAACGAAAAGCAACGCGCAAGTCATCCGAAGTTGAAAGGGAAGGGCTTCATGAATGATGCCCGTCAGATCGTAGGGCGCGTTCTTCAAACCCCGGTTGGAAAGTACGACACTTTCAAACCTGAAGATCTCTATCCCGAAGGAATGACACCCGGTGTCACCGAATTTCTCAAGCCCGGTTATCGTGCCGTAACGATTCCCATCGAGAATGTCGGTGCCGTTGCCGGTTATGCCCGGCCCGGTTCGCTTGTTGACGTGTTGTTCCGCACGGAACCGAACGCGATGATGACGGAAGTCACTATGACACTGCTCGAACGCGTGCAGGTGCTCGCCGTAAACGAACTGAATGTTCCCGGTGAAAAGGTCGACATCTCCGATAACGGCACGGTCACGCTCGGTGTGACGCCCGAACAGGCAAAGGCCTTAAAGGTGGTTGAAGGTCGCGGCGAATTAAGCTTGACGCTGCGGATGCCAGACGACGATTCCGCTATGGTTGGTCTGAGTGCCTCGCATCGTACGAACAACATGACGCTCGAACAGCTGATTGGTGCGCGGTACATGCGGACTAGAAACACGATGGAAGTCTATCTCGGCGGCCAAAAACAGGTTCATGAATTCGAAAATCACATTCTGATGGACGAACGATCGAGCGGTTACATCAGCACTCCCATAGCCTCCGACGATTCAGCCTTTCCCGCAATCCAACGCGTTCCAGGACGCGAACGCCCGAATTCGGCCGTCGAAAGCGGCGGTGGCGGTGGTGGTGAAAGCGGTGGGGGTGGTGGCGGAGGATCATAACTCCGGTTCAAAGTCTCGATCTGCGTTTTCATAAACCCATCTATTCACCTCAATCGGCATTCGGCCATAAAGTGCCGATTGAGGAACACGATAACCCGACGTTATTTCGCCTGCTTGACTTCTCCCGGTTGGCAGGCAAAGGCGTCGAAATACAAATTTCACCCACAAATAAGAACCGCGGTCTGTACTCGACTCCCTCAACTCGTGAACAGATTGCCCAAGATGTCATCGAAATCGTAAGAACCTGCAATAACATGGACGTGAAGTTCCAGAATGTTGTCTAGGGCAACTGACGGAACGAAAAAATCCCCTCTCGCGTGATTCCCATTTTTGACATCCTCCCAAGCGCAGAAGAGATCCATGGTCGCACTGAACTCCCGATTTCTGATGGTCGATGCCGATAATCGACAAGTCGATCCCGTCGAGCTTCGTTATCAAAAGCTCAAAGTGATGATTCACGAAGAACTGGTCGATGCCCTCGAGTTATCGATGCTGGCTCTGGCTGATCATGAACAACTCTCCGGAGAAGTTCGACTCGTCGCACAAGACCTCATTCGCGAACACGCTGCAGGACTCGAGCCTGCCGAACGCGAGAGGTTGATCGACGACATCATGGACGAAGTCTTCGGACTCGGCCCTCTCGAATCGCTGATGAAAGATAAGACAATCAGCGATATTCTGGTCAACCAGATTCACGAAGTTTATATCGAGCGAAACGGTCGACTGGAATTGACTCCGATTCTGTTCGCCGACGACGCTCACCTGATGAGAATCATTCAGCGGATAGTCTCGCGCGTCGGTCGCCGCATCGACGAAGTGAGCCCGATGGTCGATGCCCGCCTTCCCGACGGATCGCGTATCAATGCCGTCGTTCCACCGCTGGCGCTTAATGGGCCAACGCTTTCTATTCGCCGGTTCGGGGCACGACCGATGCAGGTCGACGATATGCTCGAAATCGGTTCAATGACGACCGACATGGTCGACTTTCTGGCTGCCGCCGTCGACGCCCGCATGAGTCTGTTGATCGCCGGAGGAACCGGTGCCGGAAAAACAACGTTGCTCAACGCGCTCACGCGGTATATTCCGCAGGACGAACGAATCGTTACGATTGAAGATTCTGCCGAACTTCAGCTGCAACACCGCCATGTCGTTCGACTCGAAACACGGCCGCCCAACACCGAAGGAACGGGCGAAATCACTCCGCGGGCTCTCGTCCGCAACTCACTGCGTATGCGGCCCGACCGCATCATCGTCGGCGAAGTTCGCGGCCCCGAAGCCCTCGACATGCTGCAGGCGATGAACACAGGACACGAAGGGTCGCTCACGACGATTCACTCGAACGATACTCGCGACGCCTTGTCGCGTCTCGAACTGATGGTGGCCATGACCGGCTACGATCTGCCGATCCCCGTCGTCAGACAATATATCGCCAACGGCATCAGCCTGGTCGTCCATCTGTCGCGATTAAAAGGAGGGGCACGCCGCGTCATGCGCGTCTCCGAAATCACGGGAGTTGAAGGGGGCGAGATCCAGCTTCAAGACGTGTTTGGTTTCCATCAGACCGGCGTCGACGAACAAGGGTATGCCATCGGCGAATTCTTCGTCACCGGGTATCGTCCGAATTGTCTCGAAAGCTTAAAGTCGGCCGGCGTACAATTGAGCGATCGCATGTTCGAGAAACGCCGCATTCCCGTCAAGATGATTTAACGCCGGTTGCGAAGCGCATCGGCATAGTGAATCGGTTAAGAAAATCTCCTCACAGGAGCATATGAGTCGTGGACCTTTCCGTCATATCAGTCGTTTGTTTTTTTGCCATCGTCGCATTTTGCGGTGCCGTGATGATGGTGATTCGCGATCTTGTCATCACGGGTGACGGTTCTGCCGGAATCGGCCTGGGCCTGGGACGCGGTCGCAGTTTTCGCAGAACTCCCAACGTCTTCGACGAGAAGCCGGCTCAAAGCATTACCGGTCGTATCGATCAGGCGTTTGATCGCCTGATTCTGGAAAGCGGCCAGGAAATGTCGTCGATGACCGCGTTTCTGATGCTGCTCGCATCGGGTCTATTTATCGGCGGAATTCTCTTCATCTATTACGACAACTTCGGCATCGGATCGATGGGAATGGCTGTCGGAATGTTCGTTCCGCTGCTGATCTGGATGTACTACCGCGGTAAGCGTCTCAAAGAAATTCAAGAGCAGTTGCCGCACGTCATCGATCTTATGGCTCGGGCGGTTCGCGCCGGCGAAAGCGTCGACCAGGCCGTCGAACTTATCGGATCAGAATCGCGCGGCGTCCTGGCCCAGGAGTTCGCACGCTGCTCGCGTCAGATGCAAATGGGTCTTTCGCTCAGTTCGGCGATGAAGAACCTCTCCCGCCGCAACCGTCTGATGGAACTGCGAATGATGGTCACCACGTTACTGGTCCATCGCCAGACGGGGGGTAATCTGCCGGTGGCTCTCGAACGGATGGCGAACGTCGTCCGCGACCGACTGAATTATCGGCGTCAGATGAAAGCCTCGACCGGTGCCGGACGCACATCGACGATGCTCATCGCCATTCTTTCTCCGATCGTTTACATCATCATGTTCCTGTTCCAGCCGGAACATGTCTCCGTATTACTCGAAGACCCTGTCGGAAAAACGTTGATGGTTGTCGCCGTCACTTTGGAAATTATCGGAGTCCTGTGGGTCGTTCATATGTTGCGTCACGATTATTGATGGAGCCTCGGTTTCAAGTATAACGGTCTGCCGCGACGCACATGGGTTCCGTCGCAAAGCGTTGTGATCCTATCGACGACGTAATGACCCCGATCACGCCAACTCAACTTACACGAGATCATTTATGTTTATCGACTTCATTACCGTCGGCGCCTTTCTCGTCTTCTTTCTGATCGTGTTTCTTCTCGGAGATGCGATCACCGGCGGTCGTCGCGTTGCTCGCAATGTCGCAGCCGGACGATTGACCAACCGCGAAGACGGCGAAGAAAAATATACACGACTGGTTTTCGGTCCGCTGACGACCGCTCTGGCCACCATCGTGCCGCAGTCGTCCGGCGAAGTCGAAGCGATCGAGCGCGATCTTAAACGTGCGGGTTATTATCGCCATACGGCTCTCAAAGAATACATGGCGACCCGCAACGCACTGATTCTGATGATCATCGTCACGACGCTGATGCTGGCAACCCTCGCCGATCCTGGCAGCAAAATTCCCGAAATGGTGTTGTTCGTCGGATTCATCACAGCGATGCTCGGCTATGCGTTGCCGCGTATCGTTCTTCATAATCAAGCCGAACGCCGAGTCAACCGTATTCAAAAGGGACTACCCGATGCTCTCGACATCATTACGATGTGCATTACCGGCGGCTTACCGTTGACGGAAGCCTTAACGCGCGTTTCTGATGAAATTCGCTATTCACATCGCGACGTTGCGGTTGAGTTTGATATCATCCGACGCCAGTCTGAAGCCGACACGATGGCGAAAGCTCTTCGTCAATTTGCTGAACGCATCGACTCACCCGAGATCAATTCGCTGTCGGCACTGGTAACGCAAACGCAGCGCATGGGAACGCATGTGGCGACGGCGGTTTGCGAATACGCCGACAGCGTCCGTCGGGCACACCGACAGCGTGCCGAAGAACAGGCAAGCAAGACCAGTATTAAGATGTTATTTCCTGTGGTACTTTGTCTTGCGCCGCCGATTTACATTCTATTGATCGGTCCTCCTTTGATTAAGATGAAGAACTTCATCCACGAGGCCCATCAGCCAGGTGGCGTTCTCGAGCCGAACGTCGACGGTCTCCAGGAAGCGATCGATAGCGGTCGTCGTACGGGCCGTCTCGGTAGAGGTGGATAACGGAAGCAACCGGCAGGTGGTGCCCGTCATTCGCACAAAGAAGCAATTTCCCAATGAGCCTCGCGATGTTTTCGTCGCGAGGCCTTTTTTTACGAACTATTGGGTTGATTGCAAGCCACGGTTGGTTTGAGGAAACCGCTCCACTCGTCCGAGCCTTTTCTTTTCGGACTTCTTGGTGTTCGTCCGGCGTATTTTTGCGAGGTTTTGCCGGATTGTGCAATTTTCCCGCTTGAGATTCCTATCACGGCGGAGAACAATAAGAATTGATGTCGGCTTCCATCGACGTCGGGGATTTTCTATCCCGCATTCGGTATGATGATCATTTCTTTTTCGGAAAGGGGATTCCCTTGCCCCAGGCCGTTGTCGATCCCGAAGAACTCCGACGATTCGCATTGCATCTGAAAAAGTTCACACAAGAGCTCGAGGAGAAATCCGCGGCACTCGCGGGTCAGATGCAGACGTTGAGCACAACCTGGAGGGATCAGGAGCATCTCCGGTTCAGCGAAGAGTTTTCACAACACCTCAAAGTACTGGGACGATTCATCGAGAGCAATCAGCAGCACGTCCCCTATCTGCTACGGAAAGCAGAACGCATCGAAGAATATCTGCAACAACGGTAAGATCAGGCATGGGCAGTTCCGCACGAGTCACATCGGTCGAAGCCGTCGAACGCTTTCGGCGAACGGTCGCGTATTTTACCGACGAAATATCGGGTGCGCTGTTCTCGCTCCGCTCGGAGATTCTGCGAACGCAGGAATGGATCGAACACGAATGTCCGCATTATTGGCGCGAACAAACCCGCATGGCTTTCGACGCAATCGCTTCGGCACGAACGAGTCTCGAAACCGCTCAATTGCGCGGCAAGGTCGCCGGTCATCGTCCGTCGTGTTACGATGAGCAACTTGCATTGAGGAAGGCCAAACAACGGTTGCAGTTTTCACAAGATCAAATCGAAGTCGCTCGCCGCTGGGGAAATAAATTCCGTCACGAAGCGGAAGAATATAAGGGATGTCTCGGCAAACTCCAGCATCTGCTCGATAACGATCTGATTCAGTTGCAATCGAAACTCGAGGGAATGATCGGCTCGCTCGAAGAGTATCTCGCCACGCAACCGGTCGTGACCTCCCCTGTGCCACAGACTTCTCTAGTTGACACCAATCGTCGGAAAGACACGATTCGTCCAACGCCGACCGCGTCCTCCGACGTACCAACAATTGAGGATCCATCTGCAGCGAACGACACGTCCGAATCGATTAACACCTCACAGAACGAGACCTGACCCATGCGCGTCGGCGATTTAAGCACAGGTGTCGCAAAACTTCGCGATGCCATCGAAACACTCGAAGCAAGCTGGAACGACACCGCGTATCATTGGCAAGACGCCAACAGCCGACGAGTCGAAGAAGAGTATCTGCAGAACATTATTATGTCGGTGAAGCTGGCGATCGAGTCGACCCAAAAAATGAACGACCTCCTGGCACGGGCTCATAGAGAGTGCAGCGAATGACTTCGAATCTTCATCCGAAATCTACGGATAGCGCCGCGACGAAATCGAATAATTCGCCGACGTCGGCTCCGTCGTTGCCGTCCACGGTTTCGAACCCATTGGCGGATACAGCCGACGCCGAACCGAAAACGGGGGGTGCACAATATGCGTTGGCGTCATATCAGCACATGGTTACCGCGCTGCAACACGCTATCGCCGAACGCTCCGCAGCAGAGCAGACATGGGAAACCTGGCAGCACGAAGAGCAGCGGCAGATTCATCAGGATCATCAGTTGCAGACTTCGCGGTTAGACGAACGACGCGAACACATCCTACAGGTACTCCGCGACGAATCGACCCGCAATCGACAAGCCATTCGAACGCATCTCGAACCGGAGATCCGCCGTGCTCAGGAACAACAGGCGTCGGCGAAGGAGGAGATTCAACACCGCTGGGAAGCCGATATGCAGGCAGCCCAGGCGTTACACGACGAAACGTGCTGGATGGTGCAGTCGTATTTCGACGAGTCGTCTGACAATAGTCCGCAGTCTCAGTTGCAGACATGGGAAATCAGGCAAACCAGCCGCCGCGACGATCTGGCGCGGCAGTCGCGCGAACTGGAAACGCTGGAAACGCAAACCGAAGAACTGTTGAAATCGAGACGTTTGCGCGTCGACGTGGTTCCATCCGCGACTGAACCGATGCCGGTAAGTGAAGAACAATCCTATCAGCGTTTTGTTGCCGCGAGCAACGACGCCCAGGCCGCCGGGAAGGCATTGCAGGCGCAGCGGATGGGTAAACTCTTTGTCGGGCTGCGTCCGCTCGGACTCTGGGTGACCATGAGTCTTCCCATTATGGTCTTGCTCTTTCTGATGCGGCAGTTGCTCGGCTTTCCCGGTGATGTCCCGATGTCGCATTGGCAATGGTACGCACTGGGAGGGGGTTTGCTGCTGGGTTGGATCGGCATCTGGATTCTTCATTCGATTGCGCTCTCGCATGCCGAAAATGTGATGGTCGTGCTCAAACAGTCGATCTTCGATTGCGAGCGGGCGTTTCAGGCATGGCAAAAGCATTCGCAGTCCGAGCTCGAAAAACAGCGCCGCGATGTCCGCAGTTGGTACGAAGCTCTCGTGCAGAAGCGAGATTCGGCGTTACAAAAGGCTCGAGAAACACTCTCGACCAAGCAGCGAGAAGTGACGAACATACGCGACGCGGGTCTCGAGCAAGTGGTCGTCGATTTCCCCGATAAGATCGCCGCACTTCAGAAACAGCTGCAGGATGAACTCGACCGTTGTGAGACCGAATACCGCGGTCAGGTCCATCAGGCTCAGGCCGAGGCTCAGTCGGCCAAGACGCAAATCGAGCGGGCCCATCACGACCGCGTCGCGGCCCATCGTCAGCAGGCACAGGAGCGATGGGAAATGCTCTCTCATCGTTGGGAAAAGGCCATTCATTATTTTCAAGGAACGGTAGAACATCTGCATCGCGAACTTGCCGTTCCGTCGCGACGACGTGCCGAACAGCTTCCTGCCACTGTCGGCGAATCGCTGCTGTTACCCGAGGCGATTCGCGTGGGAGAATACCGACTCGACGTCTCAGAGTGGGACGACGCCACGCCGCGCGATCCGCGATTGTCGTCGTTACCTTTACAATACATCCTGCCGGCGGCGATTCCGTTACTCGACGTCTCGTCGCTCGTTCTCATGTTTCGCGGACAAGGCCGACGTGAGTCGCTCAAGATTCTACAACTTGCTCTCTATCGCTGGCTGACGGCGTTTCCCCCTGGACAATTACGATCGACGATCATTGATCCCGTTGGACTGGGAGAAAACTTCTCGGCGTTCATGCATCTGAAAGACTACGACGATGCGCTGATCTCGGGGCGAATTCTTACCGAAGAGCAGGCCATCGACCAACGGCTGATGCACATCAGTGAACAGATCGAACATATATTGCAGTCGTACCTGCGGAATGAATTCGCGACGCTTGCCGAATACAACCGTGCTGCCGGAGAAGTCGCAGAACCGTACCATTTGCTGGTCATCGCCGATTTCCCTACGAATTTCAGCGAAGAATCAGCCCGCCGGTTGCTCAATATTATGCGGACCGGTCCGCGGTGCGGCATATGGACGGTCATCGGAATCAACAACGAAGCTCAATTGCCGCAAGCGTTCGAAAACGTCGATCTTGAAAAAATGGCAACGGTCTGGAAATGGAAACAGGGAGGATTTCATCCCGGTCTCGCCGGATTGGAAAAACTCGTTGTGGCGTCGGATGAGTTGCCGCCGCATGACGAGTTGAGTCGTTCGCTCAGACAATTTGGCGAGCTTGCCCGTGCGGCGAAACGGGTCGAGGTGAGTTTCAGCCGTATTGCCCCGACGCCCGATCGGATGTGGTCGTCAGACAGCGCGCATGGCATTCATATTCCGCTGGGACGAAGCGGTCCCTCACAGTGGCAGCAATTGAAACTGGGGGGCGGGACGTCGCAACATGTCGTCATCGCCGGCAAGACGGGTTCGGGAAAGTCGTCGTTTCTGCATGCACTCATTACCAACGTAGCATTACATTATTCGCCCGACCAGATCGAACTGTATCTCATCGATTTCAAAAAAGGGGTCGAATTCAAAACGTACGCTTCTCACGCCTTGCCGCATGCACGCGTGATTGCGATCGAAAGCGACCGCGAATTCGGCATCAGTGTGCTCGAACGTCTCGATCGCCTGCTCCAGGAACGGGGCGAAAAATTCCGCCAGGCGGGAGTGCAGGATCTCGCATCGTACCGTCAAGCGCATCCGGAGGTGAAGCTCCCAAGAGTGATGCTGATTGTCGATGAGTTTCAGGAATTCTTCGTCGAAGACGACCGTTATTCGCAGGCGGCAAGTCTGTTTCTCGACCGGCTCGTCCGACAAGGGCGTGCATTCGGCATTCACGTGTTGCTCGGTTCGCAGACACTCGGCGGCGCGTACACCCTCGCTCGCAGTACCCTTGGACAGATGCATGTCCGAATTGCACTGCAGTGCAGCGAAGCCGATGCCCATCTGATACTCAGCGAAGAAAATACGGCTGCCCGCCGGTTAACGCGTCCTGGTGAAGCCATTTACAACGACGCCAATGGACTGGTTGAAGGGAATCACAATTTTCAAATCGCCTGGTTGTCGGAGACGCAGCGCGAGCAATATCTGCAGAAGATCAAAGACCGCGCCGACGAATGCGGCATCATGACAGCGCCGGCTCTCGTCTTCGAAGGACATCGTCCCGCCGATCCGATGCTCAATTCCGAAATCGTTACACTTTGGAATCGCTTGACTCACGCCGATGCGATGACGAAACACGAGGCCGAATTCTCTGAAGAATTCGAACCCTCGATATGGCTCGGTGAAGCAGTGTCGTTGACATCCCCTCCTTCGGTCACACTCAAACGTCAAAACGGTTGTCATCTGCTGCTCGTCGGTCAACAACCGACTGCAGCGGCAGGTATGATGGCTGTCGCGTCGGCGAGCCTTTTAGCAGAGGTCTCTCCCACCGATGGACCGGCCGATCCGTCATCCGAAGAGAGTTCAGCTCGAACCGTTCCGGTGGTGAGCATTCTCGACGGCAGCGCCGCACAATCGGATGAGCACACTCTCTGGCGTCGCTTCTCATCGGTCATGAAAGCGTATCGTCCGGACGATGTCGCTGTTTACGGTCCCTCCGATGCCGCGGATGTACTCGAAAATTACATGCGAGAACTGGAACGCCGCGAAGAGAGGGCCGATCAAGAATTCTCGACGCGGGTGCTGATCGTGTTTGATGTCGCACGATTTCGGACGCTCCGCAAGAGCGACGACGATTTTGGTTTTGGCCGCCACGATGCCGAAAAGCGTCTCAGTTCGTCGCAGCAGTTCGCCGAAATCTTGAAACGGGGCCCGTCGGTCGGTTTGCATCTGCTGGTGTGGTGCGACACAAACAGCAACGCGATGCGCTGGCTCGGCATGCAACTGCTTCGCGAATTCGAGATGCGAATTCTGTTCCCGATGAGTTCCGCCGATTCGAGCCAATTAATCGATACCCCGGAGGCGGGACGACTCGGTGTCCATCGCGCGCTGCTGCATCGTTCCGATCTTGGCACCGTCGAAAAATTCCGTCCGTTCGGCGAGCTGTCGGATAACTGGTGGCGCATCTGGCAACCCGTTGATCTGCCTGTGAATGCGACCGAACCCACTGATATCGTTGCAGATACGAATGCGCCGGCTGTGGAAGAGCCGATTTCAGGGTTGCCCGACGATCGAGCGGCTCCCGAAAGTGTCGAGAAGGAATTGAATCTGGATATCTGCGACGATATCGATCAATGGCCTGTGACGTAACGGTGACCACTGCGATCACTCCGTACATTCATTACGACCGCGTTAATGCGTGAAGTTGGCATCGATTTTGGAAGCGGATGTGATCCGTTGGGGTGACTTTTCGCCGTTGCATCGGGTTATTCTCCTCGGAAGCGACTTGACCGCTGGAACCGGTTCTGCGGAGCTTTGCCCGATTTGTTCATCGCTCGGTCCCATTTTGGGCTGAAAATGAGCAGGCACTGTGGTAAGCTGAAAAGCATCCGAAATCGACATCTGACACGTTCACATATTAGCAGAGTATCAGCATGAATCTGGCGATGAAACCTTGTCCGTCGTGCCGCGAGATGTTGCTCCACGACACGCCTCAATGCCCCTCGTGCGGTTTCGTTCTCGATGGTAAAGCGTCAGGTTCGGTGGAAAAAACGCCGACAGCGCCATCGGACGAAGAGAAAGAATGCAGCTCGTGTCACGAGATGGTGCGCATCGGCCTGGTGCGATGCTGGAATTGCGGCGCCTTCATGCAGGAAGAGATTGCCGAATCTTACCGCCAGCGGATCTCGAAGCCGCGACCGATTATTTACAGCGTTTCGCAGGAGGACATGATCGTTCCTGCAGAGTCGATCATCGAACACAGCCGCTCGGCGGGACGACACCGCAATGTTTCACATGACGACGCCAACACATCGGCTGACGACGGTGGCGAATTGGATTTTGAACTCGACGAGGGCGTGCAGATCAATGCCCAGATAAAGCGCCCCGAGAAGAAAAATCAACCGGCGCAAGGTCAATCGGGTTCGTCGACATTGCCTAAGGTCGTCAAAGGGGAAGAATCCAACACCTACTCGATTTCCGGTTCTCCAGCCGAGACTCCGTCGAAGACCGACGCCGCAGCAAACCCGACAGAGCAGGGAACCAATACACCCGCTGCGGAAGGACAAACCGACGCGGCCGCAGATTCCTCCACGACCAATTCCGGTCCTGAGATTGCGCACTCCGAAGCAACCGCCGGCGATGTGCTGCTGAATGTCGCTCTTCAGGAAGAGGTCGAATCTCAAAAACGCCAGCAGTCGGGCCGCCGCCGCCGGCGCTCCTCAAACCCCGAAGGAGTGATCGTCTTTTGCCCCAACGGTCATCGCATCGAAGTCAAAGAACGGCATCGCGGCATGTCGGGGCGTTGTCCGAAATGCAAATCGCTGTTCATCGTCCCCGACCAGATGTGGGAGCAAAAACCCGATACGGTCGAGACGTCTGGTGCGTCCCCTGCCGTTCCGCAATCGACCGATCCACATACGATCGATGGAGGAAATTTCACCCGCAGTCTCGCCGACATCGCGTTGCTCGTGGTTGACCCTCAAAAACTCAAACTGAAACCCGGAAGCCTGCTTGGCACCGAAGTCCTGCACGACATTTTCTTCTCGAACGACAGCATCATGCTGGTCAATCTCGTCAAAAAGGGGGGATTGTTCGGCGGCGCAGACAAGAAGAAACCGGCGGCCCGAGAAACGCTTATCGGGCAACTCAAGGAAGGAAAACCAGCGGCCGAACTGACGCTCGCCAGTCAGATAACCATTCCGGTCGACAAATTTCGCGAAATCCGTGTCGTTCAGCCGGTACAGTACGAACATGAGTCGATGTTCGCCGGAGTTCAGGTCTTCGGCGAGGGACGCATCGCCATTATGCTTCCCAAGACCGACGACATGCCGTTCCCGCATTATCTCTCGTTTCCGCTTTCGCAGTTCCGCGACTTCTGTGCGATCATCAGCGACCTGTACGGCATCACAGGGCTTGGTGAAGACATCGGCGTACCGATGCGCGATGAGTTTGACGAACAGAAATGCCATTATACCGAACAGGTGCTGCACATTCTCAAGAACGTCGACTATTACCAGGCCGACAAAAACTACACGCTGCAACTCATCGGTCGAAAATGTGAAGGCTGCGGTCTGATCGTCAGTGAAGACGGACGTAAGAAAGAAAAAATCGGTGGCAAAACCGGCAGCGGTATCGCCAAGTTTAAATGTCCGAAATGCATGAAGCCGTTCGGCAAGACGTCGTTGTTTGCACTGGTTGAGACAAAGTCCGAAACACCGCCGGCTGAGTCGGAACCAACCGACGAAACGCCAACCGACGCCACAGCCGATATGCCATCAAGCGAGTCGGCACCAGTAAGTGCAGACGCTGCGAATTCGTCGTCCCAAGGTTAACAGCGAATCACAGCGTAGCGCCAGCCACTTACCGTACAGCCTGCTGAAACCGCGTCACCGCTTCGTTGATGTTCGCCCGGCTGTTGAACGCGCTCAAACGGAAATACCCTTCGCCGCTTGCGCCAAAGCCGCTGCCGGGTGTTCCAACCAGGTGGGCTTTGCCAAGCAGACGGTCGAAGAAATCCCAACTGCTGAGATTATTGGGTGTTTTCAGCCAGACGTACGGTGCATCGACTCCGCCATGCACCGTGATGCCGACGCTTTGCAACCCCTCGCGCAACAACCGGGCATTTTCGAGATAGAACGACAACAAGTTTTGCACCTGCTGTTTTCCTTCGTTCGAGTAGACGGCCTCGGCCCCCTTCTGAATGATATAAGGCACGCCGTTGAACTTGGTGCAATGCCGCCGGTTCCACAACCGGTGCAAGTCGACTGCCTCGCCGGTCGCCGTTGATCCTTTCAACGACTTCGGCACGACGGTATACGCGCATCGCGTTCCGGTGAACCCCGCCGTCTTGCTGAAGCTGCGGAACTCGATCGCCACCTCGCGGGCTCGCGGAATTTCGTAAATCGAGTGCGGAATCCCCGGCGTCGTGATATACGCCTCGTATGCCGAATCGTACAAGATCACGGCCTTCTCGGCCTTCGCATAATCGACCCACTTCTGTAACGTCTCTTGCGTCGCGACCGTCCCCGTTGGGTTGTTGGGATAGCACAAATAGATGAGATCGACGTGCTGTTCGGGGATCGCCGGCACAAAATTGTTCTCTTCGGTGACGGGAATATAAACCAGCCCGCCGAACCGCCCGGCGTCATCGGCCGTCCCCGTACGTCCCGCCATCACGTTCGTGTCGACATACACGGGATAGACGGGATCGGTGACGGCGACGACGTTGTCGAGTCCGAAGATATCGAGAATATTCCCCGTGTCGCACTTCGAGCCGTCCGACACGAAAATCTCATCGGCGTCGACGTCGCAACCGCGCGACTCATAATCGTGCTTCGCAATCGCGTTGCGCAGAAAATCGTACCCTTGTTCGGGGCCGTATCCTTTGAATGTCGCTCGTTCTCCCATCTCGTCGACGGCGGCGTGCATCGCGGCGATCGCCGCCGCCGGCAGCGGTTCGGTGACATCGCCGATCCCCAGCCGAATGATTTTCGCCTCGGGATTCTGCTGAGCAAACTGCGTCACCCGCCGACCGATTTCAGGAAACAGATAACCGGCTTTGAGCTTCAAAAAGTTTTCGTTAATCCTGGCCATGGCTGAACGTTTCTCCGGTGGGATAAAATGCAATAGGATCGTGACTCAAGACCGTTTTAGGAAATCAAGCGTCGAGAGACAAGAGTCCTAAGACATGCGCGGTTTGGTTGAGTTCAGAAAATCTGACGCAGCAAAAAAGTCGTCATGTATCACTTGAGATGTTCCAAATCATTCAAGTCCTGATGCCGCCCGCTTGCTCGTTTGTTAACCTTCAGGTCTTCGAGACTGATCAGCGAAACTTTAATTCCGTCGATTGAAACACGCTTTCGTTTCAGGTAACAGTCGTCGAATTCCACTCCTGATATCGTCGTCAGGACTTCGATTCGAAACGGTGGAACACCCATACGTACGATTTTATTCTTCTGCGTGAACAATTCCGGAGTCGCCCCTTCGACTTCACAATCAAAAAAATCACGAATCACGCTGGTTATGCGCTGGGCGTTCTTCGGGTCGATAGCGACCCATATATCAATGTCTGCCGTCGCACGAGAATAACCATAGTATGAAACCGCATACCCACCTATCAGCAGGTACTTAACGCGTTTCGAGTTCAGCAATTTCAAAAAATCTTTGAAATCGGGCGGTAGCCGGGTCGTACCCATAAATGACCTGTCGCATCAACTCTGTAGCTTCCAGACGTTCTTGCGGCGTTTTGCTACGCCAATATGCCACGTCATCTGGCTCGTCGTGGAGCGAAACCACAGAGAACGCCGTCTTGTCGACTCGGAATCTGTCTTGTGAATTCCCCATGTCGCGAGATGATACACTTTCCACTACCAGGCGCGTAGTCACGCCTTCATGAGATTCTTCAACCCCTAATCCCCAACCTCTCGCCCCTCACCCCTTGACGTTCACGTGCATTACTGTTGTAATACACATATGCAGCATGAACCGTTCGAGTTTTCGATTCATCCTTCCTCCGGCGTGCCGATCTATCGGCAGCTTATGGATCAGGTCCGCGCGTTCGTCGCCGGCGGACGGCTGAAACCCGGCGACATGTTGCCCTCCGTCCGGCAGATGGCCGCCGAACTCGAAATCAACATGATGACCGTCTCCAAAGCCTATGCCAAATTGCAGGCCGAGGGGCTCATCGAACGCGAGCGCGGGCAGGGGATGCGCATCAGCGAGCAAACCGATTCCGGCACGCTTACCCAACGCCGCGAACAACTGCAACCTTTCATCGACCAGCTTGTCGCCCGCGGTCTGCAACTCGGGCTGACCGACGATCACATTCTCGACCAGGTCAAAAAACATTTGCGGGAGCAACGACCATGACCGACTTCGCCATTCGCACCGGCAACCTCTGGAAAAACTTCGGCAGCACGCAAGTCCTGCGGGGTATTACGCTCGACATCCCCGCCGGTACCGTCGTCGGCCTGCTCGGTGCCAACGGAGCCGGCAAATCGACCCTCATCAAATGCCTCGTCGGTCTGCTCCGTCCGACGATGGGCAACTCCGAACTCCTGGGCGACGATTCGCTGCACCTCTCCGCCGAGGTCAAAGAGCGTCTCGGCTACGTCCCGCAAGACATCCGATTGTATTCGTGGATGACCGTCGAACAGATCATCCAATACACATCGGCGTATTATCCGAAGTGGGACGCCAAGCTGATGGACAAGCTCATCAATAACTGGGACATCCCCCGCACCCATCGCATCGGTCCCCTCTCCCCCGGCCAGTTGCAAAAACTCGGCCTGCTCTTGGCGATGGGCCCGCGTCCCGACTTGTTGATCCTCGACGAACCGGTCGCCGCATTAGACCCGCTGGCCCGCCGCGAGTTTTTAAGGAGCCTGCTCGAATTCGCCCAGGAGGAGAACAAAACGATTCTGTTCTCGACGCACATCACATCCGATTTGGAACGAGTCGCCTCGCACGTGGTGATGCTCAAAGCGGGCGAAGTGAGCCTGTTCGAAGAACTCGATGCATTAAAAGATCGCGTGAAGCGCATCCGCATCGCCGGCGAGTGGGAATTTACAGCCGACTTCGAAGTTCCTCAGGCCCTGCACACCGAAGTCAGCGGCAAGATCGCCCTCGCGACAGTCGTCGGAGCCGATGATGCTTTGCTCTCGCTCTTGCGGCAAAAATGGAACGCCACGGTAAGCGTAGAAGATCTTAATCTGGAGGAGATTTTTGTGGAAATGAACAGCCGGTTGACGCCGGTGGCCTGAGAACCCCGAAGGGGTGAACGTAACATGAAAAGTATAAAGACCGGACCAATGTCAATTCGATGTGATGCAACGTTGTTGCGTCGTTAATAATGATTCGAACAATTCATCTGTCGCCCCGCCGGGGCTTGGATGCCATCGACAAATTACTACCTGGGGCTTCCGCCACCAGGCTATTGACGGCCGCCTCTCCGAGGCTGGGGAATGACGTCGTTAGACAAATATCCGTTGTGGAGCATTTCGATGGACAACCAAATCTACTGGGTCATCAAGTCCTACACCACGCGAAAAACGTTGTGGTTTTTCTTCGGTTGTTATGTGTGTTATGTGCTGGCTACCATTGGCTTGTGCATCGGCGGATTCATTTCGGAGGGGATTCCGTCCCGGGCGGTGATCGGCTTGCTTCTTCAGGCGCAACTCGCCCTTATCGCCGGGCTTTGGTTACAGTTTCGCGCTCAGACTGTGACGACCGTCGGTGCCGTCGCGCCGCGGTTTTGGTTGCCGCATCAGATCGTGTTGACTGCGATGATCGTCTTGATGTGGGGCATCCAGTCGCTGATGTTGATGTTCGCCCTGCGCGCCGATTTGCTCGCCGCGGCGGCCTTCTATGGTCTCTTATTCATTCCGTGGGGGACGATGCAACTGACTCACGACCGGGTGCTGGAAGGAGATCCCGCGGCGGACAAATTCAGAGCGATGGCTGTATTTGTCCCCATGGCATACGCATTACTCATCGTTGGCTGCCAGTTTTGGATATCCCACCAATTCATCGACCGATTTTTGGCGGGGGCTTATCCGCAGCTCGCGTGGGTGCTGTTCGGGGCGGGTGTTGTCAGTGTGGCGATGATTGTCCGGGGAATGCCCTTGCGACATCGCGTTCTCAACGAATCGTCGAACCAACGGCACTCCTGCGAAGTCTCGTGGGGGCAATGGGTCGAGTGGAGTCAGCGGAATCAGCCGCAGCAACATTCGGCAAAACTGCAAGATAAAATCAATCGGCTGTTCGCCCACGTCACGCCCGGATGCGCTCGCCACGGCAACCGATCACGCGCCGCACATTTGAGAAATGCAAATGCCATGAGCGGAAAAAAATCTGCTCTTTTTTTGTGTGATGTTGGTCGTCATGATGTGGATCATGCTGGCTCTGATGTCGCTGGCGTTGAACGGTGATATATCCATGTTGTTGGGCGGACAGCATGTGTCGATATTACTTATGTCGCTCATGGCCCCGTCACTGATGCTCCTCCAGCAATGGGATCTGCGACGTCGCACGTTCGTCATCGAATTGATGCGGCCCGTCGCACGCAGAGATTTGTGGCGCAATCTCTGCGAATCGATTGCCATGGATACCGGGATTATCGCCGGCGTGCATACGCTGAACATCATCGTCTACGCGGCGATCACCGGGCAGAGTATGCAGTTGTCGATACCCGTGGTTGTCCTCATCTTGGCTGGTTATGGCTTGATCTTGACCACCGCTCTGACGTTGCTGACGTACGCACAGAATCGGCGCGGACTCATCGTCATCAGTAGCTCGATTGTGATGCTGCTTGTGGTCGAGATCGTATCGATCGATGCCCTGTTTTCGTCGAACGTATGGAGCCCTGCCATCGAGCTGTTCGCGCTAGCAGCGGTCGTTTTGTTGTTCGCGATTGCCTTCACTGCGAGAAAGCGCTGGCGGAATCTCGAATGGGACGTGTAAAGAGCCGCGCACGCAGTAAGCGGTTCTTTATAGCTGGCGGTAATACTATTTTCCGCTTACTGCGTGCGCGGCTCTATTCGTTTCTTCCAGACGTGTGGGTTTGTTCCCTTCTAGTGTGATCATCGGCAGGCGAAAGATCAATCGCACTTGGCTGGGCAACAGAATCATTTTTTTACGTGGCTCAAGTCGCGACCGTTCGTCCGATATGCTACCGTATATTGCAGCCCACGCGATCGATCGTGGCATCGTTTGCATCACATCGTTTCTTAGCGAAGGACATTTATGCGATTTCCACTTGGCTGTGCAATTGTCTGTGTCGTCGGCTTGATGAACGCCGTCTCCGCCGGTGAACCGGTCGATGGCAACCCGCGCACCGTTTATTTCAGCACCGGCGACAATCAGGATCTCATCACCTTTCCACCGGTCGATTCGGCGACGACGATCGAGGCGGCATTCACCGCGTGCCGCGAGAATTTTCATGCGAATCGCATCTGGTGGCGCGGGGGACAGGATGAAATCTGGGGGGAAGAGTTCGTCATCCGCCCCGAAAATCGCATCTTCGCCCGTATCTGGGACTGGTGGCGCGATTTGCAGTATCGTGTCGTCAAAACCAATCGCATCGCCGTCGCCGAAGCAAAGAAGCAGGGGCTGGAAATCTGGCTGACCTATGGCCTATTCGACAACGGCTCGCAGGCCGACGCCGGGTACTCGGGTTTTCCGTACGCTATCGAAGATAAGCTGCGCATCGAACACCCCGAATGGGCGCCTGTCAATAAATGGGGAACGTGGCGGCAGGGGGGACCGATCGAGTTCGCCTATCCCGAGGCCCGGCAGGCAATGGCCGATTATCTCACGAAGTACGTCGTCGACGGCGACTACGACGGCATCGCGTTTCTCACCTACGCCGAGAATTTTTCGCAGCGATACGAAGATGAGTTCGGCTACAGCGAACCGATCGTCAAAGAGTTCAAGAAAAAATATGGCGTCGATATTCGCACCGAAGAATTCGATAAAGAGGCGTGGCGAACAATGCGCGGCGGGCATATCACTGAGTTTCTGCGATTGCTCAAAAAGCAACTCAGCACACACGGCAAGAAAGTCGCTGTTTGCGTGCATGGCGACGAGCCGAACCGTCCGATGAAATGGCTGGTCGACGACGGCGTGCGGACGGCGGGAAACGCCGTCTGGTCGATCGATGAATGGCTCGATGGTTCGGTTGTGGATGAGATTTGTCTGTTCAGTCCGAAAGAAGCAGTGGCGCTGAATGCGCTCGACAAGAAAATCAAAGAGCAGAAATCGCCGGTGGTGCTGACGTCGTTTCGCACGCGGGGCGAGATGCCGGCGGGCCGGGCGCGCATTATGTTTCTCGGTCGCGAACTCGAAAGCGGTTACGATTCGGAAGCCTGGATCGACTGGCCCGACGAAACACCGCACGCCGAACCGATCGAGAGTCTGACGAGCGACGACATCTTCGCCCGCCGTCGATTGTTGACTCTCGCTCTGAAGGGAAAAGTCAAACTTACCCCCGAGCAATATGCGGTCGCGGTGAACGATGACGATGTTTACGTCCGCCGTACTGCGTTACGAGCGATCGCCGCAAATAAGGTTGGTGAAACGTATAACGTGGTCATCGCGGCGCTCAACGATCCCGAAAACTCGGTCCGTTGTCTTGCGGCGGTCGCTCTCGGCGAAATTCCTGCCGAAGGGAAAGTGGAAACGCTGATCGAGGCGGCGTTCGAACCGCAGAGTACGTTTCAATTTCATTTTCGTACGATTCCCGAAGTGTTGACGGCGATGAATGCAGCAGGGGATCTCACGCCGGCGGACAAACAGTTGCTTGTCGATCGTCTCACCGATGACGAGTCGCGAAATCGCGAACTGGTGTTGTATTACTTCTCTCGCGTCGGCGCACCGGCTGATCCCGACGTGCTGGCAAAACTGTTGCATATCGTAAAGCAGGATGAGAATCCTTACTCGCGAGAATTGGCGATCGTCAACTTAAGCAGCAGCTTCGGTGCAACGACCGAGGTCTCGCAGGCAATGCGAGAGGTGATGGAGCACGATGCCGATCACGCCGTTCAAGTCCGTGCGGCGGTGGCCTATGCCGCGATGCACGCCCGTTTGCCCGAGGACGACCCGGCGCGAACCGCGGCGTTGAAGATCGCAACGAAGTTTTTCAATCAATACGGCGACGCCTGCCAACGAACCGACGGCGAATGGGGCTGGCGCGTTCTGGGAAATGTGATTCTCAATTTCGGTCCCGAGGGTTCCGCGGCGATGGAACAGGTGATGTCGAAGGTCGACGATCGCATCTTATCCGATCGCGCGTGGAAGATTCTGTATTTGAAGCAGGGAGATCAATTTTATCATCTCACCCCCGAAGAAGATACCGCCGCGCATGCGAAACATCCGTGGTTGACGCGCAATTAGTCGAGTCCGGAACATCATGAGCCCACCATCATCCGCGAAGATATTATTGGCCGGTGTCGGTCGCGTTTGCATCACACCGCCGGTCGGCATTCGTCTGATGGGTTACACCGTGCAGGAATGCGTCTCCGAATCGGTCGAACGGGAACTGACGGCAACGGCTCTCGTCCTCGGCGATGGGGAAACCAAAGTCGTGCTGCTAGCGTGTGATGTGTTGTTCATTCAATCGCCGCATGTGGAACGCATTCGCCAGCGCGTCGGTGATGAGTTGCAGATTCCCTTCGACAATGTCCTGATCAATACGTCTCATACGCATTTGGGGCCGATGTTTCCCGGTTGGCAGGCCGACACACCCGAGCAGCAGCGGCTGCAGGAACGTTATCTCGCTCTGCTCGAAGAATCGCTCGTCGGCGTGTCGAGGATGGCCGACAACAAATTGCAACCCGCGCGAATTGGTGCGGGGAAGGGGCATGCACCGATCGGCATTAATCGCCGCGAACGTTTGCCCGACGGTCGGGTGATCATTGGGGAGAATCCCGATGGAGCAGTTGATCATGACGTCGGAGTGATTCGCATCGACGATCTTTCGGGAACCCCCCTCGCGACGATCATGATCGCGGCGGCTCATACGATCGTGCTCGGCCCGAAGACGTCGCAACTTTCTCCCGATTACGTCGGACCGGCACGCGAAATCGTCGAACGAACGACCGGGGCACCGTCACTCTTTTTTCAGGGGGCGGCGGGGAATGTCAGCCCGCGCTGTGGCATCGGCAGCGGCGGACCCGAACAATATGACGACCTCGAAAGAATTGGTGCCATGCTCGGTGGCGAAACGCTCAAGGTCTGGTCGCAGATTCGTACGCACAATCAGCATGGGCCGAGACGTATTGTGCAATCGGTTGCGGCGATTTCGTTGTGGGACTACGAACCGCTCGCAGAAAACACGCTCAATCATTTTTCGGTCGGCGCGAAGCGAATCACGCTGCCGATGGCACCATTGCCGGAACGGACTACGGCTGAGAAAACGTTAACCGACTGTCAGACACGTTTGGAAAAAGCGCAAGCGGACGGAAAGATCGGGCCGATTCACGTCGCACAACGGCTGGTACACTGGGCCGAGCTGGTGTTGCGAACGATTGACGAGGGCAAGCCGGTAACGCGCGATCTAGTCTGCTGGGGTCTGCGCGTCAACGACATCGGTATCGTCGCGGTCAACGGCGAACCGTTTGCAGAACTGGCGATCGAAGTGAAACGCCGTTCCCCACTCGCTCACACATATTTTCTCGGCTACAGCAACGGCTGTCTCGGCTATCTCCCCACGCCCAAAGCGTTTGACGAGGGGGGGATGGAAGTCAACGAGTCGTACCAGAATTACATGCTCCCGGCGCAATTCACGCGCGAATGGGGCCCGGCAGTGATCGAGAACTCGCTGTCGCTGCTTAACGATCTCAAATGAGAGGATATTGAAAACGATGGAAAAACTCTTCACGAATCGAACGGCTGTCGTGACAGGGGGAGCGCGGGGGATCGGCAGGGCAATCTGCCAGATGCTGGCGTCGCACGGTGCCCGTGTCGCAGTCAATTATCAACAGAACGACAAGGGGGCGAACGAGACGCTCGCTTTGATCGAGAAGAATGCCGAGAAGGCAATCCTCGTGAAGGGAGACGTCTCGCGCGAAGATGAAGTGACTCGTCTGATGCAAATCGTGCGAGAACAGCTTGGTCCGATCGATTTTCTGGTCAACAACGCCGGCATCGTCCGCAACGAACCGCACAACGAGGTCACGTTCGCCAACTGGAAGCGAATGTTCGAAGTCAATGTCGACGGTGTGTTTTTGCCGACGTGGGCTGTGAAGGATGAAATGATTGCCCGCAAGTTCGGCCGCATCGTCAACATCTCTTCGCTCGCGGGGATTAAGATCAAGAAAGACATGGTGCATTATGCGACGACGAAAACAGCAGTGATTTCGTTCACGCGCCATTGTGCCGAAGCGTTCGCTCCGCACGTACGCGTCAATTGCGTCGCACCGGGAATGACGGCGACCGATATGATTCACAACGCCGATCAGGATCTCGTCGCAAAGTTGCTGACGGAAACTCCGCTCGCCCGAGTCGCCGATCCTTCGGAAATGGCATCGGTCGTCAAGTTTCTGTTATCGGACGATTCGAGTTTCGTCACCGGACAGACGATTGCAGCGTGTGGTGGACGGTGTTAATCGATCGTTAAGGACATCTCGATGCCGGATGCAAAAACCGATCTTCGACCCATCGACATTCCGCAATTGACAGGCATCTACGCCGAACCATTGTCGCTTGGTAAGCTGGTGCGGCTCGCCGGGTTTTTTGGACCGGCAGCGGTGATCACGTCGCTCTCGCTCGGGGCGGGGGAGACGATCATGGTCACCGGGCTGGGGGCGTGGTCTGAGTTTCAACTCTTGTGGCTGCTCTTGTTGAGCGTGGTCGTCAAAGGAGTCTTCGTCACCTATCTGGTGGGACGATATACGGCGATCACCGGAGAACGTATCGGAAACCGGCTGGCCAGAATTCCCGGACCACGCGGGTGGATCCTGCTCGCCGTCATTGTCGTCGAAGTCTGCCTGCTCAGTACCGGACTCACCGCCGTCGCCAAGCCGTGCGGCAATCTGGTTGCGTTTCTGGCGTCCGATTCTCTTGGTGGGACGCTCGATTTCGATACGTGGCAGAATATTTTCACATCGCTGTTGTTGGGGGCGGCCCTCTCGCTCAGTATTTGCACGTCGTTCGATCGATTGCAGACGCAGCAGATTATCATCTGCGGGATCATCGTCGCCGGGACAATGGTAGCGACGTTAATGGTTCGTCCCGATTACGGTGATCTCATCATTGGCGCGATCAGTTTCGGCCACCTTCCCGAAGTTCCTGAGTGGGGGCCGGAAGCGGCAAAGACGGCCTATGTGCTCAACCTCGTGACGATCTTCGGCTACATCGGCGGCAGTCTCAGCGGTCATCTCGTCTATTCGAGCTGGATCAGTCAGAACGGCTGGGGGATCAATTCACACCCCGATATCGCAGCCATCCGCAAGCGGGCAATGCGAGGGATCGATTATCTGCCGAACGATCCCGCACAGGTCCGTCGATTGCATGTACTTCTCTCGCCGCTGCGGTGGGACATCGGCATGGGAGCGATCGTACTCGCCATCGTCAGCGCAGCGTTTCTCGCGGCGGGAGCCACGGTGCTTTATCCCCGCGAACAACCGATCGGCGGTAATGCGTGGGAACTCCTTACCAAGCAGGCGAGCATCTGGCGGCAGATACACGCCGGTCTTGTCCCCGTGTATTACGTCGCTGTGGTGGCAGCCCTCTGGGGGACTCTTGCCAGCATTCCCGAGACGATCTCGCAGGTCGTGCATGATTTTCTGAGCGCCATCTGGCCGCGCTTCGAGAAGATTTCTGTCGATCGCGTGAAGACAGTCATCGCGCTCTGGTTTTTCGGGACGTCGATGGTCTGGACATGGACCGGCGTCAGTTTCACCATCCTGACGGCCCTCGGTGCGTTTTTCTCACTGAGCCTGCTGCTGTCGATTGTGTTTGTGTGCGTGTTGTATTTCAACGTGACGCTCCCCAAGTTGTATCGTCCGCAGTGGTGGGTGATCGGCGGTGGCGTCGCGTCGGCGGTGGTCTTGCTCATGTGCGCTGTCGGCGGTGCGATCGGTTTGTATGATCTATTGGCCGCGAAGTTGTGATTCTTCTCTATCTCCCTCTCCCGCCGGGAGAGGGCCGGGTGAGGGTGCCTTATTCGAGGGATGAGGATGAGCCAGAATAAAACGAACGACCTCATCGCCGCCTACGCCGCCAAACGCCCCGAGAGTCTGAAATGGTACGCTCGTGCACAAGAAACTCTCGCGGGGGGTGTCGGGCACGACTTGCGACACTTCGTCCCCGTGCCGCTGTACATCACGCATGGACGCGGCGGGCGCAAGTGGGATGTCGACGGAAACGAATACATCGACTTTCTCATGGGGAACGGTTCGCTGATCCTCGGTCACGCCGACGATGAGATCACCGAGGCGATTCGTGAAGCGGCGGCGGACGGAACGCACTTCGGCAACGATCACCCCCGGCATATCGAATGGGCCGAACTCGTGCAGAAGATAGTTCCCTCCGCCGAGCGGGTGCGGTTCGTCAACTCGGGGACCGAAGCGACGCATCTCGCGTTGCGGCTCGCGCGGGCATTTACGGGACGGACGAAAATCCTCCGCTTCGAAGGACATTTTCACGGTTGGCACGACGGCGTGATTCACGGGTTTCAACCCCCGTTCGATGCCGATGGGTCGCTCGGTGTCCCCGCGCATATTCGCGGCGACCATGTGACGATCCCCGATGGCAATCTCGATCTTGTTGATATAACGCTCAACAAGCAGAGCGACATCGCGGCGGCGATTCTCGAACCGTCGGGGGCCTCGTGGGGCCGCGTACCGATTTCGACGGAGTTTTTGCAGGGGCTCCGAAACATCACACGACGGCATGGTGTGCTCTTGATCTTCGATGAAATCGTCACGGGGTTTCGTTTCGCCCCCGGTGGCGCGCAGCAGTTGCATGACGTGACGCCTGACCTGTCGTGCTTCGCGAAAATACTCGCAGGAGGACTCCCCGGCGGAGCGGTCGTCGGCATCGCCGAGGTGATGAAGTTGTTCGATCTCACCGGCGATCCTCATCACGACCGGCATCAGCGAGTGACGCATCAGGGGACGTTCAACGGTTCTCCGTTGTCGGCAGCGGCGGGAATCGTCGCACTCAACCGCATCGCCAGTGGACAACCGATTGAAACCGCGAACGCGGTCACGGTGTATTTACGCGAGCAATGGGACGCCGTGCTCGAAAAGCACGGCATCGCCGGTTATGTGTACGGCCCGAGTTCGACGTTTCACATCTACTTCGAGACCGATGTCGAGCAGATCAAGAATGCATCCCGCCGCAGCGATCTGCACACGACCGACGCCGGCCGGTTGAAAGGGATGCCCGGCTCGCTCATCCAGCACTATCAACGCTTACTGCGTCACCACGGCGTCGACAACATGAGCAGCACCGGCGGCGTCCTTTCGGCGGCACATACACACGAGGATATCGACGAAGCGACGGTTGCGTTTGAGAAGACGGTTGTCGCACTGCGCGATGAGGGGTTGATTGCGACGATCGACGGTTGACGCTCAAACCCTCTCCCTCTGGGAGAGGGTTTTGAAGATCGTACATTGGGGGGCTAGCGCTCCGCTGTGCGTCGCGGCTAACCTGTTGAGTCTATTCATCGTTCTCGTGCTCAAACTGACCCTGTTCCAAAAACGTCAGCACCTGCTGTTTCACATCATCGCGCCACATCAAGAACGAATGAAACGCCGGAACCACGATGTGGTCAGACTCTTCTTCGAGATGCGATTCTTCGATGCTCACTTTGTCGTCGTACTCACCGGCGATGATGCCGATCTCGGCGGTCTTGACTTCGGGAAGCGAGTTCGCCGTGCTCTCGGCGTCGGTTTGCAATTCGGCGATCGGTTTGATGATCTCGCCGATGATCGGCGTGAATGTGTCGGCCATCGTCGAACCATGATTTGGGGGTGCGAGCATCACGACGCGGCCGACCTCTTCGGGGGGTGTCCCTTGTGTGAGTGCCCAGCGGGTGATGATGTTGCCCAGGCTATGGGCTACAAAATTCACTTTGCCCGGATGCGTCTCGCGGTATTCGGCGAGATCGGTTTGCAGCTTCTCACCCAGTTCGGCGATGCTGCAACAGGTGCTCGAGTACCCCCAGTTGAAGACGTCGTAACCTTCGTTTTTGAGAAACGTTTCCATCGATTTCATACTCTGCGGGCTGCGCATCATACCATGGATGAGCACGACAATCTCGCCGCGTCGCTGCGATTCGGTTGAAGTCTCTGCCGCTTCGTCTTCGGCAACGGAATGGTTCTGTTCTGCACCAGCAAGAGTAAAAGTGGCGCAGCCGGTAACGAGTGAGGTTACGAAGAACGATCCGATGCAGAAAATCGGGATCAGTTTCATGACGGAGGTATCCCGGAAGCCGCGAGTGTAGCGGGGAATCTGTACACCGTCATCATATGCGGAAGGGGCCGAACGGAAAAGAGGAATCCCACATGTCTTCCATGCCACGGGGCTGGCACTCTTCGTTTCCGTCTTAAATGCTCGGCACGCAACTCTTAAGGCAACGGTGCATTCAGCGGGTTTTCGGGGCGAAAAAGCCAGCCGATGAGGGCGGCGAACAGGCCGATGGCCACGCAGGCAACGACGAAGATCTTCCATTGAGCGACATTCCAGAATGTGGGAGCAATGTCGTTGGCCTCGTCCCGAACATCAAGCACATCCCCTTCCGACAGGGAGAATTCTGGTACGGGAAGATTTCCCGTTTCGAGACCGGCGTTCATCTGACGAGTCACGAGTTTCAAATCGTTCAGCAGCGTTTTCGCATCGGGATACCGCTGTTCGCGGTCTTTCGCCAAGAGCTTGCGGACGACGTCGCATAACGCCGGGGGTAGATCAGGACGAATCGCCGCGAGCGGTTCAGGTTCGTTCTGCAAATGTTGCACGGCGATGCTGAGTGCCGTCTCGCCGCGAAATGGGGGTCGACCGGAGAGCATGTGATAACAAGTCACGCCGAGTGAGTAGAGATCGCTGCGAGGGTCGAGTTTTTTGCCGTTGACCTGCTCGGGGCTCATGTACAAGGGAGTCCCCATCGTGGTCCCCTCTTGCGTCAGGTTCATCCCATCGGTGCGCTCCATGACTTGAGCGAGGCCGAAGTCGGCGACTTTCACTTCGCCGCGGCGGGTGAGCATGATGTTCTCGGGTTTGATGTCGCGGTGCACGACTCCTGCTTCGTGAGCCGACTGCAACGCCTGGGCGACCTGCCGAATGATGTGTACCGCGACCGACGTTTCGGGCGGACCTTTTTTCGCGATGAAGTCGCGAAGATTCATACCCTGCACGTATTCCTGTGCGATGAACTGCACGCCCTCCGCCTCGCCGACGGTGTAGACCTGCACAATTTTAGGATGATTGAGCCCGGCGGCGGCCAGGGCTTCACGTTTGAAGCGGGCCAACGATTTTTCGTCGGAGAGGAGTTCGGAGCGCATCAGTTTGATCGCAACCTGCCGCTTGAGCGACGTCTGTTCGGCGAGATAGACCTCGGCCATCCCCCCGCGCCCCAGCCGGCGCAGCAAGCGAAAGTCGCCGAGGATGCGATCGTCGAGGCCGATGGAGGTCACTTTATCGGACGACGAGTCGCTTGCGGCATCGGAAGAAGGCGGCGTCGATTCAGGCAAACTCATTCGGCAACACTTTTCTAATTCAACGATCGACATGGGAACCATCCTAATGCAGGATATCGACTGAGTTCGCCATTATACAATTGATTTTCCGCCGTTCTTCGGGATTTTTTACTCACGCCCGGTCGAAGGGAAACGCGATCACTTCGTCGATCGATGTGATTCCCATCCCCAGCATGAACAGTCGATCGAAGCCCAGGGCGACGCCGCTGCAATTGGGGAACCCGGATTCCATCGCTGCGAGCAATCGGCTTTCGTTCGGCAGCGGGGGATGCCCTTCGCGCGCACGAATTTCAGCCTGAATTGTATTCCGGCGGTGGAGTTCTTCGGCGTCGGTTAACTCCTGATAACCGTTGCAGATTTCCACGCCGTGCAGATACAGTTCGAACCGCTCTACGACTGGCGGATTGTCATCGCGCACGCGAGCCAACGCCGATTGGCTGGCGGGGAAATCGTATACGAATACGGCTTGCTCCCTCTCCAGCATCGGCTCGACGAGTTCTGCGAGCAGCCAGTTGAGCCAGCCGTCGCGATCGTCGTCTGTCAGTCCCGGCGGCGGAACGATGCCGTGTTGTTCGGCGAGTTTCTGTAAGTCGTCCACGGTTGCCGAGAGCACGCGCGACCCTGTGGCGCGTACGAACGCTTCGTCGTAGGTCAGCCGATGCACGGGAACGGGGAATTGCCGCTGGGGAGTTGTCGCGAGCGGCTCGTGACGGCAGGCCTCCATCACAGCGATGACCATCTCCTCGACAAAATGCATCTGTTCGATGTACGTCGAACCGACGCGATACCATTCGATCATCGTGAATTCAGGGTTGTGATTTCGCCCCGCTTCACCCCGGCGAAAGACCTTTCCGATCTGATAGATCGAATCGGCACCGGCGGCGAGCAGACGTTTCATCGCAAACTCGGGCGATGTCTGCAAATACATCAACCGTTCGGTTGTTGATAAGTTGTTATCGGGCGTCGTTACAAACGGATTGAGATGCGCATCGACGACGATATCATGCGAGATGATCGGTGTCTCGACTTCCCAGTAGCCGTGCGAATCGAAGAATTCACGTACGATTCGAAAGATTCGCGCACGAGCTTGCAGAACGTCGATGCGAGCCGTCGGAAGAAAATCGCGTTCTGCCATCATCCGTGTCCACCGGTTGTGGGAAGATCGCCTCGGCCTTCGTGATACCGTCCCATCAGGAAGAAAAATGCCGCGAACAGCAAATATCCGATTGCAATGCCATACGCCCGGTAGGGGGTCGCTCCTTCCATCGGCTCCTGAAACGCGAACAGATAATCGAACGTGTTCCCCGAGAGTTGATAGGCATGCGTCAAACCGATGGTGGCACACACCGCCGCAATCAGAGACCAGAATGCCGCCACGTTAAACCGCCGATCGATCAGAAAAGCGCAAATCGCCGCGAGCATCATGCACGAGAAGATGTAGCCTCTCTCCATCAACAACAGGCCGTGCAGCAGAAACCCGTTGACGGCGAATCCCGGGTCGGCGTCGAGCAGAGATTGCATCGTAGGAGCTGCGGGCGTCGACAAACCGATCGCGATAAACGCCCCGTGAGTCACCGTCGCACCCCAGGCGGCGATTGCCGGAAACAAACCAACCGCGACCGCCGGTGCATGGTTGCTCGGCGTTGTTTGAAATGCCTGTGCTGTGATGATGATGCCGATCCAGAGCACGATGGCGATGCCGGCTTCGAGGGGAATCAACTTGCTGATAAAACCGACAGTTCCCGTCAGGGAGATGAGCATAATGACGACACCGTTGAGCGTCGAATATCCGGCCCGCGCACCGAGTTGTTTCCAACCGGGGTGACCGATGTAAATCGTCGTGGGAAAGCAACTCCCGAAACAGGAGGCGAGAATCGTTCCTAATCCATTGACCGCCAGCGATGATTGGGTGTTGTATCGGTCCCCTGCGGCTTCGGCCGATTCGATGTTCTGCAGACTGCCAATGACGTTGAACAATCCCATCGGCACGATCACCGACAAAAAGCCGAGCCATTCGCTCGGTTGTTGAAGAATACCGACAAGATCAGACACCGCCGGACGCGGGAGATATACGCCACGAGATTCCCAACCAAGCGTCAACGTTTCGACGCTCATCGGCGGGCCGGCAAGCGAAGCGGGCAATGCCAGCGGCAGAATCCACGCAAGCAGCGTCCCCATGATCACGGCGACCAGTCCCCCGGGAAGTCCTCCGGGAAACGGCACGTGCGAAAAATAGGTGACGAGCACAATCGCCAGAGGGAGCATCGCCACCAGCGGCCGTTGAAAAATCTGGAGCGCGAACGTCATCGAAATAAAACCGATGGCGATCCCCGCGAGTGTGGAGAGCAGGGCGGCACGAGGGGTTCGTCGGCGAATTCCTTCGGCGACAAACGAGCCGACGAATTCGATCACGCCGCTTCCAAAACAGGCGAGCAGCCCCATTTTCCACGCGAGTTCGGGGCTGTTCGTTCGCTGGTAAACCGGGACCATCACGAAGAAAACATACACGAGCAACGACGGGGTGTTGATGCCGTAAGGTAACGCGGTGACGTCGTTACGGTTTTCCCGACGGGCGAGCCGCAAAGCCTGCCAGGCATAGAACAGATTTCCGATGACGATGCTCAGGGCTGCTCCGGGGAGAATCGAGCGCACCATCAAATCGGAGTCGGCGCTAATGCCGCACAGCCCGCATAAGTTGACGATCAGCAGCAATTGCACAAGGTTATCGACGAACAGCCCGAAAAACCCGTCCCAATCGCGTTTGACGAAGAATGTAAGAGGTGGGGAATTCATGATTCGGAGCGTACCGGAGCGGGTGGGGAGTGTCCAGAGTGGGAGAGTGGGAGAGTGGGAGAGTGGGAGAGTGGGAGAGTGGGAGAGTGGGAGAGTGGGAGAGTGGGAGATGGGGGGAGTGGGAGTCAGGAAGACAAGAAATGTTTGTTGACATTCTGCGCGGTCGCGAGGCACAAGAAGCAGGTTGATTGACGAGGTTTATTGTTTATTATCATCAAATATTTGACAGCTGTGTCTTGTCACTGCGTCGAGGTCTTTGACCTCGATCCGGCCTCTGAGAGGTCAGCTACAGATGCATAATGGGAGGGACCACAATTTAATTGATGCATCCGAGAAGGTTGTGAAACTAATCGACACGGCTTTCATCAGTATTCTCCTCGAAATTTGGATCGGGAGGAGGCGAGGGAGCAAAATCATCGTCGACCGCTTCAGGCGGTGCGTTTTCCATCTTAAAGAATTCCTGCTCAGCCTTTTGACTTTGAGAACCTATTTCGTAACCACCAAGAAATCCGATCATAATGCTGACTGAGCCAGTGACGAAATACTTAAAAAGCTCGGTCAAAACTGGGGGGATATCTCTTCCCTTGAACAGCAGATAGAACCATACGATGAGTGTTGCAAATGCCGCAAAACCAACAAATAATGACACTCCAATCATGAGGTAGAGCCAAAGACGGTCCTTTGGTGATTCAAAGAAAATTATTTCTGTGCTCCTCGATGCGGTCTCTGTCATCGGGACCAGCTTTTTCTTCACTTCTACAATTTCTCGGCCATCTTCAATTCTTATTGTCTTTTCTTCCACCTCAACCCATCGTACTTTTAAACCGTATAAAACGTGATTCACCTTTGGTTTCGTATGTGGTAAGGCCATTAATACGATGGAAATTGCAATTACACCACAGGTAAAAGCCAATGCTAAAAGAATCGTAAATCTCTTGTTCCTCTCTTGGGAATTTGATTGTGAAAATTGACTTGAAGTTTCCATGACAGATTCCCCATTGCTGTCGACATTTGATCTTTGAACTGAGATTTCGAACCGGTGTGCAATGATACAAAACATGAACGAAATTCCACAAATATTCAAGTCGAAATATCCATCTTCCTCCCTATGGGGTCAACCCGGGGGGAGAGTCTGAGAGGGGGATACAAGAAATGTCTGTCGACATTCTGCGCGGCGAGACAATCTGTTATGCTTTTGTTTTGGCTTTGGACTCTGAACTTTTCGACTCACGACCAACCATGATCGATCTCCCCGACGACGAATTATTGATGCCCGATGTGCCGCCACGTCATGAGGCGTGGATGCAGCAGGCGTTATTGCAGGCTCAGGAAGCGTTCTCTGAACAAGAGGTTCCCGTCGGTGCGGTGATTGTGCATCAGGGACGGGTCATTGCAGCCGCACATAATCAGCGTGAGACGCTCAAAGATCCGACCGCCCACGCCGAGATGATCGCCATCACGCAAGCTTCGCAGGCGATGGAATCGTGGCGGCTGACGGACTGCATCTTATATGTCACGCTCGAACCCTGTCCGATGTGTGCCGGAGCGATCGTGCAGGCCCGAATTCCCCAGGTCGTCTACGGCACGACCGACCCCAAAGCAGGGGCGTGCCATTCGCTGTACAGCATTACCAGCGACAACCGATTGAATCACCGCTCCGAAGTCATCGCGGGCGTGATGCAGCACGAATGTGCGGAAATCCTGCAACGGTTCTTCGCTCAGCAGCGGGCGTTGGGGAAGAAATAAACCGAATTCAGGGGAATTGACTGATGCCGTTTTCCCTGCTGTGGCGATGAAATCAGAGATTACGATTCACTTTTGATGTGGTTTTCTGGTACAATATTGGTGGTGTCCCCTCACATATCTATTGAACACATAGACACCGAAAATCGCGAGGCACCGGTTACCGACGATGCGATTTGCCATCGATTCACTGGTTCATACCACCGAGCCGAATTCCGAGAGCGTTGACGGACTCTCGACAGAGACGCTTCGTCCCGCTGATGTGGGGGTGTCGACGCTCGATGACGTTTCCTCCGTTGCCGAGTTCGCCGATGAAATCGCTGATGGGGTTCTTTCGGATGCGGAGTTGCCGTTAAATCTTTTAACGGCAAACGAGTCACCCTCCGCCGCGCCGGTCTTGCTCGAACTCGCCGGTGGCGAAATCATCGCCGAAGAACCGCTCACCTGGAAACAAAGTCTTCCCGGCACGGTGATCAGCATATTGCTGCACATCTGGGTCTTGATTGCGCTGGCGAATTATATTCGCTCGCAGCCCGAACTCGAAGCGAATCACGAGTTGATCTCGACGCAGTTCGAAGAACAAGAAAAGGAGAAGGTGACCGAGGAAATCGTCGAGTATCAGCTGTCACCGCCGATCGACGACCGCGAGCACGAAATAACTGAAGTCGTCGCGGCTCAGAGTCTGGCGCTCAGCCGCACCGACAGTCCCAAGCCGCTCGATTCGCCGTTCATTCCGCAGGAGGTTAACCCGACCGAGTTCAAGAACGAGGTATACGACATTCCCGAGGGACTCGAAGTCGACGAGCGAATCGTCGTCAAAGGGATGACCGGTAACGAGATGATCGAACTCGAATCGGCGCTCGATCGCGTGACCTGGGAAATCGCTCAGAATATGAAGGAGTCAAAAGTACTCGTCGTCTGGCTGCTCGACGCCTCGGGGAGTCTGACCGAACAGCGAGACGTGATCGCCAACCGCATGCGACGTATCTACGGAGAACTCGACGCTCTGAAAGAAACGGGACAGATTCCTAGAATCGATCGTCCGTTGCTCAGTGGCGTTGTGGCCTTTGGCGAATCGACGACGTTTGCTCACTCGGAACCGACCGACAAGGTCGATGAAGTCGTCGCCGCCATCGGCAGCGTGCAGAACGACCCGTCGGGCAAAGAGAACGTCTTCGGAGCCGTGCGTCAGGTGGTTGATCGCTGGGCGAAGTACCGGGCCGAGTGGGGCCGGCGCATCATGCTGATCGTCGTCACCGACGAAGCGGGAGACGATTACGGCGAACATCTCGAAGCGTCGATTTCGCGCTGCCGCGGACTCGGCATCAAATCGTATGTGATCGGTCCCCCGGCGGTCTTCGGGCGACGTCAGGGATTTGTTCCGTATGTCGCTCCGGAAAACGGCCGAACGTATCAGCTTCCTGTCGATCTCGGTCCCGAATCGGCCGTCATTTCGCAGTTATGGATGCCGTTCTGGTACGGCGGACCGCAACACGAATATATGACATCGGGATTCGGACCGTACGCGCTCACGCGGCTCGTTCACGAAACCGGCGGCGTGTACTTCATGACCAACATGACGACGGCGAAAGGGCTGGCGACGACCGGCAGTTTCGATGCTGTCTCGCTCAAGGCGTTCGAACCCGAATACAAGTTTTCCAACCCGCGGCAGTTTATGAATGATCTGCGCAAACGCCCGATACGCCGAGTGGTCGTCAACGCGGCTCTGCTTCGCGAAGAAAAAATGATCCGCGATAATCTTCGCGGCACGCCGGCAATGGAATTCAAAGTCAACGCTGATAATTACAAACAGGTGTTCGGCGATGCGCAGAAACCGGTGGCGATCAGCACGGCCGCTCTCGAGGCGATTCTCGACGCCTTTCCGAAAAACATCGACAACGAATACAGTAAAGAATCGTCTCTCCGCTGGCGGATGGAATACAACCTGGCCTACGGTCGGCTGCTGGCCCAGAAGGTACGTTACTACGAATTCAATCACGCTTGTGCTTCACTGAAAAACGACAAAGCCCCCGAAGATATTTCGCAGCGGGCGAATCACTTCATTTTTCAGCCCGATCGCCAGTTGAATTATGCGGCGAATTACACGAAAACGGCACGTCTGGCGACCCAACTGCTGAACCGCGTGATCGCCGAGGCTCCGGGAACGCCGTGGGCCGTGCATGCCGCACGCGAATTGCGTGATCCGTTCGGCATCAAGGTGATCGAGCATTATATTCCGCCGCCGCCACCTCCGAAACCGGGCGATCCGGGGAAAGCGCCGCCGCAATTCGCACCGATGCCGACGCCGACACCCGCTCCGTCGTCGCGACCTCCGGCACCCACGTTGCCGAAGTTGTAATGATGTTCCGACGACGAACTTCGCTAAAGGTGAATTGACGAGAGTCTATGCGATGTTCAAGACTTTCGTGCGGTCGTCGCCACCGAGCGGCAGACGAATGAACCGCGACTGCCGTTCGTGTGAAATGTGACAAGCCGCAATCGTTTCGAGCGTACGAACCGACTGCGTGGCCTCACAATACAGCGGCTTACCATGTTGCAGGGCGTCGACGATCTCGTTGACCGCCCGGTCCATCGACGTTTCGTTTCGTTCGGGAACCGTCCAGTTTTCTGACTTGCCGTTCCACCAGGTGATGTTCACGCCGTTGCTGTCGATCGTTGCCAGTCCCTGACTGGCATTCACGGTGATACCGGCAGGAGCTTTCGAGTAATCGGGCGCTTCGAACTGTGCCATCAAACCTCCCTCCATTCGAAACATACCCCAGCCGCCGTAATCGCGGAATTCGTCTCCCCGGCAATCAGGTTTGCCGGCGAGATCGAGCGTGGCGGAGACTTCGAGCACATTGCGGCCGGTGACCATCTGCAGTGCGTCGAACATATGAGTGCCGACGTTGCCCAGGCGTCCGGATCCCCAATTCACTTGGGCGGTGATCAAATCGCCCAGCCATCCTTCTTTGATGAACTCGGCGATGCGTCGATACAGGGGATGAAACCGACGGTTGTGATTGATCACGAGTAACGTCCCCGAATTCTGACACGCCTCAACCATACGGTCGCAGTCGGAGACAGATGTCGCCATCGGTTTTTCGCAATAGACGGCTTTCACCCCCGCCTCGGCACAGGCGACGGTGATGTCGGCGTGCGGGCCGGCGTACGTCGCCACACTGACGATGTCGAGCCGTTCCTTCTCGATCATTTCACGCCAGTCGGCGTAGGTCGTCGCGCGGGTGCGGGTGACAAACCGTTCGCGGCGGCCTTCGTCTCGACTGCTCCCCGCGACAACATCGATCGCCGGGTGGTTCTGCAAGGCCTGCAAATGATACCCGTCGAGATCGGCGACGTTTTGCCCCAACCGATCGCCGGAAACCTGGTCCCCCGCGCCGATAAATCCGAGTCCGACAATACCGGCGCGATACATTCCGTCCGCCATTGCGGATCCTTTCAGTATAAGAGGAAGACTCGTTTCCGCATTCCGCCTGCGGCGCAGGGGATCAAATTTTGTTTCGTCTGTTGGTCATCGATTCGTGACGCGGAAAAATTAACTTCTCGTCTTTCCTTTGGCGCGTGTCATTAATCGATATAGACAAACTCATTCAAATTCATCAACAACTTGCAAAATGCCGACATCGCGACCGCTTCGGCGTTGTCGGCGTCGACCAGCGATTTCTGTCGTTCGATAAACGCAGACGATTGCTTCGATTCAACGTCGGTTGGCAGTCGTCCTAGAGCGATGCGGAAGGCCCACCCGATTTGAGTATGACGATCGTCGCCGGCTTCCTGCATCAGTCGCCGGGAAAACGCATCGGCGTTACGGTCGAGAAATTCGCTGTTGAGCAGCATGAGCGCCTGCGGAGCGATCGTGGTCACCGAACGGTCCGGACCCGGTTTGTCGGGACTCGGAACGTCGAACGCTTCCATCAGCGGAACGTTCAGCGTTCGCTTGACGAAAATGTAGATGCTGCGACGCGACCGCTGCCAATCGTCGGACTGATCCCAGCCCGCACCCGGTCGCGACTGCGTCGAGAGAACTTCGGGCGAAAGCAGCGGGAAAACTCCGCGTCCTGTCATCTGTGGATTGAGCGAACCGCTCACCGCGAGCACGCTGTCGCGAATCACCTCGGCTTCGAGACGCCGAAGGTTCTGTCGCCAGAGAAGACGATTGCCGGGATCGACGTTGACGTTTGCAACTTCGTCGATTCGCGATGATTGCCGGTAGGTACTCGAAGAGAGAATCAACCGATGAATGTGCTTCATCGACCAGCCGTGGTCCCTCAGTTCGCAGGCGAGCCAGTCGAGCAGTTCGGGATGCGACGGCAATTCGCCCGTGTGTCCGAAGTCGCTCGGCGTCGGCACGAGCCCGCGTCCGAAATGATGCTGCCAGAGCCGATTGACGATCACCCGCGCGGTGAGCGGATGCTCGCGACTGGCGATCCATTCGGCAAGCGCGCGGCGTCGGCCCGATGATGGGACCACACCAAATGTCTGTAAGGCCTGCCGACGTTCGTCGTCGCTCGCCGGGGTGACCGAGCGATCGACGTTCCACTCGGCTCGTTCAAGGACTTGCAGATAGTTCGGTTCGACCGGCTTTCCGGGGCTGCGGGGGTTACCGCGAATCAAGACCGTCAGCGGTTCGGTTTCAGCCGGCTTTTCGCGAACCGAGAGAACTTGTACGAAAGGAACGGTATTCGCCTCGGTTTTCAAATCGTTGATTTGCTTTTCGAGTGACTTTCGTTCGTCTTCCGTGGCTTTCTTTTTTTCGTCGTCTTCCTGATTGAGGGCGTTCAATTTTTCTTCGAGCGGCGTGATTTGTACCAGCAGTTCGTTGTGCCTGGCACGCCATTGTTCCGCTTCGGTCAGCGAAATCAGCGGCGTGAAAATTCCGTTCTGGTTGTCTTTGAAATGCGTTGAACTGACTTCGCTGCCATACAGCGAGATGTTCTGGAAGAACGAGAGCAGACGATAATAATCTTCGTGTGGTATGGGATCGAATTTGTGATCGTGACAGCGGGCGCAGCCGACCGTCAGTCCGAGAAACGTCGAACTTGTCGTACTCAAAATGTCGTCGAGTTCGTCGAAGCGGGCTTCGAGGCGGTCATCGGGTTCATCGTCCCAGACACCGAGCCGATAAAAACCGGTCGCCGTCAGCGAATCGTCGGTGATATGGTCGACTTCATCGCCGGCGAGTTGTTCGATCACGAAGCGGTCGTACGGCTTGTCTTCGTTGAACGCGCGAACGACATAATCGCGATAGCGCCACGCTTCTGGTTTTTCGTTGTCCCGTTCGTATCCGTTGGTTTGTGCGTAACGGACGAGATCGAGCCAATGCCGTCCCCAGCGTTCGCCGAATTGAGGCCGGGCGAGTAGATCGTCGACAAGGCGATCGTAAGCCGAGGGGGAATCAGCGTGGCTGACGAAGGCATCGAGTTCCTCCGGAGTCGGCGGAAGTCCGATCAGATCGAAATACAAACGACGCACCAGTTCGCGGGGGGTGGCGACCGTTGACGGCGTGAGTTTATTTTCCTGCAACGTTTGTAAGATAAACAGATCGATCGGATTCGACGCCCACGTTTGATCGTCGACGTCGGGAAGTGCCGGACGCTTGAGAGGCTGAAACGACCAGAAGTTGCGGTCTTGCTCGGTGATGGCGAAACCCGCTTTGCGGGGAACCAGAGCCGGTTTCTCGCCGTCAGTTTTGGGCCAGGGCATTCCCATCGCGACCCATCGGGTGAGCCGATCGATCTCGTCGGGTTTGAGCTTGCCGCCGGGAGGCATCTGGATCACCCCCTCATAACCGATCGCTTCGATGAGGAGACTCTCGGCTGGTTCGCCGGGGATGGCCGACGGTCCGCTGTCTCCTCCGGTAATAATGGCGTCAAACGAATCGAGCCGCAGATTCCCCTGATGTTTTTCGGTTCCGTGACATTTGTGACACTGCTCGACGAGCAACGGACGAATTTCGTTTTCGAAGAATTGCAATTGCTCGGCGGTCGGTGCGGAAGGAGTTTTCTGGGCGAAAGTCGATGACGGGTGACCAACGGCCAGAATTCCCCCAATCACCGCAGCGATGGATATCGTTCTCAACACCCGTGCTGTGACGGTGAACACAGGGGGGATCGAAGTGACTCGAACGGTACGCATGTTATTTCATCCTTCGTGATCGATAGCGATCGACGAACATTTCAGACTCTATCGCCCTTAACAGGCTGTTAAGGGGGTTGGTTATTTACGTTCGACGCATATTTCCGCCTTGGCGAGGGGTGAGCGGGCCTCTCCTCTATCTTAAACATTTTCTTATACCGTCAAAATCGTCACACGTCACGAGAAATAGTTTCTTCGAGAAAACCGCGAAAGGGGCTCACCACTTTGCGATCTTCCGGAAATCGCATTACAATGGTCGGTCCGCGACACTTGGGTCGCAAGACATTGTGAGCCGTTGAATTTCATCATCGGTACGATTGGGCCGGCGTTCATCATTAGGCCGGAGGAGGAGAGATCAATATGTCGCAAGAAGTCCCACGTCTTCCGGTCGGCGAACGTCAGGACGACCCCGTTCTGGTCAGTTCCCGGCGAGAAGCGAGCATTGTTCTGATTGTGTTTCTGATTTCGCTGGTCTGGACGGTCTTAGCGAGCAATTACCTCGGTTACGACCGGAAGAAGGAAGATCTCGAATACGTATTCGGTTTTCCCGACTGGATTTTCTGGGCGATTATCGTTCCCTGGGGATCGTGCATCGTGTTTTCATTTATTTTCGGTGCATTCTTTGTTCGCGATGAAGATCTTGGACAGGAACTTGAAGAACAAAGCGACTTTCTCTGATTTACGTTGCTTACTGATTTCAGGTTGTCGCCGTGATATTCAAGACTCATTAGTGCAATACACTTTCAACTCGGTCATAAAATTCATTTTCATTATTCACTTGTTTGGCGTATAGCATCAGGGAAACTGCCTTATGGATCCAAGACCCGGTATCGGCGCATTACTCGCATTGCTGGTATTTGTGCTGGCCTCGATTTATATCGGAATACTGGCAAATCGTGCCGTCAGCAAAGGATCGTTCCTCAAAGGTTTTTTCCTCGGTAATCGCGGATTAGGGGCGTGGACATTGGCCTTAACGGCAACCGTGCAGAGCGGCGGGACGTTTATGGGCTTCCCGTCGCTGGCGTACAGTCACGGATGGGTTCTGGCGTTGTGGATCGCTGGTTATATGGTGGTGCCGATTACGGGTTTCGGCGTGCTCGCTAAACGCATGGCCCAAATCTCGCGGAAGACCGGCGCGATTACCGTTCCCGATCTGTTTCGCTCCCGGTTCGATAGTCCTCGGCTGGGCCTGATCGCATCGCTGCTGATTCTTTTCTATATGTCTTTCATGATGGTCGCTCAGTTCAAAGCGGGTGCGATCGTCATGAAACTCTCGTGGCCCGGTTCGGGAACGTTATCGCTCAGCGAGGATTTCACATCGTTCAAAGTTACTGACGAACACATCCAAGATGTTATTCAAGACAATGAATCGAGCGATATCGCCGTTGATCTGGCACCGCTGGCTGGCAACGACTATTCCAGCCGGGAGGATCTTGAGGCTGCTATTGAAGCCGCTCTAACCGATGTTGGCGATGAGACCAAACGGGCCAAAATAAAGTCCGATCTAATCACGGCATCGTCACCGCTCGATTACGCCTTTTTGTTCGGTTTAGCCATTTTCACCGTTACTGTAGTTGGTTACACGATGCTCGGTGGATTTTTGGCCGCAGTCTGGACCGATTTATTTCAGAGCATCATGATGTTTCTAGGGGTTGTGTTTCTGTTGATACTCTCGCTCAACGCTGCTGGTGGATTAGAAGCGGCGAACCGCGAAGCTGTCGAGCGTTTTGGAGTCGAAATTGCTACTGGTCCTGGATTTGATCCGACCGGTGCAGGACGTCCTTATTTGCCGATAAGTCTGGCGTTTTCGATGTTCTTTATTTGGGTATTTGCAGGAATGGGGTCTCCCGCGAGTGTCGTTCGAGTGATGGCGTCGGAAAACACCGACGTTATTCGTAGGTCGATTTACCTGCTCAGCCTTTATAACGCTTGCATTTATATTCCCCTCATCATGATTTGCATGTGCGGTCGTGCCCTATTGCCGGCACTGCCAGCAGGTCAATCCGACGAAATTATCCCATTGATGGCATTGCACATGACGAAAGATCTACCGGTCAGTTCATTTCTTGCCGGACTGATACTGGCGGCCCCGTTCGGTGCCGTGATGGCGACGGTCAGTTCGTATCTCGTGGTGATTGCGTCGGGGTTAGTGCGGGACGTCTATCAGCGATTTATCAATCCGCAGGCCACGCAACAAGAAATGAAGCGGTTGTCTTATTTCGTCATGATGCTTGTCGGTGCTATTGCCGTCATCGCAAATCTCGAACCTCCCCCATATTTACAGGCCATTGTTGTTTTTAGCGGTTCGAGTGCTGCCGCCACGTTCTGTATTCCATCATTGATGGTTGCTTTTTGGCGCAGGGCGACGAAGCAAGGAGCGATGGCAAGCATGCTCTGCGGAACCGCGGCAATGCTGATTCTGTACGTTCTTGGATTCAACGAGGTTGGTGGCGACCCCGGTTTCGGCCCAGCCAAGGGTTTGCGACCTTATTATCTCGGGAATCTCGATCCGATTATCTGGGGACTGAGCGCGTCGCTGATAGCGGGCGTTGTTGTGAGCTTGATGACTCCTCCCCCTCCCGATCATGTCGTTTCGCCGTTGTTTGATGCCCAGTCGCAACTTCCTGCGGATGCAGCCAGTCCATCGTAAGACACATCCGATTCTGAAATATCGTAACGAGAACATAAACAAGAGAGAGGCATTTCATGAATTCCCCCGCACCGATCGCCAAAAAATCGGACGGCAAGTGGATGGCGCTATTGGCCGCATTGCTCGGCTGGATGTTCGATGGGCTGGAAATCGGCCTCTTTCCGCTGGTGGCGCGTCCTTCGCTCAAAGATCTCGTCGACACCGAAACAATTACGGCGACCGCGGCGAATGCCCAAGAAGCTCAGCAGATGATCGACGGTGAAGTCGGCATGTGGATCGGCATTGCCACTGCGGCATTTCTCATCGGCGCGGCGAGCGGTGGTGTGCTGTTCGGCTGGCTCGGCGATCGCATTGGCCGGGTGCGGGCGATGACTTTGAGTGTTCTGACCTATGCGATTTTCAGCGGCCTGTGCGGCGTGGCGATATCGCCCGAGATGATCGTCTCGTTTCGTTTTCTCTCGGCCCTGGGAATGGGGGGGGAATGGTCGCTCGGCGTCGCCCTTGTTATGGAAATCTGGCCCGACCGTTCGCGCGGATTTCTTGCCGGTTTGATCGGTGCCGCCGCCAACGTCGGTTTCTTGCTGATTGCGTTGTTTGGGCTCGTGCTCGGACAGCAAATTCTGGAACTCGAAGGAGTGATGCTCAGCGCCGGACTGCCGCAAAGCTGGGTCACGTTTTTCATCGGTGCCGAAGGGCACAAGACCGGTTGGCGGCTTCTGATGTTGCTGGGGGCATCTCCTGCGCTGCTGACATTCTTTATCCGATTGTTCGTCCCCGAATCGGCGAAGTGGGAACAGGAAAAAGGAGCAGGCAAAACGTCGCACTGGGCAACGCGCGATCTGATCGGCGTGTTAATCGGTGCTCTCTCGGCACTGACCATCATCTATTTTTCGATGAATAAACTCGAATGGGCTGGAGATTATGCCACCGCTGTCAGAATTATCGCCATCCTGACCGCGGTTTCGATCACCACCGTCGGTTATATGTATCCGGTCGTACAATATCTGCTGCGGATGAAACGACAAGCACCGACAATGGTTTCGTCATGGGGCTCAACGATCGGTCACATGTTGCTCGGAGCGATGCTCAGCGGAGTGGCGCTGATGGGAACATGGGGCTCACTACAATGGGCCGTCCCCTGGGCCGATCAACTGGCAGAAGCCGAGGCGAAACAACTCGAACTTCCAGCAAAAGAGGTCGACGCCCGCCGTGCCGATGCCCGCTCGCAGACGCAAATCTGGTCGGCGATCGGAGCCATCATCGGCACAATTCTTGCCGCCGTTGCAGGACAAAAATATGGTCGACGTATTACCTATTTCTCTCTCTGTCTGATGTCACAGATTTCGGCACTCTGGTTCTTTTTGGGGAACGACTCGGTCGACACGATGTTCTTGATTTCCGTCTTCATCGCCGGGGCGACGACGGCATCGTTTTACGGTTGGTTGCCGTTGTATCTACCGGAACTGTTCAGGACGAACGTTCGCGCCACCGGACAGGGATTCAGTTTCAACTTCGGTCGTATTATTGCCGCCGTCGGTGCTTTGCAGACCGGTAACCTGATGGCACGATTCGAATATGACCAGGTCTTTCTGGGGACGACAATTCCCGGTGGTTATCCGCTCGCCTGCAGCGTGATGAGCCTGATCTATGTCATCGGTATGGTTGTCATCTGGTTCGCCCCGGAAACCCACGGCAAACCCTTGCCGGAATAGACTGTCTCAGGGTATGAATAGGGACCGCGAAGGCGCAAAGTCCGCAAAGGAAACGCAAGATTTCTGCCCATCACGTAATTATGAATGGTAAGTCCGAGATTTGAGTTTTTAAGTCGTTGCGATTTTCGCGGTTATTCAATTATCATCAGGGAGTCAATTTCGATGAAGTACATCGACGCTCACTCGCATATCTGGACGCCCGATACCGAAAAGTACAAACTCGCCGCTGGATATTTTCGGGCCAACATGGACCCGCCGAGTTTTACGGTTGAAGAATTGCAGACGAATATGAAACAGGTCGGCGTCAATCGCGTCGTTCTTATTCAAATGTCGTTCTACGGGTTCGACAATAGTTACATGCTCGATGCCATTCGCGACAACCCCGGCATGTTTTCCGGCGTCGCCGTCATCGATCAAGATGGCCGTCGTCCCGATCTGACGATGCTCGACCTCAAGAAAAAAGGGGTGCGCGGCTTTCGCATCTATCCGAAGAACAAAACGCCCGACAAATGGCTCGACGGCGACGCGATGCACACCATGTTCGACACCGGAGCCAAAGAGCAGCTTGCGATGTGCTGCCTCATCAACCCCGATGCACTCCCCGCACTCGACCGCAAATGCCGCGATTTCCCCGAGACCCCTGTCGTTATCGATCATATCTGCCGCATTGGCGCTTCAGGTGAAGTGATCGACGCCGACGTCAAAGCATTGTGCGACATGGCGAAGCACAAAAATGTGACGGTGAAAATTTCGGCTTTCTACGCCCTCGGCAAGAAAGAGCCCCCTTACCACGATCTTGCGCCGCTGATCAAGAGAGTCTACGAAGCGTACGGAGCCGAACGTCTGATGTGGGCCAGCGACGCCCCCTTCCAGGTCGTCAAAGGGCACACCTACAAAGAGTCGATCGATCTCATTCATGGGCTCGACTTTCTGTCGGATGACGATAAAGCAGACATGCTGACGAAAACCGCCGAACGGGTCTTTTTCTCGTAATCATTTTTACCAGCCGCGACCGTCAGGGAGCGGTTTTTCAGTTCATTCGCGTGTTGAAAAATAAACCGCTTCCTGACGGTCGCGGCTGGTGTGAACAACAAGAGACACATTTCATGGACGCCAAATCCTTCCCCGCCCCCTATCGCATCACGAATTCCGAGACGATTCTTTCTCCCGGACTGGTGATTTTTCGCGAACTTATCGAAAAGAATCTCCAGGAAATCATCCGCATTGCCGGCGGCACATCGCGGTTGCGGCCACATTGCAAGACGCACAAGATGCGCGAAGTCACCGCGATGGAACTGGCGGACGGCATCGACAAACACAAAGCCGCCACATTCGCCGAATGCGAGATGCTCGCCGATGTCGGCGTAAAAGATATCGTTCTGGCCTACAACATTGTTGGTCCGAATATCGCCCGCGCGGTGACTTTCGTGAAGAAGTATCCGAACGTGAAATTCACGGTCACAGCCGATCATCCGAAACCGGTCGCAGAACTGGGAGCGGCGATGACCGCCGCCGGTGCGACCATCAGAGTGTTGCTCGACGTCGATACCGGTCAGCATCGCACGGGAGTGATCGTCGGTCCCCGTGCGAAAGAACTCTATCAGCAAATTGCGAAAACGCCGGGGCTCATTGCCGAGGGGTTTCACGTCTACGACGGGCATCAGCATCAGGAACAATTCGACGATCGCCGCGCTGCCGTGCTGGCGGAGTTCACGAAAGTTCTCGCGTTTCGCGACGAGCTGGTTGCGTCGGGGTTGGCGGTCCCGCGAATTCTGGCGGGGGGAACCGGTTCGTTCCCCGTTTACGCCCAGCAGACCGATCCGGCGATTGAGTTGAGCCCCGGGACGTGCGTCTTTTGGGATTCGGGTTACAACGCGAAGTTTCCCGATCTGCATTTTACACCGGCTGCGATTCTGCTGACGCGCGTCATCAGCCGTCCGACGAACGATCGCGTTACCGTCGATTTAGGAACGAAGGCGGTCGCCTCCGATCCGCCGGCGGGGAAGCGATTGATGTTTCCCACGCTTCCCGACGCCGAGCAAGTCTTGCAGAACGAAGAACATCTCGTGCTCCAGACGAGTCACGCCGAGGAGTATCAGCCGGGGGATGAGCTGTTCGCTTTTCCCACGCATATCTGTCCGACGTCGGCGTTGCACAAACAGGTCTTCGTCGTCTCCGGCGAAAAGATGATCGAACGCTGGGACGTCGCCTCGCGCGACCGCTGGCTGACGGTGTGAAGTTATGACGAGCACGCGACAATCAACGGGCATCGCCGAACTCGATGAGATGCTCGGCGGCGGATTGATCCCCGGTACGCTTACCGTCGTCCTCGGTGCGACCGGCATCGGCAAGACGCAACTCGGCCTGCAATACGCCCACGCCGGGAAATCGCAGGAGGGGGAAGCCGGCATCCTGTTCGATCTGACGTCGCGAGGCGATGCTCAGAATCACGCCGACTATGCGCAACGGATGTTCGGATGGACCCTCTCGACCGACTGGCAGACGTTGCATCCCGAACGCCTGCGACAGCCCGACGATGTGTGGGACAAAGAGAAGGCCCGCAGCGATTTTCTGCATCTGTTTCAGCGGTCAGGGAAGCGGGTCACGATTCACGATCTCGATCCCGATGAATGGCGCGAATGGAAAATCGAACTGATGAAAAAACTCGATGCGACCATCGCCTACTTTTACGGAAACTTCGTTCACGGCGTGCGGCGTTGCGTGATTGACGGCGTCGAACCGACCGAAACCGCCAGCGATTCGTTTCAGATTCATGTTTTCGACTACATCTACCATCAGGTGCTGCGCAAGGAAGCCGACTGGCTGGCCCGCGATCTGTTCCGTGTGCACTTCCGCCAGAATGAAGAGGATGTCAAACGTCATCCGTACGACTGCCATGAGATCGGTTGTCTTCTGCTACAGACGACGCATGAAGTGCTGCTCGACGATCTGCTCTCGCGTCCGATCGAAAGCGGTGATATTCTTTCGAACGCCAACACGATTATCTTGATGGGCAAAGTCCGCGACGGCCTGACAATGAAGCGCGCCCTGCACGTCGCCAAACACCGTGGCAGCCGTTGCGACGATGCGATCGTACCGTTCGAGATCGGCGAGAATGGTCTTTTGATTTCGTAAGAGATGGTTGACCGCGGAGGCGCAAAGTTCGCAAAGAACACACGCGTTTTACTTCGCGTCCTTGCGGTCAAACATATTTCTTGCAGAGGGAACCGGCAATGCAATTTATTAAAATGCAGGGAGCCGGCAACGACTACATTTACGTCGACCTCTTTGATCAGCCGACACCTGCTGATCCCGCGAAATTGGCGGTTGCGATCAGTGATCGGCATTTCGGCGTCGGGGGGGACGGACTGATTTTCATCGAACCTTCGACCGTCGCCGATGCCCGCATGAGAATGTGGAACGCCGACGGCAGCGAAGCCGAGATGTGCGGGAACGGCATCCGCTGCGTGGCGCGGTATCTGTTCGAGAGCGGAAGGAGCGATTCTGAAACGATCCGCATCGAAACGAAACGGGGCGTGCTGACGAATCATATTCGACGCGACAACGGCAAATTCATCGGCGTGTCGGTTGAAATGGGAACACCGATTCTCAAAGGCACGGAGATTCCAACTCTGTTGCCGGGTGATCCGCCGATCGATGTGCCGCTCGAAGCGGGCAACACATTCGTCGTATCGGTTCTCTCGATGGGAAATCCCCATTGTGTCATCTTCGGCCATGAGGATCTTCACTTCGGTCGGCTGATCGAACGTCACGACGCCTTTCCTCAACGGACGAATGTCGAATTTGTCGAAGTGATTTCTCCGGAGGAATGCCGGATCACCGTCTGGGAGCGCGGTAGCGGCGTGACGCTTGCGTGCGGCACCGGTGCCTGTGCCGTTGTCGTCGCCGGTGTACTGTCGGGGCGACTTTCCCGTCGCGTTCTCTGTCACATGGCGGGAGGCGATTTGCAGGTCGAATGGAAAGACGACAACACCGTCTGGCTCACCGGCCCGGCGGAAGAAGTGTTCCGTGGAGAATGGCCCGATTCGGCTCACTGGTGAACCTCGATTCCCAATTTGCCGTCTATATTGACGCCGCTCCCCTCGGAACGGAGAATCACCGTTTGACCGTTTGTATGTCCCTCCCCGCCAACGAAAAAGTTCTGCCCCTATGAATTTTGCCAGGCCCGATGTTGCCCGCATCGCCGGATATGTCCCCGGAGAACAGCCGCAGGAAACCGGCTGGATCAAACTCAATACCAACGAAAATCCGTACCCCTGTTCGCCCCGGGTGATCGAAGCGCTCGGAGCGGCGATCCACGGTCGACTGAATATCTATCCCGATCCGCACGGCACGTCATTTCGCAAAGCGGCGGCGAACGTGCATGGCGTCGACCCCGACTGGATTCTCCCCGCCAACGGCAGCGATGAGAACCTGACGATCTTGTTGCGAACGTTTGTTGACCCCGGCGAACTCGTGGCGTTCCCCTATCCGAGTTATATCCTCTATGAAACGCTCGCCGACCTTCAAGGCGCTAAACACGTACGGTTACCGTTACGCGCCGACTGGTCGTTCGATGAAGAGAAGTCGAAAGACATCGCCGCCCGCAGTAAACTCGTGTTGATCCCCAACCCGAATTCCCCGTCGGGGACATTCTGGACACACGACGAATTGACGAAACTTGTTCCGCCGGAAGGTCTGCTTGTCCTCGATGGAGCGTACGGCGACTTCGCCGATCAGCCCGACCGCGGCGAACTTTTGACAACCGAACTCAATCGACAACTGGTGATGACGCATTCCTTCAGCAAAGCGTACAGTCTGGCCGGCATTCGTTTTGGTTACGCGGTTGCTCATCCCGACCTCATCGCCGAGATGCGGAAGGTGAAGGACAGCTACAACTGCGATGCCTTGTCGTTAGCGGCGGCGACGGCGGCGATCACCGATCAGGAGTGGATGCAGCAGAATGCTGCGAAGATTCGCGCTTCACGCAAACGCCTGACGGCGTCGCTCACCGAACTCGGTTTCGATGTCGCGCCCGGTCAGGCCAACTTCGTCTGGGCGACACTCCCCTCGGGCGAACATCAAAAGACCTACGAAGCGCTCAAGCAGCGAAAAATCCTCATCCGTTACATGAAATTTCCCGATGTCTCTTACACGCCAGACAAACTCTTCGACGGCCTGCGGATCACCATCGGCACCGACGCCGAACTCGATGCCCTGCTCGCCGCATTGAAAGAGATTGTATGAGCGACGGCAAAACCGAGTTCAAGGACCAAACTTCATCATTCGAGTTTCTCAGGAAAATTAATCGCCGCGAAAAATCGCAAAATACGCAAAAGAGTACCGTAACGGACTCTCTGCGACGATTTTTTTATCGTATTCATTCTGTCTCTTTTTTGTGTCTTTTGCGTTTTTTTGTGGCTATTCGTTTCATACTCATTCATTGTAAGGGAGAATCCGACCAATGCCGCGCACGGCGACTTTGACCCGCAAGACTGGTGAAACGAACATTTTGCTGACGCTCGATCTCGACGGCAAAGGACAATCGCAGATCGAGACCGGTATCGGTTTTTTCGACCACATGCTGACGCTGTTCGCGAAGCATGGCTTGTTCGATTTGACGGTGAAGGCCGACGGAGATCTGCACGTCGATCATCATCACACCGTCGAAGATGTCGGCATTTGTCTCGGCAAGGCGATACTCGAAGCGATCGGCGATAAGCAGGGAATCACGCGGTACGGTTCGATGATTCTACCGATGGAAGAAACGCTGGTGACAACGGCTCTCGATCTCAGCGGCCGGGCGGTCTTTGTGTATCAGGCGTCATTTCCCACCGAAAAAATCGGTGAATTTGACACGCAACTCGTGCAGGAATTCTGGCAGGCAGTCTCATCCAACGCACTGATGAACCTGCACTTCGTATTGCACCACGGGCACAATAGCCATCATATTTCCGAAGCGATGTTCAAGGGGGCCGCGAGAGCGCTGCGGCAAGCTGTGAGCATCGACCCGCGTCAAACGGGAGTCCCGTCGACGAAGGGAGTGTTGTGAGGCGGCAACGATGCCGGCTCGAACGCACTCGACGCGGTGTTTCGATGGAAACAGCCGGGAGAATTCGTGCGGTGGGGCAGGTACCACACTGAATCCAGCATCCGGCTGTTACTCAAGTTATACCCGATTCGTCCGGGGGTTGTAAATCGTCTATCGTGTTAAAGAGGGTGATCTGGTGCATCCGTTAAATGGTGGTCCCTTTTGTTATGCCTCTGTAGCTGGCCTCTGTGAGGCCGGATCGAGATCGAAGACCTCGGCTGAGAAGTCCTCTTATCGCTACGCGACCGGGACACAAAGCTGTCCCGGCCACCCGAATGACCTCCACCATTTAAGGGATGCACCCAGGATAATCTTACCGAGGCCCGACGGACTGTGCCGCCCCACGAATCCCTTGGCGTTCGCCGTTTGTCTTGCGACAGGAAGTTGGTAAAATGCACGCGGCATGAAGACGTTCGCGAGAGTGGCGGAATTGGCAGACGCGCCAGATTTAGGATCTGGTTCCTCACGGATTGGGGGTTCGAGTCCCCCCTCTCGCATTTCAAAATCGTGTATCGCGGTCGTGACAATGGTTCTTGGCGGTCAATGGACGAATGCGGATGAACTTCGCTATCTCACCGGCCAATATGTTGAGGCGAAGCGAAAGACGCTCTGGGGATAAGCCCAACGGGGAGATGATGGTAACGTGTGGAACAATAAACGGGCGACCGTAAGGCCAGACTTTATCGATCAATGTCGTTAGGAGGGAGTTGAACATTCCACTTGCCTGTGAGATTTATATAACAGTGATACCCCCAGTGCAAATAGGAGAATCACTGTGGAGGCATAAGATAAAATATCGGCGAATGGTGGGTTATCAATGCCTGTCACAAACACCTGACAATTCACGAGCGAAGAGATTGATGAAGCGAAGCAAAACACTGGAATTGCTGGTGAAACAAGCTTGGTTCGCAGGAGTGCCACGCCCAACAAGGACATAACAGTGAACTCCAAGCCGGAGGAAATCAACATGTAAGAGAAACCTTTTGACGTAAAAATCGAGGGGACAAACACTTTTCCACAAAGCAGAATGATTCGCCCAGAGGCTACTAACAACGCTGATAGCAAGATCGATACGCCCTTTCGTCCTTTTGATGACTTCCATAGCTGAAAGATGGTCCATCCCCATACCAGCGGCCAGAATCGCCACACCCAATCGAGCAGGTGGACTTGAAAATGAAATCGATATGCCACCCTGATCATTCCACCCAAGATCGCCATTACGCCGCACCATCGTAATGCGAGAGAGCGGTCTAACTGCGGGGAAGTTTCCATCCGATTTGCAGGCGAACTTTCGGACGAACTCGGAATCTCCGATACCAACAGTGAAATCTTGCCTACCAGAAATGTCATGAGGTAGGCCATCACACATGCAAACGCAGGGATAACAAAGAATTCTCCATTTAAAGAAGTATTGATTCCCGGTCTAGGGAATGGAACGCCCCACTCCTTTAACTGTAACTCCATAATGAATAACGGCCAAAAAAGCATCATGGCCATGAAAGACAAGGCAAACGAAAACTGATTCTTTCTTGAGTTGTCTATCGCCAGCATCAAGCCTCGCACTACAAAGTAAAGTAGCATGATCGCTAAGGCCACAGCTATGGCAAAGACAGAGTCGAGTGGAGGCACGGGAGGCTCGATTTCTTTATGCGAAGGGAATTGATGTCGCATTTAATCGACTGTAAAGAATAATTAACGCCATAGTAATCTACAGGGAGAGGGGTGAATACCACGAATCATCACCATCCACCCAGTTCACAAAAATCCATGCGTTCAGGTTTTTCATCGAAAACGGCGGAAAGGGGAGCTTCGGACCCCCCTCCTTGTTTTTCAGTGACCGCACGAAAAATGAAAGCCCCTCGCCATGCGTAGATTTTTTCAAGTGACAACCAGCCCCCAGACCAGAACCAAATAACCCAACCCCGACTCTCATAACGCTTGGTACAGAAAAAGGGGAAGGTCAAATCACCCGTCAAGGAGATCATCATGGTGCAACGGGGTGGCAAAGGGATGATCAGGCAACCGGCGACGAAGTTTGCCCATCTGCAGAAGAAGATGTCCCATGCACAGCAAAGCAAGCACAACGTTCGGTCCGGCGTTGCGAAAAAGAAAGGGGACAAGTCCTCTTGAGTGGGGGTCTTTTTCTCCTCGCTCCGGTGCCGTCTGATCGAAGCGTCGGCGTCGAAAAGCGATAGCGGCTGTGAATTGAAGGCGTGTGATTCTCGCCGAAATTCGCACGAGTTGTTCAATTTCGTGTTTCCTTCAATTTATCCAGACTCGCTCTTTCAAGGTGGGGGATGTGATCTTGTGATCACTTCAAGGCGAGTCTCACGGAAGAACATGCTTGACATGATTGCCCTGTTAGGATGTAATTAGAGGTACGATCCTTCGCATCGGGTGAACATTACGGGTTCGGTGATGCGGAGACATTGTGCCAGAATTGTTTTTTCCTGCAATTCGGGTGAAACCCCGCAAAGACATCGGCGGCTCCAACCAGGATCTCCCTCCATCAGCAGCAATCCGTCCTGACGGTTTCGCTCGTTCACCAAAAAATACGTTTTTATCTCAAAAAACGATCGCATTGAGTAACTTTTTGTCAACGAATCGATGTGACCGGTCCCCTGTTTAAACAATATACGGCAATAATCATAACCAGTTGTGATTTAGTTAGTTATGGCTTGTGTTGGGGGCGGTTGAGTGGTTTTTGAAATCGTAATATCGATCGGGAATCGAGACGGCGACGAAGTCTCTTCAGACGCAGCCGTAATTCTCGACCGTTAAATGCCGATAAATCGAGAAGACACGTTTGATTTGCCGACTCGGAGTATTAAGATATGGGCTTGATTCGCCATTGAGTTTGATGGATGGCGACCGCGAATTCTCGTCTGTTTGACCGTTCGCAGGGGACGATCGCCGGACGGGGTCAGATTCGGGTGGGCAGAAAAAACTTGACGACAGGGTCGTAATCTCGCCATGATGTGGCGCAGGAAACAAGACTTTGAGAGTTAGTAGTCGGCTACAAGGGAACGCTGACTGGAATTGATGCGGTGTCCGCTCAGGGATTAGCGAGATGCTTCATTCGACGCACAGTGCATGTGGGACTGCAACGTGTGTTGGTGTGACCTGTCGACAGGTCGTAACCAGGGTTGAGCTATGACGGCTGGGAATGACTATCCACGTGTGGTTATCACCGGTATTGGTATCGTTTCACCAATCGGGATAGGTACGCACGCATTTTGGCAAAGCCTCACCGGCGGCAAATCGGGCATCGACTTTCTGCAGACGATTCCCGCGAGCGATCTTCCGACGAAACTTGCAGCGGAAATTCGCGACTTTGTGCCGGAAAACTACATTGCCAACAGAAAATTTATCAAAGTCATGACTCGGGACATTCAGCTCGGTGTCGCGGCGGCGTCGTTAGCCATGGCCGACTCGAAGCTGAAAGAATCCGGGGGAACCGATCCCGATCGACTGGGCGTTGTCTTCGGTGCGGGTCGCATTCCGACGACCCCCGGCGAACTCTCTGCCGTCACGAAGGCTTGCCTGGGGGCCGATGCAAATTTCGATCCTCAATTGTGGGGAACCGAAAGCCTGAATCACATTCATCCGCTCTGGCTGTTGCGGCAACTCCCCAACATGCCGGCGTGTCACGTTTCGATCGAACACGATGCCCGCGGGCCGAACAACACGATTACGAATCGCGATTCTTCGGCGATTCTCGCTCTCGCCGAGGGACGGCGTGTGATCGAACGGGGAGCCGCCGACTATATGATTGTGGGGGCGAGCACATCGCATCTCAATCCGGTCGATCTTGCCAAAATGGGTCTGTACGAGCGATTGAATCAACGTTGGACCGACCCGCAGAAGGCGTGCCGGCCGTTCGACCGCGATCGCGACGGGATCATCGTTGGTGAAGGGGCCGCTGCGTTTATTCTCGAATCGTACGAGAATGGCGACCTTCGGGGAGCTCCCATCTATGGGGAGATTCTGGGGGTCGGAGCCGGTTGCGATGCCGCGGGGGCCGATAGTGCCGATCTCGGTCGCGGGTTATCGGTCGCTGTGCAGGCCGCATTACGGCAAGCTGGTATCGAACCGTCGGAACTGGGTCATATTAACGCACACGGCAAGAGCACGCTGGCCGACGACTGCATCGAGTCGCGCGCCTATCATCGCTCGCTGGGTGATTACGCCGAGAGTGTGCCGGTGACCGCGATGAAGAGTTACTTCGGTCACTTCGAAGCGGGATCGGGAGCCGTGGAACTGGCGGGGACGCTTCTATCGCTGCAAGGGGGGATGCTCCCGCCGACGCTCAATTACGAAACGCCCGACCCGTTGTGCCGGCTCAACGTCACCCGCGAAGAGCCCCACCAGTTGAAAACGCGGACCGCGATCAGCGTCAATCGGTCGTCGATCGGCCAAAGTGCAGCAGTCGTCGTCCGGGCGATTTAGCGAAACCGCAGCAGCGTTCTTCAAATCGTGTGTGACCGTAGCGGACATTGTCGACACCGAAGTTCGTCGTCCCGCAATCATACGCGGGGAGCAGGAAAAACTATACGTCGTAATACATCGCAAACTCCCAGGGATGCGGACGTTCTCGCAGCGATTGCACCTCGTGCGTGGTCTTATACCAGATCCATGTCTTGATCACGTCTTCGGTAAATACGTCGCCGCGTATCAGAAAGTCGTGATCTTTCTGCAGAGCTGCGAGAGACTCTTCCAACGAATGGGGCACCGGGGGAAGATCGACAATCTCTTCGGGGGTGAGATCGTACATATCCTTGTCGAGCGGCGGGCCGGGATCGATGCGATTCTGAATGCCGTCGATCGCCGCCATCAGTATCGCCGCCAGACTGAGATACGCATTCGCTGACGAATCGGGACACCGAAATTCAAACCGCCGATGTTCGGGGCTGGGATGATGCACGGGAATGCGAATCGCCGCCGAGCGGTTGCGATGGCTGTACGTCAGATTGACCGGCGCCTCGTATCCGGGCACGAAGCGTTTGTAACTGTTCGTCGTGGGACAGCAAAACGCCATCACCGCCGGGGCATGCTTGAGAATCCCTCCCATCGCATACAGCGCGAGGTCGCTCAAACCGCCGTATTTCCCGCCGGGAAACAGAGGATGCTCCCCCTTCCATAGCGAAAAATGAAGATGCAGGCCGCTGCCGTTGTCGTTCCAGATCGGCTTCGGCATAAACGTCGCCGTCTTGCCGTGCCGCGATGCGACGTTCTTCACAATGTACTTGTACCGCAGTAGGTGGTCGGCGATGGTGACCAGCGAACCGAATTTCATATCGATTTCGCATTGTCCCGCCGTCGCGACTTCGTGGTGCTGCGCTTCGACCTGCACGCCGCATTCGAGCATTGTGAGCATCATTTCGGTTCGCACATCCTGCAGCGTATCGGCGGGGGGAATCGGCAGATACCCTTCCTTCCGCCGAATCTGATATCCGGCGTTCTGCACGCTGCGCGGCTGCCCGCGGGTCCATTCCCCTTCGATGCTGTCGATATGATAAAACGCCTCGTGTTCGCGCATATCGAAGCGAATGTTGTCGAAGAGAAAGAATTCCGCCTTCGGTCCGAAATACGCGATGTCGGCAAAACCGGTCGATTTAAGATACGCCTCGGCCTTGCGGGCGACGTTGCGCGGGTCTTTCGGATAATCCATCCGCGTGATCGGATCTTGAATATTGCACGTCATCGCCAGCGTCTGCGACATAAAGGGATCGACGAACGCCGTCTCGGCCTGAGGAACGACGAGCATGTCGCTCTCATTGATCGTCTGCCAGCCGCGGATCGACGACCCGTCGAAACCGAACCCTTCGTCGAAACTTTTTTCGGTCAGCGCATGGACCGGAATGGTGAAATGCTTGAGCGTTCCGGGAAAATCCATAAACCGCAAGTCGACGGCACGAATTTCCCGTTCGCGGCAGAGCGCCAGAACTTCACGAGGGGTCATCGATAAAGGCTCCGAGTGACGATGAAAATGATGTCACCTTTATCGTAGTTCCCCGGTCCGTTCATAGCCAGTCATCGGCTGGAAATGTCGAAACCCGAACGCCGCAGGGTGGCCCCGATAAAATCGGGGCGGCGCAGCCGTGCGAGGCTGCTCATCGACTGCCGACCGGTAAATCTGACGTCATCATCAGGCGACAGGATGGACGTTGAATGTGTCGAGAAGTTATGAGATCAAAACCGACGGCGTGCGGGAGTTCCCCAGCGATCAGATCGCTTGTCCCCCGGCCTCTTACGGCTGCGCCGCACCGGTGGTATCGGTGCCACCCAAAACAAAGTGGAATGGATTAAAGATTGTCGGGGACACCCGAGACATGAAAATGTGCATTGGGGTATTCGACATTGGGAATTGATTCGACATTCGGATTTCGACATTCGTCATTCTCATCCATACGCTCTCGCCGAGACGTCGTACTTTTGGCCGAAGGCCATATCCGAGTACGAACCGTCGGGCATCTGTTCGACGTTGTCGAAGCGGTAGCGGTCGATGATTTCTTTCCGAAGTTCGATTCCCAGGCCCGGAGCTTGACTCAACGTCAAGATGCCGTCGCGGACTTTCAGCGGCTCGACGAGTAACTCTTCGACGAACGGGTTCCCCGTCTGATCGACTTCGACCGTCAATCCATGCGGCAACGTCGCCACCACGTGGGCATTCGCCGTGATCGCGACCGCGTCGCTCCAACTGTGCGGGGCGACCTTTAACCCTGCTGTTTTCGCGAGATCGGCGACCCGCTTGACGATCGTGATGCCACCGCAGCGGCTGGCATCGGGCTGCACGATGTCGACGGCTTTCGCACGAATGAGTTCGCGAAAACCATCGAAACCGAATTCGTTCTCACCCGTGGCGAGGCGTACGGGGACATTCCCGCGTAATGCAACGAAGCTGTCGATGTCTTCCGGCTCGAACGGTTCTTCGAACCAGAAGACGTTGAGTTTGCCCAGGATGTTCCCCATCCGTTTCGCTTCGTCGAGGTTGTACCGCATCGAGCCGTCGACCATGAAATCGCACTCCGGTCCGATCGCCTGCCGGACCGCGCTGACGAGTTCGACATCGAGTTCGGGGGATCGTGCGAGCCGCATTTTCATACGGCGAAAACCGTTGGCGACATGCCGGGCCGCTTCCTCGGCGGTCTCGGCGGGGGACTTCCACAGCAGGGCGCTCGCATAGGCGGGGCACGAGTTTTTCTCTCCGCCGAGCAGCTGATAGACCGGTTTGCCCGCTGCTTTGCCGCGCAGATCCCACAGGGCGGTGTCGATCGCTCCGACGGCGGTCATCGCGACCCCTTTGCGACCGTACCACCGCGTCCAGCGATGCATCTTTTCCCAGGTATTTTCGACGTCGGTCGGATCGAACCCTCGCAAGAGGGGCCCGACGTGCCCTTCGACGATAGTCTTCATTAACGCCGGATGACTGTATCCGCTGCCGATGCCGACCTGTCCATCGTCGGTATGCACACGGACGATCGTCGTCACCCGCGCTGTGCATTTTCCCCCGGCATAAGTGAACCCGGAATCGCCGGGATATTCAAATCGGAGACAGATCGCTTCAACGTGGTCAATTTTCATGGGGTGTGGTTTCTATATCTTCCTCTTGTTCCCAAGCTCCCGCTTGGGAACACAAGTCTTCGAAGCTCTGCTTCGATCGGGTTGGGCGAACGAAACGTCACTTGGTCTATTTACAAAAACCAGAAAAAGCACACTGGCGGACGAGCCGCCAGTGGCACGCAAACCTGGTCCATTCACGACAAAATCGGTTGCACGACGGTTCCGTGCACGTCGGTCAGCCGAAAATGCCGGCCTTGATATTTGAACGTCAGCTTCGTGTGATCGATCCCTAACAAGTGCATCAGCGTTGCCTGAAAGTCGTGGACGTGGACCGGGTCTTGGGCGACGTTGTATGCAAAATCGTCGGTCTCGCCGTAACTGAAACCGGGCTTGATGCCGCCGCCAGCCATCCATAACGAGAAACAGCGGCCATGGTGGTCGCGACCGTGGGCCTGCTTGTTATTGATGTCCCCTTGTCCGAAGACGGTGCGGCCGAATTCGCCACCCCAGATGATGAGCGTGTCGTCGAGCAGTCCGCGCTGCTTCAAATCGCGGACGAGGGCCGCCGAGGGCTGATCGGTATCCTCGCATTGAATCTTGAGCTGCGTCGGCAGGTTGCCGTGCTGGTCCCAACCGGCGTGCATCAGTTGCACATAGCGAACCCCTTGTTCCGAAAGACGTCGAGCGAGCAGGCAGTTTTGTGCAAACGAACCGGGCCGTGTGACGTCGGGACCGTACATGTCGAGAATGTGTTTCGGCTCGGTCGAGAGATCGGTCAACTCGGGGACCGACGCCTGCATGCGATACGCCATTTCGTATTGAGCGATTCGCGTGACGATCTCGGGGTCGCCGACCTGCTGATATTTGAGTTCGTTGAGTTTCGCGAGGTCATCCAACATGCCGCGGCGGATTTTGGTGGAGAGTCCCTCGGGATTCGACAGATACAACACCGGGTCGCCGTTCGAGCGGAATTTGACCCCCTGCAATTTCGACGGCAGGAACCCGCTTCCCCAGTAGTAATCGTAGAAGAGCTGACCGCACGACGCTTCTTTGTCGCGCGAGGTCATCACGCAGAACGACGGCAGATTCTGATTCAGACTTCCGAGGCCGTACGACAACCAGGCACCGAAACTCGGTCGTCCGGGAAGTTGGCCGCCGGTGAGAAACAGCGTCACCGCTGGGGCGTGATTGATCGCTTCGGTGTGCATCGACTTGATGAGGCAGATTTCATCGGCGATCGAGGCCGTATAGGGGAGAAAATCGCTGATCCATGTGCCGCAGTCGCCATGCCGGTGAAATGGTGCGATCGCGGGCAAAACAGGCTGTTCTTTTCCTTGCGTCATCGTGGTGAGGCGCTGCCCCATCTGCACCGATGCAGGGAGCGGTGTACCGCGTAGCGGGATCAGATTCGGTTTATAGTCGAACAGATCGACATGGGTGGGGGCTCCCGACTGGAGCAGATAAATCACCCGTTTGGCCTTCGGGGGATGATTCGGAAACCCGGCGAGACCTTCGTCCGCCTCTTGCGGTTCGCGCGCCGACGCAGGCTGATCGTCGTTCAGAAGAGAGGCGAGTGCCGCCAGACCGATTCCGGTCGCCCCACGACCAAAAAACTGCCGGCGCGTTTGCGTCAGATTGTGTTCGTCCCACGGATGCATCGTGTTACCTCGATTGAGTAATCTCTCTTCTAATTTAGCACGCGGGAATGTTTCAATGCCACTCCGTACCCGTTAAAGTGGCAACTTGCCGAAGGGAACTCGTGTTGCACATTTGATTCTGCCGGCCGAATCTGACATCCTGTAGCAACGAAAAAACTGTGTCGCACGAACTCGATTACTTACGAACTTGAACAAGGAATGAATTGATGACACCAGAAGAAAAAGCCGTTTCGCTCGGACTGTCGTTTCCCACTAAAGAGCCCGGCTATTTGAACCTGTGCGTCCGCACCGGTAATTTGCTGATCACCTCGGGGCATGTCAGCGATCTTAAAGGGAAGCTCGGTGCCGGGCTGACGATCGAACAGGGCTACGCCGCCGCCAAAGATTGCGCCATCAAGATTTTGCAGTCGGTTCATCAGGCCCACGGCACGCTTGACGGACTCAAGGTTCTCAAGTTGCTCGGTTGTGTGAATTCGACGCTTGAATTCACCGATCAGCATCTGGTCATCAACGGTGCTTCCGATCTGCTGCACGAACTGTACGGCAAGAGCGGCGACGGTTTTCACGCCCGCAGCGCCCTCGGCTTTGCCGCGCTGCCGACGAACGCCGCCGTCGAGATCGAAGCGATTTTCGAGATCAAGCATATTTAACGCGCGGTTCTGTGGTTAGCCGCGACGCAACGCGGAGCGCTCTCAAGAACGATCGGCGAAGAGGTGCGTTCCCAAGCGGGAGCTTGGGAACGAGGAGAAAAGATGTCCTCGCCCGGCGACCGATATGATGTGACACCAAACCCGCCGATCGAAGATCGCCGGGTGTATGTCCCCCATATCGAAGGGGTTGAGGTACACATCAAAGCCGACTGCGACAAAGAGTACTGCTATACGAAATCGCCCGGCGAGGATTATTATCATCTGCTCGTAGCCGGTGAGATCTACGTGCAGCGCGGGCACGAAAAGTTCTGTTTGAATTGCGCCCTCGCCGACGGGGTGATCACACGCGACCGCATTCATTGGCAACGGCGGGAATCGATGATGACGTACGCCCGTAATGACGATGCCGAAACAGAAACCATTCGCGTTCTGCCACCGGTGGAGCAACCACCGACAACCGGGTCATAAGACCGGTTCTGATCTGACAAAAAGAGACGCGACGAATTGTGGTTCGTCGCGTCTCTTTATTATTTATTGTCGATCGATGCGGGGTCGATCGGTTATTCCAGCATCACTCTGACACCGACCGCTTTGAGTTCGGCGACTTGCGTGTTCTTCGCGTCGTCGCTCAGCGGGTTGCCGGCGAGGTATAACTTCCAGTACGGGGCAAAACGTTTATCCCCTTCTGCATCGGCTTTGGCCATCGTAACGAGCGGAGCGAGATCGGTCACTTTATTTCCCTGAAGTTGGGTATAACGGAGATCGGTCATCGCCGACAGGGGAGCGAGATCGACGATCTGGTTATTCCGCAGATCGAGAGACTGCACGCGCTGAATGCCGGCGAGCGGCGTTAAATCAGCGATCTGATTGTCGGCGAGATACAGCGAGGCGAGTTTCGTGAGACCAGCCGTCGGGCCGATCGATGTCAACTTGTTCTTCGAAAGGTACAACGCCGACAACTTGGTCAAACCAGCCAGACCGTCAATCGCTTCGATCTGATTTCCCTCGAGGTTGAGGTACTGCAATTTCGTAAGTTCGGTCAGCGGGGCGACGTCGGCAATCTGATTTCCCGAGAGCGTCAGCGACTGAATGTTCTTCAGCCCGGCGAGAGGAGCCAGATTCGTCACCGCATTGTTCGCGAGATTCAGTTCGGCGAGATTGGGACATTTTTCGAGACCGGTCAGGTCGGCGATTTCTTTTCCCTTCGCCTTCAAAATGAAGACGTTCATCAGGTCGTCTTCGGTGAGAGCAACCGCGGCGTCGGTCTTCTTAAGTACGTCGCGAATCGCCGTTTCGAGGTTCTTGTCGGGAATCGCAACCTGGGCCTGTGCGACTGAAACCGCACTCCAGACCAGTAAACTGGTGACGACGAACAGAAAAGGACGAACAATCGACTTCATTTTCGACTCCTTGGCATTTTATGGTGCTCTCCGTCGGCGAGATCGCCATCGATCTCGAATATCACGACAAGTCATCGGCGGAGAGAGTGTGGCAGGCGTAACGGGGGAGGCATACTTCCCGGTGTCATACATTTCATTCTCACCAATTATTCTAACCAGAAAACTTGACCGCTCACAAGCGCCGTAAGAAAAATGACGGATGAAAGGGGGGATCCCCTTCAACGGCCACTCTCCGTTTCGTCCCTTTGCCACCCCTTTGTAGAGGGGGGGGTGGGCTTGCATTCCACGAATTGACGGACTCTACTGACGGACGAAAGAAAGCATTTTCTCCTTTACGATTTCTAAGGAGCGTAGCCATGGTCCGCCTGCCAACGGGTGTTTGCATCGCCATTCTCGGCCTTGCCGTTGCTCTCTTCGCCAACTCGCACGCCGCCGACGATTCTCCCGCCAAGACATCGATTGTCGAAAGCGGGCCGCTTTCATTCGAGGCATCGGTGATTCGCGACAAATTCGGCTATGCCTATGGCACCGTCGCCGTCGACCTTGATCGCGATGGGGATCTTGATCTGACGTGTGCCGATGCCACCGACAACCAGCTGATGTGGTTCGCCAACGACGGCACCGGTCATTTTCGGCAACATCTGGTCTGCGATAACGACCCCGGTCTGTTCGAACGGCACGCCGTCGGCGACATCAACGGCGACGACTGGCCCGACATCGCGATCGTCAAGAACTGGGTCGGAGAGCTGCTGTGGTTCGAACATAGCGGCAAGGGAGGGGACGTCAACCCGTGGAACAGGCATGTCATCACCAACGAATTCTCCCGCGCGTACGATGTCGCCCTCGCAGACATCGACGGTGATGGCGATCTCGACGTTGCCGGTTCGAATTACGCGGGACGCGAGTTCGCCTGGTTCGAGAACGACGGCACTCCCGACGACGATGACCTGTGGAAGAAACATCTTGTCGACACCGATCTCAATGATACCCGCACAATCGCCTGTGCCGATTTCAACGGCGACGGCTGCATCGATCTGTTGGGAACGGTCCTGGGACAACCGCTGGTGGCCTGGTACGAATCGCTCGACGACAACGGCAAAGTCGTCTGGAAAAAACATGTCGTCGACGACCAGTCTCCGAACCCGTGTCACGGGCATCCCGCTGATATGGACGGCGACGGTGACATCGACATCATCGTCGGGCTCGGCTATTTCGACGGCACGGACAAAGACTCGACCCATCAGGCCGCGTGGTACGAAAACGTCGGCACCCCCGGCGACGGATCGACCTTCAAGAAGCATTTCATCGGTGAGTTGTACTGGGCATTCGAGGCGATCGCCGTCGATCTCGATGGCGATGGCGACATCGATGCCTCCGGCTCCAGCATGGGAAACCCCGGCGGCATTCATTGGTTCGAAAACACCGGCGACCCGAAGGGCCAATGGAAAAAACACCCGATCATGCCGACATGGATCAACGCCAACCAGGTGATCGCCGCCGATATCGACGGTGACGGCAGGCAGGATCTCATCGGTACCGCCGAGCGCGGCTCGAACGACTTCCGGCTTTGGCGCAATCTCGGACCGACGAAGCCGAGATGACAGAAGTGATTCACACATAACCGGCCGGAGTCCACCGGGCTTCTTCCATCGAGGCGATCGGATTCAGCGGCCAGAGGGGACGATGCACGTGCTCGTACGTCAGCCGCTGTAAATTTCCCGGCGCACAACCGTCGGTGTCGGCGAGTAAGATTTCCGCCGCGAACGAGCCGTAGTCGGCCCGAAAACCGGAAGGGGACTTCGCGACGACCATTCCGAAGTTTCGCGGATCAAGCCCCGCCGTCTCGTACAACACCGGCGAACTTCCCGGGCCGCTTCGTTCCACCAGCAGAATCGTCGTCTCTCCCGCATGAACGACAGCACCGGTTCCCATGTCGATCGGCAGGTTGTTTCCGATGTGCCCGGTCAGCGTCCACTTCATGTCGAGAATTTTTTCGACGGTTCCCTTCACCTGCACCGGCGTTGAAAACTCGGGGGAATACCGACCGCCGACCGGGGCGTCGAACGCCCCTCCTTCGCCGATCTCTTTCGCGACCGCAACGGCCTGCGGATCAACCATAAACGTCAACGCGCCGCGAGGAATCGACTCGCGGCTGAGAAATTCTCGCAACAGTTCGGTCGCATCCCCCGGTGAACCGCTGTTAGTGGCGTCGGCACCGTCGCCGATGACGACCGGGTGTCCCTTGACCATCAACGCGCGGTCGACGAGTTCTTTCGCGGGGAGCCGTTCGACGTCTTCCATTACGTGTCGCAGTTCCCAACAGGCGTCGCAGAAGCTGTCGAGTTTTTCTCGAAGACCCCGATCGTTTTCGGTGGTGGTGATCAATGCCGTCCAGCCGACCCACGGCGTGTCGAACCACGCCATCACCATGTACAGACCGGCCGAGAGGACGTTCGGTTCGCGTTCGAACGCTTCGAGTTGCCGATAGAGCGGCGCGGGGATGCCGGTGAACGTGTTGTGATTCTCGGCGGCGGTCATCATCGGCAGCTTGCGCCAATACGTCACCGGTTTTTGTCCGCGATGTTCGAGCATCCAGCGCAAGGCTTTCGCCGATCGTTCGCCGGTCTGCACGGCGTCGAGATGTGGAGCCGCGTGATATCCCACCAGCACATCGGCGTTCGCGACCATACGCGGTGTGATGTTTCCATGCAGATCAAGCGACCCGACGATTGGCACGTCCGAGCCGACGGTCAACCGTGCGAGTTCGAGAATCGCTCCGGTGACATCGGGTTCACCTTCTGCCGACATCGCCCCATGCAACGCCAGAAAGACCGCATCGACCGGCCCGGCTGCTTCGAGCTGAGCGATGAAATCGTCGCGAATTTTCCGCCATGTCGCCGCATCGACAGCTCCCCAGGGCCAGCAGACATACCGCGCCAGCCCGACGAATTCGACATCGCCATCCCACGTTTTCGCTTCCTTTAGAAACCCGGAGAGTTCCCCGGTGTTGCCATATTTCGCGATCACGTCACCTCCGGTCGCGACCCCCCAGTTCTCGAAATCGGCAAGCGTCGTCGCGTTGCGATTGAAGGTATTCGTTTCCTGCCAGAGTTGTCCGATGGCGATGCGCATGGTGAAAATCCAGAGTTGAGTGACAATATCCCTTCTCCCTCTGGGAGAAGGTGGCCGCAGGCCGGATGAGGGTGCCTTTGGTTTTCGCTTCAAGCTGTTCCGACTCATTCTCACAATTCGGCGAGAGAGCAGCAAGGCGCAAACGAACGACGCACGTTATCTGAACGTGTGACGCTTCACCGACCGCCTGCGGAAGAACACGCCGAGGACGTAAAAGACGATGCCGATCAATCCGATGGGGAGAGCGATAAATCGCAACGCATAACCGCGTGCGAGTCCCGCCGCCAAGTCCTCGGGCCTCGCCTGTCCCGGATGATTGGCAACCTCCTGAAAGGCGAGAAACGACATCACCGGCACGCCGTAGAGAAGAATCCCGACGCTGAGAAGAATCAGGATGGTGCCGAGGAGTTTCATGCTCATCCCGTGTTGCAGAGTCCTGTAGTTCTGTAGGGCATGCTCCCGCATGCCTTCCTCTCTGCATTCAAAAAGCCTCTCCAAAGTCGTCCTTCGTCACCGGAAAAATCGGCGGGGGATACTTGCCGCACCCCCAGTCTGTCGGATACACATCGGACGGGTGGCCCACACGCCCCTGCGTGTGGGTTGCGCAGCGACAAGAAGATGATAGCACACGCCCTGCGGCATTGGTAATCAATTGATTCGATCGGCTGACCCACCGTTCGTTGGAACGTCAATTGTGATCGTGACCACATGACAGAGTACCCAGGGCTTTGCCCTGGGCTGGTGGAACGAGCCTTTCAGGCTCGAATTCTGTATTCAATCCCAGACGTAACGTTCGTCCCATTCGATTTCGTAACGCCGTAACCATTCTCGCAGTTCGTCTTGAAACGATTGTTTGATGTGATGTTCCGGCTGCTTCCGTACGTACTCGCGTACGGCTTCGACATTCGACTGACTGACCGAAAACGCGGCATACCCCGCCTGCCAATGAAAAGACATCGCGAGGCCGCGCGTCTGGTTGATCCACGCGGAGGATGTCGATTTGATCTTTCCCACGGCGTCGGCAACACTGATGGTTCTGCCGAGTTGGATCAACAGATGGACGTGGTCCTCGACTCCCCCCACAATCAACGATTGGCAACCGAGATTGTTTGCGGCACCCCCCAATACGCGGAAAAGTTCGTCTCGCCATGGGCTTGCCAACAGCGGCTCGCGATTCTTTGTCGAGAATACGATGTGAAGGTAGACCTTCGCGAGCGATTGCGGCATGGATGCCTCCACCGGTTGAATCACGGCCTGAAAGGCCGATTCCGTCAGCCCAGGCCGAAGGCCTGGGAACGTGGTTCCATTGATTGGAACGGCCCTGAAAGGGCCGTTCGGGGTCTTCCATCCCGATTCTCCCCACTCACTCACCTCACCGCAAATAATCGTTAATCACATTCTCAAGAAACTCCTGCCGACCGCTGGTGTTGGCTGCGGGGTTGCCGTTTTTCAGCATGTAGGCTTCGCAATCGGCGAGGCTCGCTTTCCCTTTTTCGATCTGCTTGCCGATCCCTTCGTCGAAGCTGGCGTAACGCTGCTTGACGACGTCCTTCAACACGCCATCCTTGCGGATCGCGGCGGCGATTCTGGCTCCTCGGGCGAAGGCATCCATCCCGCCGATGTGGGCGTGAAACAGATCGATCGGTTCAAAACTTTCACGGCGGACTTTCGCGTCGAAGTTGGTGCCGCCGGGAGCTAACCCCTTTTGTTCGAGAATCACCAGCATGCACTGCGTCGTGAGATAGATGTCGGTGGGGAACTGATCGGTATCCCAGCCGAGCAGCAGGTCGCCGGTGTTGGCGTCGATGCTGCCGAGGGCGTTGTGAATGCGGGCGTATTCGAGTTCGTGCATCATCGTGTGGCCGGCGAGCGTGGCGTGGTTCGTTTCGATGTTGAGTTTTACGTGTCCGTCGAGTTTGTTGCGATGGATGAAATTCAAACAGGCCGCCGCATCGAAGTCGTACTGATGTTTCGTCGGTTCTTTCGGTTTAGGTTCGAAGAGGAACTGTCCTTTGAAGCCGATTTTTTTGGCGTGGTCGACGGCCATGTGCATGAAGGTGGCGAGATGGTCGAGTTCGCGTTTCATGTCGGTGTTGTAGAGGTTCATGTAGCCTTCGCGTCCCCCCCAGAAAACGTAGTTCTCGCCGCCGAGGTCGTGGGTTGCTTCCATCACGTGTTTCACCTGAGCCGCCGCGTACGCGAAGACATCGGCATTGCAACTCGTGGCGGCACCGTGCATGTAGCGGGGATGCGAAAAGAGATTCGCGGTTCCCCACAGCAGTTTGATGCCGGTCGATTTTTGCGATTTCTTCAAATGTTTGACGATGGCGTCGAGATTTTTGTTCGACTGCGCGAGCGTTTTGCCTTCCGGAGCGACGTCGCGATCGTGAAAGCAATAGAAGTCGACGCCGAGTTTCTGCATGAACTCGAAGGCGACGTCGACCCGTTTTTTGGCGTTGTCGATCGAATCGCTGCCGTCGTCCCAGGGGCGCTGGAGGGTGGCCGCTCCGAACGGGTCGCTCCCCGTGCCACGGAAGGTGTGCCAGTAACAGACGCTGAAGCGAAACAGCTCGCGCATCGATTTCCCTTCGATCAGTTCGTCGGGATTATAATATTTGAACGCGAGCGGATTCTTGCTGTCGGGGCCTTCGTAAACGACAGAAGCGATATCGGAGAAGTACGGCATCGGTTCGACTTTCTGCAAAATGGGACGCGGATCGGTGACGATGAGTGCCGATTATAGCCGGAGGCTGCGATCGAGAAAACGATCGGGTGAGCTACGATGGTCGGGGGTCGGAACTGAGATTCATGTCGGGCAATTTTTCAAAGAAAAAGTTTGACCGCGAGAAAAAATCTCGGTACATTGGAAATCAGTGGAATGAGGTGTAACGAAGATCGATTCGTTACACGGAATGTCACCACGGTGAGCTTCACCGTTTCTGGTTTCAAGACTTCTCCGAACGCGAGGTATCCCGACGAATTTGAGCCCGCGTGCGACGACTGGAGTGTTGAAACGCATTTCGGAAGAGGAGGGCACAATGCTGCTAAGTCCGCCGAAAAGGGTGTCAGAGCGGGGGATGATCGTCCCCCGGCGACGCCTGGTTCAGGTCTCTTTTTCCCGTCCTCGTATTCAAGAGGGTTCGATTATGGATGTACCGCCCGGCCTGTCTGGCGTGACGGGATAGCTCGCAGATCTTGTCACGCATAAACGATAAACACCCGCTTGAAGTCAGGTACTTCAAGCGGGTGTTTTTTTGGATCGGGATAAGAATGGAGTTGATTTCGATCGTTCAAAATCGAACTCGATAAAAGACAGAAAGCGTTCCCGATAACAAGTTACCGGGAACGCCTTCGTGTCTGGCGATGACAAGTGCGGGCCAACGCTTGCCATCATTGCAGGTATTACAATGCAGCATCCGTGCCACATTTAGCAATCGGCGAATTTATTTTTCATTTCGTGAGATTCTCTCGCCGGACGCAACTAAAATCTATAGATCGACGAGATCGAATTGAGGCCAATATTGTAGCAGAGTTATCGTTACTGGGACCAAAGCACGCCCCGGGAATTTTGTTCGAGGAATTTGATTTCCTGGTCAAAATGGCGTGTCAATCATGAGATCACAAGAAAGAAAAAAGAGGCAAAATGATACATAATGTATTATTTTGCCTCGCGCATTTTAATACACAAGCCTGGTCGTGCATGTGGGAGTGTTGATGTAAATGCAATGCCGGCAAGAGGAAACGGGAGATAATTCCTCGGTGCAACCTACCGACAGGAAATTCCAGACGCGAGCGACCGGGGACGAATTACAACCTTTGACAGATTTACACCTGCTCCAATGCCTGCTTCAGATCGCCGATGATGTCGTTGGCGTCTTCGGTTCCGATCGACAGCCGTACGAAGTCGGGGGTGACGCCGGTCGACTGCTGTTCTGCTTCGGTCAACTGCTGGTGCGTCGTGCTGTTGGGGTGGATGATCAGCGATTTGCTGTCGCCGACGTTGGCCAGGTGCGAGAAGAGCTTGACGCTGTTGATCAGCTTGATGCCGTTTTCGCGTTGCTGGGTCGCCGTTGCTCCCTTGATGCCGAAGCCCATGATCGCTCCGCAGCCATTCGGGAGGTACTTTTTGCCCAGCTTGTAACTGGGATGGTCTTCGAGACCCGTGTAGTTGACCCACGAGACCTTCGGATGCGATTTCAAAAACTGAGCGACGGCGAGGGCGTTTTCGCTATGCCGTTGCATTCGCAGATGCAGCGTTTCCAGCCCCTGCAAGAAGAGGAAGGCATTGAACGGGCTCATCGCCGGGCCGAGGTCGCGCAGTCCCTGCACGCGGCACTTGATGATGTAGGCAATGTGCATCGCACCGAGAGCGTCCCAGAATTTGAGGCCGTGATAACTCGGGTCGGGTTCGGTCATTTCGGGGAAGTTGCCATTGTTCCAGGGGAAGTCACCCTTCTCGATGATTGTTCCACCGATCGACGTGCCGTGACCGCCGATGAATTTGGTGCATGAGTGAACGACAACGTCGGCACCATGTTCAAACGGCCGGCAGAGGGCGGGAGAGGCAAGCGTATTGTCGACGATCAGTGGAATTCCCTTTTCATGAGCGATCGCGCTGAGGGCGTCGAAATCGGGAACATCGCAGCGCGGGTTGCCGATCGTTTCGACGTAGATGCAGCGGGTCTTGTCGTCGATCGCCTTGCGGAAATTCTCGGGATCGCTTTGTTCGACGAATTTTACGCCGATGCCGAATTTGGGAAACGTGTAATGAAACAGGTTGTACGTTCCTCCATACAAACTCGACGACGAGACGATGTTCTGCCCGGCCTGGCAGATGTTGAGAATCGCCAGCGTTTCCGCCGCCTGACCGGAGGCGACGGCGAGAGCACCGCTTCCCCCCTCGAGTGCCGCCAGTCGTTTTTCGAGAACGTCGGTGGTGGGGTTCATCAACCGCGTATAGATATTGCCGAACTCCTGCAATCCGAACAGCCGGGCGGCGTGGTCGGTGCTGTTGAAGACGTACGACGTTGTCTGATACAGCGGCACGGCACGCGAATTTGTTGTCGGGTCGGGAACCTGGCCGGCGTGCAGACACTTTGTACCGAAATTCATGGGGGTATCCATTACTGTTGCTCCTGTTGTGAGTCGAAGACGTATGACGGTTTCGGGAATTTTCTTCGTCGGTGAATTGTTGATCGATTTATCCCATGCTAGTGCGAAATGCGACATAACGCAAATGAACTCCCCGCTCGAAGTCCGCATAGAATTTCACATCTCCCCCACTCCGATCAATTGGAAAACTCCCTTTCCAGCAGGAGTTTCGATATACTCAACAAATCCTGGCCCATCGTTCGCGATTGGAAAAAATCATGATAGGTTGCCGTCGTCGAAATCAGGTCTTTCTCATACTGGAAGCGGTTTTTTGGCTGACCGTTCCTGTCGTCGATACTCTCGCCGATTCGCCACGCATCGATTTCGATCGCGACGTGCGGCCGATTCTGTCGGACAAATGCTTCGTCTGTCACGGACCCGATGAGGCGAACCGTCAAGCCGACCTGCGGCTCGATACGCGCGAGGGATTACTGGCAGCGGCGGTGATCGTGCCCGGCGATCTCGATGGCAGCGAACTCGTTCGGCGGATTCGCGCCGTGGGTGACGAGCGGATGCCTCCCCCCGGCGAGGGGAAGGGGCTGACGGCAGATGAAATCAAAACACTCGAACGCTGGATCTCCGCCGGAGCAGCATGGAAAGGTCACTGGGCTTTTGAGCCGATCACGAGACCGATTCCGCCGTCCGTCAACGCGACCGGAGTGCTGCGAAACCCCATCGATGCCTTTCTGATGGCGCGGTGGAAAGCCGAGAAGATTACGCCGGTTGAACCGGCCGATCGCGTCACTCTTATTCGCCGCGTCTCGTTCGATTTGCTTGGCTTGCCACCGACGCAAGACGAAGTTGATGCGTTCGTCGCCGACACCGACGAGAATGCGTTCGAACATCTCGTCGATCGCCTCATGTCGTCGCCGCATTTCGGCGAACGTCTGGCTGTGCAGTGGCTCGATGCGGTGCGGTACGCCGATACCGTCGGTTATCACGGCGATCAGGAACGATCGGTTTCGCCGTATCGCGATTATGTGATCGCTGCGTTTAACGCCAACATGCCTTACGATGTCTTCACTCGCGAGCAACTCGCCGGCGATCTGCTTTCCGAGGCGACGTTGTGGCAGAAAGTCGCGTCGGGCTACAACATGCTGGGGATGACGACGATCGAAGGAGGAGCGCAGCCGGGAGAATATCTCACCAAGTACGCCGCCGATCGGGTGCGTACGACGTCGCTTGTCTGGCTCGGATTGACCTTCGGCTGTGCCGAGTGCCACGATCACAAATTCGATCCCATGACCATGCGAGACTTCTACAGTCTCGCGGCCTTTTTCGCCGATTTGCGTGAGGAAGGTTACGGTAATCCCGTCGCCGATCTTGCCGTGCCAACGCCGCAACAAGCCGAACGGATCGCACACTTCGACTCCGAGATCGCCGCGCTGCAAAGGGGGGACATATCGGAAGAGGCGAAGCAGCAGATCGCTGCGCTCGAACAGCAGAAAGCAGAGTTCCTCCAGACGGTTCGGTTCACCATCCCGACCGTTTCATCGGAACCACGCGAGATGAAAATCCTGCCGCGCGGTAACTGGCTCGATCGTTCGGGTGAGACGGTCGAGCCGGCGGTTCCTAAATTCTTGACGGGGTTTGAGAGTTCCGTCGAGGCCTCGAGGCGTTTGAACCGCGACGATCTGGCAACGTGGTTGATGAGCGAAACGAATCCGCTTCCCTCCCGTGTGATGGTCAACCGCCTTTGGCAAATCGTGTTCGGAAAAGGACTCGTCCGTACGCTCGACGACTTCGGGTCACAGGGAGATCGCCCGACGCATCCCGAATTGCTCGACTGGTTAGCGGCGGAGTTTCGTGACTCAGGCTGGGACATCAAACACATCGTACGATTGATGATCACGTCTTCGGCGTATCGGCTCTCATCCACACCGACGTCGGAACTCCATGAACAGGATCCTGAAAACCGTTTGCTGGCCCGGCAGACTCGGCGGCGGCTCGATGCCGAGCATGTTCGCGATGTGATGCTCGCGACAAGCGGTCTGCTCGTGGCGAGACTTGGGGGAGAAAGTGCCCGGCCGTATCAGCCTGCCGGGTATTATGCCTATCTGAATTTTCCGACGCGAGAGTATGTTTCTGATACGAACGAACGGCAATATCGTCGGGGCGTCTACATGCACTGGCAGCGAACGTATCTGCATCCGGCATTGATTGCGTTCGATGCCCCCAGCCGCGAAGAATGCACCGCCGACCGCCCGATTTCGCACACGCCTCTCTCGGCGCTGGTGATGCTCAACGACCCATCGTCGATTGAAGCGGCACGAGTGCTCGCGGAGCGGACGATACGCGACGGAGGAGACTCCTTCAAAAATCAACTTGGCTGGATATTCCGCATTGTCTTATCGCGTGAACCGGAGTTGCGCGAACGGAAAACGCTAGCTGTTTTATGGCAACGAGAACACGAGCGCTATGCGATGAATCCATCTGCCGCCGATGAGTTGATGACAGTCGGATTGTCACCGAAACCGACAGATCTCGATGTGATCGACGTCGCTGCGTGGACGTCCGTCGCACGAGCGATTTACAACTTAAATGAGACCATTACGAGGTATTGATTAACAACTAGC